>JAFXYJ010000105.1 GCA_017541825.1 Oscillospiraceae bacterium | reverse complement strand
GTTCGAGCCGCTCTCACTCCGCCATATGCACAGATGCTGGAACTGGCAGACAGGCCGGTCTCAGACGCCGGCGCCTACAAGGCTTGCGGGGTCGATTCCCGCTCTGTGCACCATGTACGTTCTTAGCTCAGTTGGTAGAGCAGCGGTCTTTTAAACCGCAGGTCGCGGGTTCGAGCCCCGCAGGGCGTACCATATGCGTTCTTAGCTCAGTCGGTAGAGCGACGGACTGTTAATCCGTATGCCGCAGGTTCAAGTCCTGCAGGACGCGCCATATGCGCTTTTAGCTCAGCTGGTAGAGCAGCGGACTCTTAATCCGAAGGTCGTGGGTTCGATCCCCTCAAGGCGCACCAATATGCACGAATGGCGGAATTGGAATACGCGCCAGACTAAGGATCTGGTGCCCGTCATGGGCTTGTGAGTTCGAGTCTCACTTCGTGCACCATGCCCCGTATCACAAGGTTCTTTGTGTCTCCTCAAAAAGGAGGGCGGCTTGCAACGCAGCGGGGCGTACCGATGCAGGGTGGCAGACCGGCAATGCAACAGCTTCATAAGCTGTCCAATGCGGGTTCAACTCCCGCCCCTGCAACCATTTATGTTGCGTGTAGCTCAGAAGGTTAGAGCGCCAGGTTGTGGCCCTGGAGGTCGCCGGTTCGAGACCGGCCACGCACCCCATGGGTTCTTAGCTCAGTTGGTAGAGCGGCAGACTGAAGATCTGCGCGTCCCAGGTCCGATTCCTGGAGAGCCCACCATATGGGAGAATGCCTGAGTCTGGTCAAAAGGGGCGGGCTGTAAATCCGTTGGCTTCGGCCTACGTTGGTTCAAATCCAACTTCTCCCACCAAAGCTTATGCCTCGGCAGAGTTTCAGGGCTCTGCCGAGGCTCTATTTATTTACATTTTCCTTGCATGATGCTATAATTTACTGTAATCAAACCAAGGGCAATGAGTTGCTCTACGGCAGGGGTTGTAAAGTATGGCAGATGCTGTTCAAAATATGAACACCGAAGAATATAGGCGGCGCAATCCGAGCCGTTCCTTAGAAGAAATCATTGAGTTGATGAAGGAGCATGGAATCAAGTTTGAAATATGCCCCGAGCAAGAGGCAATTCGTCGGCTCAAAAGGAATAATTATTTTCGGCTATCTTCTTATAAGTGCAATTACGTGGAGGGCAATACGCCTAGCAAATATGCGAACCTGGATTTTGCATACCTATACGATTTATCCAAAGTAGACACCAAACTTCGAAAAATGATCCTTGAACTCTGCATCAATTTTGAACATGAGTTCAAGACGCAACTCAAACAGTATCTCGACGATAATGACGATGGGTATTCTGCAGTATCCAGTTTCCTTAGCCATCAAACGGATCTTAGTGATAGCCACCGTGACACTGCCCTGATTGATGGGTTTATAAAAAAGCTCGAAACTCCATTTTTAAAGAATATTGTTAAAGACGATGTTCTTGTTGACCCTGATCATCCAGAATGGTTTTTACAAACATGCCCGTATTGGATTTTCACTGAACTCCTTGACTTTGGAAAACTAATTGATTTCTATGAATTCATTTTTTATCCTGAGAATTGGAGAAAAGAACCTATGGAAAAACCCATC
The DNA here is from genome assembly GCA_017541825.1 of Oscillospiraceae bacterium. Classification (GTDB taxonomy): domain Bacteria; phylum Bacillota; class Clostridia; order Oscillospirales; family Oscillospiraceae; genus Apopatocola. The sequence continues at coordinate 39,403 of JAFXYJ010000105.1, read as the reverse complement.
TCAAAGGGGAAGAATGAGGTGGGAGAACTACACAAAATAAGAGAACTGAGAAATGCATGCGCTCACAACAATTGCATAATCGCTAGCCTTGTCCCAGAGAAAACGTCTGGCAAAGACTTTCTCTTTCTCACAAAAGACGTTCAGGCATGGCTGGATAAGAAAAAAGACGGTGATTTTCATTTCAGTAAAAATATGAAAAAAGTTCCTGTCTTGAACCGCCTGATCAATTTGTTCTACTGGATTGATAAGATCGTTCCCGAAAAGAAGAAGCTAGAGGTGTTGCAGGTCTTTTGCGATGACCTTGACACTATTACCGATCATAAAGATTATTATGCAGGGAACGATTACATCTGCAACGCTTATAACTTTTTGCTGGGACTGACAAAAAAACTATTGACTTCTGGGTAACTCCGTAGTATATTAACTCTACTGTAAAAAAATGCTTCAGCTTTTTTGAAAGGAATGGTCTATATGGCTGTTCCTTGTTTTTTTGTTTTCCGCCTTTTTCCCGGTCATGCATTTATGAAGAAATTCCCATATCTATATCTCGAAACAATTTAGCGCCTCATCCTGACATTCGCCAGTGATGAGGCGCTGTTTTGACTAGTTATCATCAGAGGTTCTCGGTGGTCTCGGCCTCCTCCACCTCTTCCTCAGTCTGTTCTTCTATTTCCGCATACCCTTTCGTGAAGCGGATGCTGCCGTTCTTGGTCGAGGTTATGGTCGCATCATAACCATGCTCCATGGCCTTATCAACGCTGTCGAAGTACAGCTTACCAAGGTAAGCTAACCCCATAATTCCGAGAAATCCTAAGAAGGTCTTGTCGCCGCTTGTCATTCCGGAAAACAGCCCGGCCCAGTTCATGCCGGTTGCATTTACCATCTCATCCATAGCTTTTGTCCTCCTTCCTCACGCCACTTTGATGCCTTTGGTGTAGGCATCAACGAGGGTCTGGTTCGGCAGCAGCACTATCTGGAGCTCTGCAGCCTCCGCGATCTTTTCCGGGGATGCATGCCAGCCTTCTGGCAGAGTGCGAATGTGGGCGATCACATCGAACGGAGCCTCCGGAGATTTCCGGACTACTTCCTTTGCCAGCTCAGCAACCGGCGTCATGTCGATTTCCTCGACCACATTTGGAACGGCCACAGGGGTCGGTACCTTCGCTTCCGGCTTCAGCGTGGCCGCAAGTTTTTCTGCAACTGCCACAATCTCATCCCAGTTCTTGATGACAAGAATGGTTCCGCCAACGACTACAACGCCTGCAACAACCTTTTTCCAGTTCTTTCTCCACCAGGCCTTGATCCCCTGGTCCTGACTGTTTTCGCTATGGGTGGCTGTTTCCTTCAAAATAAGCATGCTCCTTTCAAATTATACGACGTGCAGCTCTCGCGCTGTATCCGTCTCCTCATAATGGGCCACGTACTCTTCTTTGATAACCTCGAAGCCGCTCTGGTCAACGAGGATGATCGACATTTCACCGCGGTATGAGGTCTGGCCTTTGTACTTAGCCAACTCCTCATACATCTCAGCATCATCCACCACGATCGATACTTTTCGCTCAGGATCGGCAGAGATCGGTGTATAGCGCGACAACATTACCTGCGCTCGATCTTCTTTGAAGACAAGGGCTCGCTCATCAAGCTCCTTGTCCTTCGCCCAGAACGAAAACCACCAGCTTGAAATTGGGAGGCCTGAAAGTGTAAGGCATTCATCTGGCCGGGCGCTTACTAAGTCAAGCTTAGTGACATCTTCGACCTTGCAGGCAATGCCCCGTTTTGCGAGGGAGGTGATGATTATCCCAAGTGCTGCAGCTCTAAACCGTTTCTGCTTTTTTTCGAACTCGAGAAGCCGGTCATTGTTGAAGGTCAGCATGTCCTTCTGCTTTTCCTTCTTCGTGGCTGCTTTCTTTGCACCATCGACTGCGGTCATCGCGGCAACCAAACTTGCCAGACTAGTAGCCAGCGCAGTAACGGGCACGCCTCCAACCACTGAAAGGATCGATGCCGTTGTGGCCATCCCTGCGGCGATCCCAGCCTGGTACGACCGGGATGTGTTGGTCGTGCTTGCAGCTTCCATTAATTGCTCGTAAGTGACATCTCCGCGTGGGGAAGCCTGAGGGCTTGTTAGTTTCAAGTAGATGTCGGGCTTCTTGGGGGCGTATGTACCGTTGATGATCTTGGAAATGATCGCGGCATCGACGCCGGAGTCCTTCGCATACTCCCGCAGCGACCGATCATCTCCCTTGGCCTGTTTGACTAGGGTGCCGAGCGATGTGTCTCCCATGTGATCACTCCTCTCCGTGTTTGCAAAACAAAATATAGCACCATTGGCATCTCTTGTCAACACTTTTTGAAAGATTTTTATTCAAGCGTTGAATAGATTTCTTTCAACGCTTGAAACTAGCCCATTTCCCCCTGAATATTTGTGTAAATTATGGTTCGAATATTACTTGCTATTTCGGCCGGGCAGAGTGATATATGTACACAACAAAGGGCCAGGGAGCCCGGATTTAGGAGGAACAAACATGAAATACGCAGAATGCAACGCCCGGCAGAAGAAAGCCTTCAAAAACATCTACCACGCCAGCAACTGGCTCCTTGGCGGCCTTGAGAACACCATGCTGGATAATCCAGAGGGCAGCGAGGAATACGAAAACGCCAAGGCAACCCTCGCCAACCACGATGGACTGGTTGCGGAACTCTACAGCATGGCAACGACAGACGTTTACGACGACGGAAGCTGCTGCTTCAGCCAGGCAGCCGCAAGCTACCTGAAGGACATCCGGTTTTGCGGAAAAGAATGGCTGATGGCCCGATGCGAAGCCAGGATCAAAAAAGCCGGCTACTGAGCGGAGAATAACAAGAGTCCCGCAGGACAAGCGCCTGCGGGATTGCTTTTGACCCCATATAGTTTACATAATTCTTGGCTTGACCCCATACCCTTTCTGTTTGACCCCGCTTTAGCAGGAGGCTGACCCCACTTTTATTGGACGGGGTCATTGTATCAAAATCAGAGTTATTCGCCAAAAGTGAAACAGCCATCCCGACAGGGGTGGCTGTTTTGCTTTTGGAAGAATCCCCGTTGGGATTCGAACCCGAGGGCGCTTGGCAACATGCCGGGGGCATGTTGCAACCCGAGGCGGCCTGCCCCGCAGGGCAGGTCGAATCCCACCCACTCCGCCAAATACAAAGACGACCTCCGCCGTCAGGCGGGGGGCGTTTTTGTATCTGAGGGTGGGATGAGAAGTTTATGCCCCGAAGGGGCAAATCCCACCCACTCCGCCACAAAAGGTAGGTAATTTTGATAGAATTACCTGCCTTTTACTATTTCCATCCCCCTTATGTTGCAATTGTTTGGCGGCTTTGTTATTATTTCTTTGTATGAAAGATCAAAGGAGTATCTCAAGTGGCATTAAATAGCGGAAAAACGCAATATCCGATCCTGATGGTGCACGGAGTCGGTTTTCGAGATTTGAAGTGGCCTTTGTACTGGGGGCGAATTCCAAATGCGCTCTCTGACATAGGGACTGAACTATTCTATGGGCAACAGGATTGTTGGGCTCGTATAGAGGACAATGCCAAATCGCTCAAGGCAAGGGTCAGACAGATCTTGGACGAAACAGATTCGGAAAAAGTTAATATCATCGCACATTCCAAAGGCGGGCTCGAGGCTCGCATGGTTGCCTCCACTCTTGGAATGGGCGGGCAAATTGCGAGTATTACTACGATAGGAACGCCGCACCGCGGTTCAAAAACGATCGACAGGCTCTTGAAAGCGCCGGATTCCCTGTTTAATATCGCCTCCTTTGCTGTTGACAACTGGATCGGTCTCATTGGTGATACAAAGCCGAATTTCTATGCTGTCTGCGAAGATTTTTCCACAGAATATGCCGAGAAGTTCAACAAAGAAAACCCGGATGATCCGGGCGTCTATTATCAGAGCTTTGCGGGAGTAATGCGGACTCCGCTTTCGGATATAAACCTTTCAACCGCAAATGTAATTGTCAAGATGATAGAAGGTGACAATGATGGTTTGGTCAGTGTCGAATCTGCAAAATGGGGAGAGGCATTCACTCTGCTGACCGGTCGCACAAACAGGGGCGTTTCGCATTACGATGAAATTGACTTTAGACGCGCTCCGTTCTCGTCAAGAAGCAGCGGAGATGGCGTGACAGACATATGTGATGTTTATAAATCAATAGTATATGATTTGGTTGAGCGGGGTTTTTGATGGGAATTCTCACTCCTATCATTCAAAATGCACCCCCTTTGCCATTTGCACCCCCTAAAATAAAATACACCCCCCTGACAAGACGGCTCACCCCCCCTAAGCGTTTTTCTCTCTAAACGCGTATCTTTTCCAAAACAAAACGCCCCTGACCATTCGGGCAGGGGCGCTTTGCATCCGAGGAAGCATAAAAGTTTCCTCCGCAGCAACAGCGGGTTGCTTTCCATCCGGTCCCTTTCGTGGTATAAAAGACCCAAGGAGGCGATCAAAATGGAAACAAAAGAGATACTGTATGATCTTCGCACGAAACACGGCCTGTCCCAGGACGAGCTGGCGGAAAAGCTTTTTGTGACCCGGCAGGCGGTGTCCCGCTGGGAAAACGGCGATACGGTACCGAACACCGACACGCTGAAGCTGCTGTCGGGGCTGTATAACGTCTCCATCAATACGCTGCTCGGCGCGCCGCGCAAGCTGATCTGCCAGTGCTGCGGGATGCCGCTGGATGACGCCATCATCGGCAGGAACACAGACGGCACCCTCAACGAGGATTACTGCCGGTGGTGCTACGCCGACGGGACTTTTACATACAGCGACATGGACGAGCTCATCGACGTGTGTGTCAGAAGCATGGCAAACGAGGCCTGCCCCGAGGAAGAGGCCCGCGAACACCTGAAGCAGACGCTGCCCCGGCTGGACTACTGGAAGCGATTCGATGAGCTCAGCGACGGCGGACAGTTCGAGGCCTTCAAAAAACAGCTCGTCGACGAGATCAACGCCCTGCACATCGAGGGCATGCCCAGGCTGGAAAAGCTCAACGCCCTTGTCGGAAGTTATGTAAACCTGATCTATCGGCTGCCCAACGGCACGTATGCCCAGTTTCTGGACGACGGGACCACTTATCTGGGCAATCAGCTGGAATCGGAGATCGTCGACGGGCTCTGCTTCGGCGTGCTGGCGAATATGGATTTCATCCTGATCTGTACCTACGAAGCCGACGGAGCGAATCCCGAGCTGCTGCTGTATAAAAAGAGATAAGGCTTCTCCGGGAAAAGGCCGCGCGTTGATCCGAACGGGATCGACGCGCGGCCTTTTTTGCGGGGTGATACCGGCAAAGCCCGCGTTCCGGCGCCGGTATCATCCGGCCGGCCGGCGGCGATCCGCTCCGCCCCTTCCGGCGTGACCTTTCTCCCCTTTTCAGCGCGGTCTTTACTCGCCGCGCTCCTTGACGTCGGCCTCGATCGGCGCGCCCCAGTCCGACTCGATGCTCTCGTGTCTGCGAACCCGGGCGACCGTGTCACTCACGACCGAGTAGTTCAGCGCGGTCCCGACGCTGTCGCATCTGTACCTCACGGCACGGTCTTCGCGGATGCCGAAGCTGCGGGCAGCGGACACCGCGTCCATGTTGGCGCCGAGGAAGAGGAACTCCCAGCCGTATTTTTCCTGTTCGTGCTTCACCATCCGCTGTACTTCCTCATAGCTGTATTTGCGGCTGGCATTCTCCATGCCGTCGGTGGTGATAACGAAGATCGTTTTCCCCGGGCGGTCCTCCTCGCGTGCGTACTTGTGTACGTTGGCGATGTGACGGACGGCGCCGCCGATCGCGTCCAGCAGAGCCGTGCAGCCGCCGACCCGGTACTGCCGGTCCGTCATCGGTTCTACCTTCCGGATGTCCGCGCGGTCGTAGAGGACCCGGCTGTCGTCGGAGAAGAGGACGGCGGAGAGAAGCGCCTCCCCCGGCTCCTTCTTCTGCCTTTCCACCATCGCGTTGAACCCGCCGACGGTGTCATCCTCGAGGCCGGCCATAGAGCCGCTGCGATCCAGGATGAAGACGATTTCCGTAAGATTGCTGTTCATAATCAATACCCCTTTCCTTTGTTGTGGTCACAGCATACCGCAAAGGAAAGGGGGATCGGTCAACTCGCCGTTGACCTTTTATGCCTTGAGTCCCGTCTTCAAAAGAGGCAGGCCGCAGTCGTAAAGAGCCTCGTTGATAAACGTGACATTATAGATTTTTCGCTCGATGTAATACTTCACGACCAGGTCGGTCCTGCTGCTGCGCGTCAGGGCGTATCCGGCCTTTTCCAGAAGCTTCTGCGTCTGCGGCAGGTCCAGCTGCAGGCCGAGCGCCAGCTGGATGGCCGTGCTCTTGGTCGGCTGATAGTCCGGGTTGTTGAGGATCTTGCTGAACAGCTGTTTGCTGACCTCCGCCCGCTTGTAGACCTCCGAGTCTTTCCCGTTCCGCTCTTTGAGCAGATCCAGCAAGTACTCGGAAAACGTCTTTTCGCGCTGTCTCAAAACGTCCTCCAGGGTGGTGCTGCAAGCCTCCGTCTCCTCGCGCATTGCCGACTGCGGCATGGCGGCGCCGACAGCGCCCTCCCAATCGGCGTTTTCGCGTTCCTTCCTGCGCCGGCGTCGGGCTGTCCTTTCCTGCTCCCTTCGGGAAAGATTAGCCTGGAGGCATTCGTCGATCAGATATTCTTCCCCGGCTCTCTCGTCGACGTAGTTGTCGTCGATGTAGCTCTTCAGATCGTCAAATATAGAGCCGGCGATCCCGAATGCCTCGGCGTTGAACAGCACAAGATAGATCTGCATCTCGTGGTCAAGCAGAAAATCCGTGAATGCCCGGATGGCCACAGACAGCGCCAGATCGCGCGGGAAGCCGTAAGTTCCGGCCGCCATCAGGGGAAAGGCAACGGAGCTGCAGTTGAGCTTCTCCGCAAGCCGGAGCGCGGCATCGTAGGCCCGGCGGAGCAGCTCTTCCTCCCGGTGCCGCCCGTCGATCCAGGCAGGACTCACCGTATGCAGCACGTATTTTGCCGAAAGGCGAAAAGCCGGCGTGGCGGCAGATTCACCTGTACGGATCTCGCCGATCCTCTTCCGGGCTTCCAGCAGCTCCGGACCGGCAGCCCTGTGGATGGCGTAGTCCGTCCCGCCGCCGACAACCGGTTCCGGATTGGCGGTGTCGACGACAGCGTCCGCCGCAACCCTGGTTATATCGTTTCGTATGATCTGAAATGGCATATCCGCATCTCCGTTCGTGCGCTTTGCGTTGATTATAGCACACGTCCGCCGCATATTCCAGTCCGCCTCCGGCAGGACTGATCGAGACGGCAGGACGAGTTTTCCTCTCACGGAAAACTCGTCCTGCCGTTTATCTGCGTTCTGCGCGGGAAAACCGCCCCGCCGCCTTCGTGATCCGCGGACAGACCCCCTGTCTTTGCTTCCCTTACCCTTTTACCACGTGAAAATCGCAGCAGTCATCCCCGGCGCCGAGGGTTTTGGTGCGGATCAGCGCTCCGCCCTTGTACTCGATCGTCGGGTAGTCCATCACGCACATATGCGGCATCAGGAACATCAGGTCCTCCTGCTGCGCGAGCTTGCAGACGCCGCATTCCCGGTGGGTCACATAGTACTCCGGCACCGAGAGATCATAGGAGAAGTCAAAGAGCCAGTCCATGGGATACTGCTTTTTCTTCGACCTCTCGGAGCCCTTCACGTATTTGTCGATCTCTTTCTGGTCAAAGCAGTTCTTGCCCTTGTAGAATCTCTTCATCGTATCACATCGGCAGATGGCGTCGATCATCCCGTCGAACACCTCCATGGTGATGCGCTCCGGGTCGGCCTTATAGTAGGCGAAGCCGTAGCAGGCCAGGTACATGACCGGCGCGAACATGTTCTCCTTCATCGAGCCCACGGAGGGCGTTCTGGCGACCATGGCCCTGTATTCCGCCATGTGCTTTTTCCGAAAGGCGCGGATATCGAGCTGCGGGACGGCCTTTGCCGTGTAGGCATAAACGGTCTTCCCGAACATTTTTGAAAACAGCATCCCCATGAATCCGTATTTCATCGGCGTGTCCCTCCGTTCGCTTTGATGATTGTCAATCCCTGTAATCCGGGCATCTGCTGATATCGATGATCCGGAAATCGCAGCAGGGCGCGCCTTTCCCGATGGTCCCTGTCCGCGCCCACTTCAGGTTCCTGTGCAGATGGCCGTATTTTTCATCGTCGCTGTCACAAAAGGCCGGATTGAGCTCCAGGCAGTCATACTTCTCACACATGGCGTGATACGGGCAAGAGACGATATCGAATCTGGCGACGGCGGGATTGCTCGTCTCCGGCATCCTGTATTCAAATCCGGCCTCCGGGCTGAAATCCCGAAGCGAGTGCTTCACCATCCCCGCGGGATACCTGTGGTAATTCCCGCAGATATGCTGGTACCAGGAGACCGGCGTGAAAATGACGCCGCAGAGCCTGCGGAAGAAGCGGCGGATCACATCCGTCGCCGCTTCCGAGCTCATCCCATGTTCCGTCAGTGTCTTATAAACGGCGATGGCCGGAAAGATATTGGTCCCCGTATGTTTTTTCAGCGCCTTCGGAAGGTCCCGGTTTTCCTCCGTCAGTTTGTCGAACAGCGCATTTGCCCGGCGCACGATCTCCCGGTATTCTTCTTTTGAGAAGTTTGATCTGGCCCCGGAGGCCATCATCTGTACGATCCTGCTCATTGTCCTGCTCCTCCCGCTTCTCCTGCCCGCTCGCAGGGCGCCGCAATATCGATCTGTCCGTTCAGTGCCGCCATGTCTTCTCCCTGCAGCGATCCGGGTCTGCCTTTCCTGACGCTGAGGAGGAGACCGTTGTCCGCTCTCACGAGCTCATACTCCTTCGCCAGCGGGTTCCGATCTCCGCAGATGCAATAATCGCACCGATCCGATGTGCCGCAGGTCCCCTCCCGGATCAGACAGGCGTGGAGCTTCTGCATGGCCAAATGGTCGCAGTTGCACATCAGGGGGAGCGCGTCTTCCAGCGCATGCCGCCTGGCGAACTCCGCGTTCGGGCATTGGGTGAAGCTGTAGCGGACCACGCCGTTTGATTCGTCACAGTCGAAAAAGCCCATGCGGAACGAAGCCGGGAACCGTTTGATCTCCTCCTCGCGGATATCGCTGGTCTTTTTGAAGATCCTGCAGGCCAGCCGGAAATCGCGCTTCCGGTTCAGATCGAATACCCTGCCGAGCACGTTGAAGCTGCCAAAAAAGGAATCGCATACCTCCCGCTGGACCTCCTCCCGGGGCGGTTTTCTATCGGCGGTCACATACCAGGCAAAAATCAGGATCGGATCATAGATGCTTGCGGTGACCTTCAGATCCCTGAGCGGGGGCTCATCCTTCAGGTATTCCGCGTACTGAAGCTGGATCTTCTCCCAGAGCTCCGCCGTCGTTTTCCTGTCATAGCAGGAGCCAAGCAGCTTGAGAACGCATTTCCGGGCGTTTCGCGTATAGACTTTATGCTTGCTGCGGTCGATCGGCAGGTTTTTTTCTCTCATGATTTTGTTCCCTTATTTCCTCGCAAGGACGGTGATCCAGGGCTTTGCGCCGTAATGGTCCGCGCTCACCTCCGTGAAGCCCGCGCTTTTGAGCGCGGCCTCCAGCTCCCCGGCCGTATAAACCCTCATGCCGTCGATGATCTTCTCAAACTTTTTGCCCGTGGCGTCCAGGCCGTCCGATTCGTTGCAGATCAGAAAATAAGCGCCCGGCCTGAGCACCTTCGCCACCTGGGCGAAGCAGTCCTCGATCCCCGGCCAGAAATAGACCGTCTCAAACGCCGTGGCCAGATCGAAGCTTTCGGCCGGCAGCCGCAGATCGGAGACGTCGCCCTGCGCAACGACGCAGCGCCCGGCGGCGATGCTCTCGCGGTTGTACTCCCCGGCCTTTTCCACCGAGAGCGCAGAATAGTCGATCGCCGTCACATGTGCCCCGGGATACTTTTTCAGCAGCTCCCCGGCATTCCGGCCGGCCCCGCAGCCGAGCTCCACGATCCGGTCCGGGCTCAGCGCCGGCAGATGCGACAGCCCCCAGTCCGCCATCTTTGCGTGGCCGGAGTTCATGGAGCTGAGCATGAGCTTGCCGAGCACTCCTTCCGGCTTTCTCGTCTGATTGAAGAATTTTGTCATGATCCCCATCGTGCTTCCCTCCGTGTATTCACTGATGCTTTGCTCTGATCCCCGCCGTTCCCGCGGGGAACGCCGCAGGCGTCAGCCTCGGTTTCCGTCGGCTTCATACGGCTCTTTCCCATGTAGTTAGATATGCTTAACCACGGTCTTTAAGGAGTGCCCCGCTTTCAAAAACGGGGCAAATGTCTCTGTTCGGGCTGTTATTCCGGCAGCAGATCGGTCAGACAGTCCATGCTCAGCAGCAGCGTGGAGCCGTTGTGCAGCAGGGCTGAGGTCGCGGGCGCCAGAAAGCCCAGCGCGCCGAGCGCGATCAGGACGCCGTTGAAGCCCATGACGAAGCGGTAGTTGCGCCCGATGCGGCGCATCAGCTTTTCGGACAGGCGGCGCAGCAGCACCAGCTCCCGCAGATCCTCCGCGGCGATGGTGACGTCCGCCACCTCGCGGGCAATGGTCGCGCCGCTGCCGATGGCGACGCCCACGTCGGCCAGAGAGAGCGCCGGGGCGTCGTTGATCCCGTCGCCGATCATGACGACCGTGCGGCCCTGCGCCTGCTCGGCGTGTATGTACCGGGCCTTGTCCTCGGGCAGGATCTCCGCGTGGAAGTCCTCCAGCCCGAGCTCGCCCGCGATGGCGGCCGCCGTGTTCCGGCTGTCGCCGGTCAGCATGACGAGCTTGCCGATCCCGGCCTCGTGCAGCAGCCTGACGATCTCGCCCGCCTCCGGGCGGAGCGGATCGAAGATGCCGATGGCCGCGGAGAGTACGCCGCCGATGGCCAGGAACAGCCAGGAGCTGCCCGGGTCCAGCGCGTCAAAGCGCGCCTGATCCTCGGGCAGGATCGCAACGCCCTCGTCCTCGAAGACGAAGTGGCGGCTGCCGATAATGGCCCGCTCGCCGTCGATCTTTGTGGCGATCCCGTGGGCGACCACATATTCGGGCTCGCTGTGCATCTCGTGATGGGACAGCCCGCGCTCCTCGGCGGCGCGTACGACGGCGTTGGCCACGGAGTGGGGAAAATGCTCCTCCACGCAGGCGGCTGTGCGCAGCATCTCTTCCCCGTCCTTCCCGTTGAAGGGCACGACGTACCGTACCGTGGGGCAGGCGTGGGTCAGCGTTCCGGTCTTGTCGAAGATCACCGTGTCGGCCTTGCTGAGCCGTTCGAGGAACTTGCCGCCCTTGACCGTGATCTTGTGACGGCCGGCCTCCCGCATGGCGGACAGGACGCTCAGGGGCATGGACAGCTTCAGCGCGCAGGAGAAGTCCACCATCAGCACCGACACGGCGCACGTCGCGTTGCCGGTGAGCAGCCAGGTCAGAAGGCTCCCGCCCAGGCACCAGGGCACCAGCCGGTCGGCCAGATCGTAAGCGCGCTGTTCCGCGCCGGACTTGAGCTTCTCGGATTCCTCGATCATGCGCACGATGCGGTCATAGCGGTTTTCGCCGAGGGCGCCGGTCACGCGCACGACGCAGTTTCCCTCCTCCACGACGCTGCCCGCATAAACCGCGGAGCCGGGACGCTTGGCGACGGGCACGGATTCCCCGGTCAGGGACGCCTGGTTGAGCATCACGTCCCCGTCCTCGAGGATGCCGTCCAGAGGCAGCACATGTCCCGTGTGGACGATGATCCGGTCGCCGGGCCGGATCTGCGAGAGCTCGGCGAGCACCTGCGTGCCGTCCTCGCTGAGCTGCCAGACCTGATCCGCCTGCAGAGACATGCTCCTGGCCAGGTCGTCAACGGACTTCTTGTGCGTCCACTCGTCGATGGTTTCGCCGAGCTTGAGCAGAAAGCGGACCGAGCCCGCGGTGGTGAAGTCTCCCGTCAGCAGGGCCACGCCCAGCGCGGCGCCGTCAAGCATGTCGACCGTCAGCTTCCCGCGCAGCAGCATGCCTGCCGCGCGTCCGATGCGCGGCAGCGCGTGGCAGGTGTTGATCACGCGCCGCAGCGGGAGCGGCAGATAGAGTTTTTTCAGAACATGCCGCGCCACAAGAAAGACGAGCTTCTCCTTGTAGGCGCGGTTCATGGCGCGGCTCCGGCTGCCCGCGAGGTGCACCTTCGGCGCCGCAAGGGCGTAAGAGAAGCCGGCGAGCTGTCGATAGAGCGCCTCCCGGCTCCCGCGGAAGACGATGATGACGCCGCAGATCCGCTCGTGCACCGTCACCTGGTCGACCTGAGGCAGCGCGAGCAGCCAGGCCTCCAGGACGTCGGCCTGCTCCATGCTCATGGAAGCCTGCACGGCGCGCAGACGCACCCGGCCGCGGCCCTCATGAAGGATCTGAAATCTCATTTCAGGCGTTCGCCGTGTCCTCGATAAAGGCCGCTTCCTGCTCGGCCGCTCTGGTCTCGTTGAGCGCCTTCGCGTCGGCGAGGATGTCCGAGCAGCCCTCCTGTACGGTTTCCACATCGCGCATGATCTGATCCCTGCCGCGCAGCACGGCGGCCGTCACATGGGTATAGACCTTTCTGGCGTCCCTGCCGCCGAGGATCTTGAAGCCGGCGGAGCCGAACAGCGCGCCGCCGAGAAACAGCGCGATCTTTCCGGTAGTTGTCATGGTTGTTCCCTCCTGTTTTGGTAAGTAGCTTATAACTATAATTAATTATATTTAACCACCGCGCATTATAGCACGGCTTGTGCTGCCTTGCAAGCGGTTTTGACTTTTTCTGCGGAGGGGAAGAGCGGAAAAAACCACCCGCTTTGCGGGTGGTTCTGCCTGCAGACGAGCCGTCGGAGGGAAGCCGGGCGGAAAATGCCCCGCGATCTGCGCCCGACTGATCGGCGGCAGACGCGATAAGCCCCGGTCGGCGGGTCCGTCTCCACATCGTTTCCGGCAGCAGGCAGCACGTGCGCGAGATCGCCGCCGATCACTCCGGCGCCGTATACCGGAACCTTTATTTTTCTTCCTCCCGATCCCTTTCGCATGGAACCGCTTCGGCGGCATTCTTCAGCAGATGAATCCATTTTCGCTGCCTGTGGGCATAAAAGGCGTTGGCCCAGAGCCAGATAAACGGCGTTTTCCAGCCCGCCCGGATCTCGACCCGATCCGTATATTTCGTGTGGTTCCCGTCCAGCGGGATCAGGGTGATGTCGTGATTCCAGACCGGAACGTGCTCGTTTCCCTCCCGACTGCTGACGCCCTCCGGGTCGAAACGGACAATGCGGATCGTGTGCGTGCCGTAGGGGATCACGCCAAAGAGCCGGAAACGATAGGCCGAGGTTCCGCCGGCTGTCCAGACCGGCGCGGCCGCTCCCACCGGCTCAAAGCTCGCATAGGGCTTTGTGATGGTCTGCAGCGTTTCCAGCTTCTGCAGCTTTTCAAAGACCACGTCCCGGGACGCCGGGAAAACCGCGCTTTTTCTGACAATCACGATTACATCAGTCCTTCCGCGAACCGGCGACGCTCCTCCACATACCGATCCGCCTCCAGCAGCGTGGAGATGTGTCCGCTGTCGATCCCTTCCACGACGACGCTCTCCGGCATCACGGCGATCAGATCCTCCTGCATCTCGGGCGTGAAGCTGCCGTCGTTTTCCGGCAGGATCAGCAGGACACGCCCCTTCAGATAAGCAAATTCCTCCGGCGCGCAGGGGGGCTGGTTCATCAGATCCATCAGCAGCGTCGTCATGTGAAGATCCAGCTCGCGGGTGTAATCCCGGTAGATGAAACGGAACATCTCCAGCAGATAGGCGCGGACCTCCGGAAGCGCGTTTTCGGCGTGACGCAGGCAGGCGCGGATCATGACGGGCTTGAGCCAGGCATAGGGCACATGCCGCAGCGCCCACAGCAAAACCGGCGCGAGCTTTTGATACCTCGCTTTCAGGGAGGCGATGGTTTTTTCGGAAAGGCCGGCGGTGGAGAACAGGCAGAGCCCTCCGGTCTGCTCCGGGTGTCTGCGCGCGAAGATCTGCGCCACATACCCGCCGTAGGAGCTGCCCGCATCGATGTGCAGATGCCGCAGCAGCGCGGAGATCCCGTCTGCCAGGGCTTCGTTGTTATCGAACTCATAGGGATAATCGAAGGTCAAAATACGGTATTCCGATTCCAGCGCGAGGATATAGGGCATGTAGAGGTACGAAAGACCCATCCCGCCCGACAGAAAGATCAGTGTCGTCTCACCCTGCCCGCAGAGCAGGTAATGGTATTCCGCGCCGTTGATGCGTTCCTCCCGAAAAGGATGCATGCGCAGGAAGTCGGTCAGCAGCGTTTCATAGGGTTTGGAAAGATCCATGGCTTTTTCTCCCCTTTCTCCGTATACAAGCGGCAGCGCCGTTCGGAATCACGCTCCCATGAACGATGCGCACACCCATGCGGCCAGTGCCGAGGCCGCGGGGAACAGCACCAGGAGCTTGAGCAGCTGGCTTTTCAGGTTGAAGCCGTATTTCCTGTTTTGATAGACCTCTTCCACCTCCGGATAGTAGTACTGGAAGAAACGGAACCTGCAAAGCAGGAAGTAATCGAAGCAGATCATGTCGTAGAGCTTGTATATGGTGAAGATCAGCACAAAACGCAGGAAAAACTGCCGGAACGCAAATCCGCTCCGGAAGCCATCCCAGATCGAGACGATCCCCACGCCCAGGATCATGAGGATACTGAACACCATGAGTGTCCAGCCGATCGTTCTGGCGCCGTAAAACAGCTCCCGATCCCTGGGCTTGAGCACCTCCTGCGCCTCCTTCGGCGCTGAGGAGAAAAACTTCGTGTTTTGAATAAAAGCCACGGCGGACAGCAGCATCAGCGTGATCGCCCCGCAAAACACGACGGCAAGAAAGATCGTTAAAAGCATTCTTTTTCCCCTCTCTTTATACGCACGGGCGGAACCGGGACATACGGGTATAGTTTCCCCTGCCGCGGCAGTCCTTTTTCTTCCGGCAGATCGCGTCGGGCGGCATATCCGAAAAACGCGGGTATGAGTTAAATATCTTTAACCTGCGCTTATTATATTCCTTTTCCGGCATAAATCAAGACGGAAATCAAAAAGCGGCAAAGCTCTGCCGCGTATCCGGTCATGGGCGGAAGCCGCCGCAGGAGCTTGCATTCCGCGGCGGTTTCCTTTATGATCCATATATCACCGCTCTCCCGGGCGCCGCACCCGGCCGCAGACTGTTACGGGTTTTCCCCGCCCTTGCTTTCTTCTGCAAAGGCGTTATCAAACGGTGCGGCATCTCACGAAGGGATTCGGCGGGCAAATCTTTTGTCCGGGGCGGTTTCAGGAGATCGCATCCGGGCCCTGCGATCACCGGCGGACGCCCGTGATTCCGGGGACTCCTTTCGGGAAAGGGCGAACGGGAGAGGAAAAAATGGAAATCAGATATTTGACCGCGTCGGATGATCGGAAGGCGATCAGCAGGATATACGAAGAGAGCTGGCGGTCCGCCTATCGGGGCATCATCCCGCAGGACTATCTGGACGCCATCCCCGAGGGGCGGTGGGCAGGCAGCGCCGACATTCCCGGATGGCACACGATGGTCTGCGTGGAAAACGGAGCATTCATCGGGACCAGCAGCTTCTGCCGGTCGAGATTCGATCGGTACCCCGACGCGGGAGAGGTGATCTCGATCTATCTGCTGCCGGAGTACACGGGCCGGGGATACGGCGGAGAGCTGCTCAACGCCGTGCTCGGCGAGTTGCATCGCCAGGGCTTCAAAGACGTATTCCTCTGGGTCCTGGAAGAAAACACCCGGGCAAGACGCTTTTACGAAAAGAACGGGTTTTCCTGCACCGACGAATATCTGGACGCCCGGATCGGCGGAAAGGCTCTGCGCGAGGTCCGGTACGCCTATCGATTCACTTGAAAAACGGCAGGGACTTGCGAAGTCTGCTGTTTTTGTGTACAATCAGGGACATAAAAAAGCCGTTTCCTCCCGGAAACGGGCCTTATCGGCAAGGACAGGGTCGTTATGAAGATCATTTTCAGCATCCTGATCGGTTATTCGCTGGGCAATTTCAACCCCGCCTACCTGATCGTAAAAAAGTCGGGACACGACGTGTTCCGGGAGGGCTCCGGCAGCGCCGGGGCGACCAATGCCTTCCTCATCGCGGGCAGGGCGGCGTTCATCGTCGTCGCGATCCTGGATATCCTGAAGACCTTTGCCGCCTGCCGGATCTGCCGCTGGCTGTTCCCGGAATTCCCCGCGGCGGAACAGATCGGCGGCGTGGCCTGCATCATGGGCCATATGTTCCCGATCGTGCTCGGATTCCACGGGGGAAAGGGGCTGGCCTGTCAGGGCGGCGTGGTGCTGGCCTGGAGCTGGCACTGGTTCCTCATACTGCTGGGCGCGGCCATCGTGATGACGCTGATCACCCGGTATGTGTGCTTCGTCTCCCCCACCCTGTCGGCGGCGTTCCCCGCGATCTACTATGCCCGCACAGGAGACGCGGCGGGCGCGCTGATCCTGCTGATCCCGGCAGTGCCGATCTTTATCAGACACATGGACAATTTCGCCCGCATCCGCAGCGGACAGGAGGTTCGGATCAGCTTTCTGTGGAACAAGGACTCGGAGCTCGAACGCATCGGAAGACAATGACAAAAACGGACGCCGTACAGGCGTCCGTTTTTCCGTTCAGCCCATCCGCGCCGGGCGCAGCGGCTCGTCCCAGAGCACCTCGCCGCCGGCCTCGGCGGCAAGCGCGTCGACAACTCCCCGCAGCTCCGAGAGGAGCTGCGCCTCCCGTTTCCTGGAACGGCGGCCCGGGGCGTCATAGAGCGGGCGCGAAAAGCAGGCGTCCCACGAAACCGCGTAGTCCTCCTCATCCGCGTGGGGGAAGAAGGTCACCGAGGCCTCGTAGCGGATATGCCCCGCCTCAGAGTCCGAGATCAGCATCACCAGCGCGCCGCGCCGTTCCGCGCCGTTGAAGCTGCCGCGGGCGGAAAAGTACTGCTCGTATACGTTGATCGTCGCCATGTCAGCCTCCCTGTCTGTATATGCCGCAGCATGCGTACGATCCAATATACCATGCCGCGGCGAAAAGCACAACAGCGGCGGACGATTCTCCGTATTGTATCTTTGCCGGATTTCCTGTATAGTTAAGCTGACAGCGCGCCTGCGCGATCATCCTATCAAACACGGAAAAAAGGAGGACACCATGTTACACGAAATCAGCTTCCGGTCGTACAACGAACGGGACACGGTCTACGGATGGATCTATGTCCCGGCCTGCGAACCCAAAGGGATCGTTCAGCTGGTCCACGGCTTCGGCGAGCATTCCAGACGGTATCTCCATATGATCGTAGCGTTCATGGACGCGGGCTTTATCGTCGCGGCGGACGACCATGTCGGCCACGGCAAAACGGCCATCGAGAACAACACCTGGGGCGACTGGGGCCGGAAAGGCCCCCATACGATGATGGAGGACGAGCACACCCTGACGCTGCTGGTCAAGGAAAAGTATCCCGGTCTGCCGTATTTCATGTTCGGTCACAGCATGGGCTCTTTTATCGCCAGGGATTATATCGCCTCCTACGGAGCCGAGCTTGCGGGCGTGACGCTCTGCGGCACCGCGGGATGCATGCCCACCCTGCCGGAGACCCTAGGGGCGATCCGGGCCGGCGTGGACGCCGGGAAGGGCGACGAGTCCAGCCCCGAGTACACGAACATGCTCTTCGCGTTCATGTTCGATCGCATCGAAGAGCCCGTCAAGCTCGGCAACGAGTGGATCTGCCACAGCAAATGGGTCCAGGACGATCACGCGGCAGACCCCTTCGACGCCTTCACCAGACCGACCAACAACCGCTCCATGCTGTACTTCTGCCAGATGATGGAATGCATTCAGGGCACCGAGTGGGCCGCGAAGGTCCCGACCGCGCTCCCGATCTACAACATCGGCGGCGATGAGGACCCGGTGGGGAGCTGGGGCGAGGGCGTCTACCAGACCTCCAACTGGCTGGCCCAGACCGGCCACAAGGTGAAGACGAAGCTCTATTCCGGCTACCGGCACGAGATCCACAACTACGACGACATCAAGTTCGAGGTCGAGAAAGGCATCGTCGATTTCTTCAAAAGCTGTCTTTGAGCCCTCCCCTCCGGCGGCCGGCTCCGCGGACGGCGGCTCACGCGCAGGACCGGCGTAGAAGATCCTCCGCTGACCGCAGAGCCGGAACCGGAGGCGGTGATTTCACAATGACTGCGGAAAGGACGCGCATCGGATGGAAAACTTTGCTTTTATCGGAAACCGCGTATTTGACGACACGATCAGCGCCTTTGCGCCCCAGGAGCCCCAGGCCCTGCCCGGAGCGGATCCCTTTGCGCCCGTCCCCCTGGACACCGGTGCCAGGGTGCAGCCCAACGGCGACGTGCATTTCGGGTTCTATGCGCCCGACGCCGCGAGCGTCGAGGTCTCCTTCGGCCTGATCCCGGAAACGCCGCTGAAAATGGAAAAGGACGGCCGGGGCATCTGGCGCGCGGTGCTGCCCTACGATCCCCTGTTCTGCGGCCCGAAGGCCTTCGTGTTCCTGATCGACGGCGCGGAGGCCGTGAGTCCTTACTGTCCGCTGTATTACAGCCACGGCAAGGCCATCAACTATGTGGAGATCCCCGACCCGAACGCCCCCTTCGTGCTGATGCGGGACGTGCCTCACGGGACCGTCGCCGCCGAGTATTACTGGTCGGACGCCTTCCGCGCCGAGCAGAGATGCCTGATATACCTCCCGCCGGAGTATTACAGGGGCGGGGAGTATCCCGTGCTCTATCTGCAGCACGGCGCCGGAGAGAACGAGACTTCCTGGATCTTCAACGGCAAGGTGAACCACATCATGGACAACCTCATCGCCGACGGAAAGATCGAGCCCTTCATCGTGGTCATGAACGACGGCATGCAGCGCGCCGAGGGCGAGACCCTCATGAATTCCGGCAGCGGGCTGGCCCGCTCCCTGATCGAAAGCTGCATCCCCATGATCGAGAGAAAATACAGAGTCGTCGCGGACAAGCGGCACCGGGGCATCGCGGGCTTTTCCATGGGCTCCTGTCAGGCCAGCGTGATCGGTCTGGAAAACACCGACGTGTTCGCCTATATCGGCCTTCTGAGCGGCTTCATGCGTCGGGTCGGGCCCGGACTGGACACCGAGAGGTCCTTTGAGGTCAACGATCACCTGCGCATCCTGGAGGACCGGGAGCGCTTTACGCGGGAGGTAGCGCTCTATTACCGGGGCATCGGCTCCATGGACCGGCACATCGAGCCTTTCCGCATCGACGACGAAATCTGCATCGAGAAGGGCTTTTCCGCCTACCCCAACATCGTGCGCCGTGTGGTGGAGGGTTATCCCCACGACTGGGCGGTGCTGCGCATCCTCTACCACGACTTCGCGCAGCGCCTCTTCCGCTGAAGCCCCGAACGGGATCTGTTCCCGTGAAAAAACAAATCGAAAGGAGAATCCGCCATGCTCGAAGCGGGAACGCCCGCCCCTGATTTCACGCTGCCCGACAAGGACGCCAACCCCGTCCGCCTCTCTGATTTCCGGGGAAGGAAGGTCGTGGTCTATTTCTATCCGAAGGACAACACGTCCGGCTGCACCCGGCAGGCCTGCGCCTTCGCGGCCAGCTATGACAGATTCGTGGACAAAAACGTCGTCGTCATAGGGATCAGCCGCGACAGCGCGGCTTCTCATCTGAAATTCGCGGAGAAATACTCTCTGCCCTTTATCCTGCTCTCCGATCCGGAACGGACCGCCATCGAGGCCTACGGCGCGTGGCAGGAGAAAAAGAATTACGGAAAAGTCAGCATGGGCGTCGTGCGCACGACCTATCTCATCGACGAACAGGGCGTCATCGAAAAGGTCATGCCCAAGGTCAAGCCGGACACCAACGCCGAGGAGATCCTCGCCTATCTGGGCTGAAGGGCGCCGTCTCCGGCCGCCGGGACGGGATATCATCGTTTTGCGCAGAAATTACAGCCTCTACAGCGGGAGCTCCCGGCGGGCTCATGTAAAAAAGCCGCGTAAAAGGAGGTTGAAGCGATGGATATCTCATTTCTGACGGCGATCGCTGTCTGCGTGATTTCGTTTTGGATCGGTTTTGCCGCCGACAGATCCACGATCAAAAGGGCCGGCGTCATCCAGATCGAAAAGGCTCCCAGCCTGATGGAGCACGGCAAAGTCACCATTATGTTTTCAAAGGACATCGAGGAGCTGTATTCCGATAAGTGGGTGCTGTTTCAAATCGACGTCCTGGAGCCGCAACCGGCCGGACCGGATGCCGCGGAAAAGTATCCGTAAAGCTCTGTATACCGCAAAAGCCGCCCCTCCGGGGGCGGCTTTTGCGGTGCGGCGGCGATCCTGCGGCCGCGTTATGCCGGGCGCATCTCAAAACGGCTCGCGAAAAAGCGCCCAAACGGCGTTTTCCCGCTCTGCACGGCGGGGAGACCGTCCGCTATCGCGCGGCACCCGCGCCCATGCCGCCGTTTTTCTCGCAGAGCCCCACCCTCGTACAATCGTTAAAGTTTGCAAAGCGCCGGAGCGTCCGGTCAAATGCGCGCTGCAGCTTTCCGGTCTGCCGGACGCCGGGCTCAAGCCATATGTTTTTCACGCGGAGCGTGCTCTCTTTCTGATCGGCCGCCGCCTCGATCCGCCCGATGAAATCGCTGCCCCACAGGACGGGCAGAGTGTAATAACCGTATTTCCGTTTGTCGGCAGGCGTGTAGATCTCCCATGAATAGCGGAAATCCCAGAGCGCGGCAAGCATCGCTTTGTCCCAAAGCAGCGGGTCGAGCGGCGCGAGGAACTCCATGCGGGCTTTTTTATCGATCGTTCCCGCAAGGACCGCCCGCATCATCGGCTCGTCCTCTGCGCGATAATAAAACACCGGTTTGATCCCCTCGACCCGCGCGGGCAGTATCGCGCCGCGGGCCTGCAGCTCGGAAAGCGCAGACTTACGCCGGTCGGCTTTCAATTCGATACCCAGAAAGGCGGGCGAATTCTTGTCCCAGAGCAGTCCGACCGCTCCGATCCGCCGAAGGACGCGCCAGCACAGCAGCTCCTCGTTGTCCGCGCAGGGACAATCTGCTGTCAGCAGCGATGGATCCAGATGGCGCTCGGCCAGATCATAGAACTTCCGGGAGCCGTTTTTATGGTGGATCACGAGCGTCCCGTCGGTATACAACTGTTCCAGGACCGACCGGGCAGCCTTGGAATCCTTATGCCAATGCCCGCTCCAATGCATCGAGGAGTGCCAGAAGATCTCACCGCTGATCGGGAGCGTATCGCTGGAAACCGGGCCGTTTGCCCGAATATATGCCAGCGCTTCCCGTTCCAGCTCCGCAAGCCCGGGGAAGCTGCCGCCGAGGGCCCGGCTGCGTTCCCGAAAGGGGGAAAAATACGGCCAGTCCTCTGCGGGCCAGATAGACAGCTCCTTATCCGCATAGTCCACCAGCAGACGGTCCTTGTACAAAAGCTCAGCCAGCATGGATTTTCGAAATCCTTTTACCCGCGACTGCAGCGTAAGCTCCGCGTTCTTTCCGCAGACGTCCACCGGGTCGTACTGAATACACCCCGCCTGCCGTACATAGGCATACGCGCCGTCTTTGCCGGAAAAGCGATAACCGCCGAGCAAGCCCTGTTTCGCCAGGATGAACATCCGTGCCTGTGTTATTGTCAGCGCCGTCATCGCTCTCCCTCCAGAGATCAGGATCGTGTATGTTGAATATAGCATGCCTTGTCGAAATTGGATTCAATAATTCCCTTGCTTTCCCTCACGGCTCAACCAGATAATCCTCTCGTGTTATTTCTAAAAGACAGCATCCGTCTTTAATTCCCAACTCTTTGAATCCTACTGCCTTATGTGCCCTATACGCCGCATCGCGATTGGTCTCGAAACAATTGCGTAGCTTTGATATTCTGTTAACTCTGAAGGCTCGATCCAAGAGCAAACGAAGACCTTGCTCAGCATAGCCCTTACCTCGCTCCGGAGCATAAATCACCACGCCCATATCGAAACAATCTTGCTTGGGATCGTAATGATAGTTTACATCTCCGATAAAAGAGCCGTCAGAAGTGCGCTTCAAAAATGCATAAAACCTTTTGCTCTCATTCCCTATCCACGAAGCGAGCAGATTATCCCACTCCTCTTCCGGATGGGGAATACATCCATCTGGCGGAAACCAGGGCGCATTGTAAGCCATCGTCTCCGGGTCGGTCATCATTTTAACGTAGAACCAACCGTCTTCTTTTGTCGGTATGTGAAGCTGCAGGTCCCTTATTTCCATGCTTTTGCCCTTCTGTTTTTTCTATGCTGCCGATCATTGAGATGATTATACCATATACAACCTCATAAAACAACGAAAGGAACCTCTCTTGCCCTGGCAGACAAAAGAGGTTCCTTTGACGGTACGCCGGACGGGATTCCTCGCCTGCGGGCGAGCCGGGGCGCGGCTCTGGAGTGCCCCCGGCACTCCATTCACTCCCGCGCCCTTCGAATCCCTTCTTGTTTCGGCATATACCAGAATATCCCCGCCCAAAAGGGCGGGGATATTCTGGTACGCCGGACGGGATTCGAACCCACGACCTTTGGCTCCGGAGGCCAACACTCTATCCAGCTGAGCTACCGGCGCATACTCGGCTGTCCAAAACAGCCTTGTTATTATAGCAAAGGGCTCATAAAAAGTAAAGAAAAACTTTTGCCGCGGCGGAGAGACCTTCGCCGCGGCCGTTTTTCGTCAGATCCCGAGGTATTCCCGCTGTTTCGGCGTGAGCACGTCGATGGAGATCCCCAGTGTTTCCAGCTTTTTGTCGGCGATGCGCACGTCGATCTCATGGGGCACCCGGATGACGCCCGGCTTGAGCTCGGCACGGTGTTCGGCCAGATATCGGGCGCACATGGCCTGCACGGCAAAGCTCATGTCCATGATCTCCGCGGGGTGGCCGTCGCCGGAGGCCAGGTTCACCAGCCGTCCCTCGGCCAGCACGTACAGCGTCCGGCCGTCGGGCTGGACGAAGGCCTCGATGTTGTTTCGCGCCTCATAGCGCTCCGCGCAGTTCTCCCGCAGGGCGCGCACGTTGACCTCCACGTCGAAATGGCCGGCATTGGAGAGGATCGCGCCGTCCTTCATCACGGCGAAATGCTCCGGTCCGATGACATCGCAGCAGCCGGTGACCGTCACGAAAATGTCGCCGGTCTTAGCGGCCTCACTCATGGGGAGCACGGTGTAGCCGTCCATATGGGCCTCAATGGCCTTGACGGGATCCACCTCGGTGACGACGACACGGGCGCCCATGCCCTTGGCGCGCATGGCCACGCCTTTGCCGCACCAGCCGTATCCGCAGACGACCACCTGTTTGCCGGCCACGATCAGGTTCGTCGTGCGCATGATGCCGTCCCACACCGACTGGCCGGTGCCGTACCGGTTGTCGAACAGATGCTTGCAGTCGGCGTCGTTGACCAGCATCATCGGAAACTTGAGCTGCCCCGCCCGGTCCATGGCCTGCAGGCGCAGGATGCCGGTGGTGGTCTCCTCGCAGCCGCCGATGACTCCTGGGATCATGTCCGTGAACCGGGTGTGCAGGCCGTGGACAAGGTCGCCGCCGTCGTCGATCACGATGTTTGGACCGCAGGCGAGCACCGCGTCGATGGCTGCGTTGTACTCCTCCTCGGACGCGCCGTGGCGGGCAAAGACCTCCATACCGCCAGCGGCCAGCGCGGCGGCCACGTCGTCCTGTGTCGAGAGCGGATTGCTGCCGGTGACATACATCTCGGCGCCGCCCATTTCCATCACCCGGCAGAGCCAGGCGGTCTTGGCCTCCATGTGGACAGACAGCGCCACGCGCAGTCCCGCCAGAGGCCGGTCACGTTTATAATCCTCGGCAATGGCCGCCAGCACGGGCATGTGAGCGGCAGCCCAGCGGATCTTCTTTTCCCCGGAAGGGGCAAGGGAAATATCGGCAACATCGCTCATGGAACGGTTCCTCCAGATCTTTTAGTATTCGTCCGTATTCTACCATTCGCGGCGACGGTTCGCAACACAAAAATGCCGCCCCGCGGGGCGGCAGCATATTACGGCAGGGCGACGGACAGCGGGTCCCCCGCCTCTCCCGCGTCGTTTTCACAGATGCGCCATCTGGACCATGATCCACGCCAGCGCCGTGGCCGCGGCGCCCGCGACGGCAAACAGCGCCCCCCGCAGGGCCGGCAGCAGCCGTCCCGGCTCCTTTTCCCCGGGACGCAGGGCTCCGCCCGCCGCCTGTCTGGCCTGGCGCAGGAGCTCCGATTCGCTGACGCCGGTCTGTCCGGCCGACTCCTCCCGAACGATGAAGATCGCCTTTTCAAAGATCCGCGGGTCCGGTGAATCGACCACGATGATCCGTTTCGACACGCCCTTGACCACGTCGCCGCCCCCTCTCTCGCAACGGTCGTCCTTCTTTTCCAAGGATAACCGTTTTCTGTCCGTTCTATTCCTTGGAGCGGGCCGCGCCTCCCGGCGGTCGGGCTCGGGGACGCGGGTACTCATCGCCGTTCCTCCACGCGCACGGCCAGCACGGTCATGTCGTCGCTGTAGCCGAACCGCTCCCCGGCCTGCCGGATCACGTCCCGGGCCAGCGAGCGGGTGTCGCCGCCCTCATAGTTCTGCAGCATTTCCCGGAGCCAGCCGTCGTCCTCGTCGCTGACCACTCCGTCGCTGGCGATCAGGGCCACGCCACCGGGCCGCAGCCGCATGCGCACGACGTCCGGCGCCTCTCCTTCCCCGGCCAGGACCCCGGCCGCCATGGTCCTGCCGCGGACACGGCGGACGGTTTTGCCGGTGCGTATGTAGGACGGCGCGGCGCCGTATTTGTAAAAGCCCGTGTGGCCGGTGAACAGGTCGACGCACATGAGATCCACCGCGGCGAAGCCCCAGGATTCGCCGTTTTTCAGCAGCATGACGGAATTGAGCATTTTCATGGCCGTGGCCGGCTCCACGCCGGAGCGAAGGAACCGCTCGAGGATCTTCACCGCGGAAATGGATTCCCGGGCCGCCTCCTCCCCGCTGCCCAGGCCGTCGGAGAGCAGCACGCACAGCACGCCCTGTTCGGTCTTGAAATAGGTCCCCCGGTCGCCGGAGACCGGCTCGCCCTCCTTCTTCATGGCCGCCACGCCCACCGATACGGCCAGCGGCTCGGCCTCCAGCAGCACCATGCGGCCGTTTTCCCGGTTGGACGCCGCCGGACGGCACATCCGCACGCCCAGTGTGCGGGAGACCCCGTCGAGCCAGTCCTCCTCCCGGAACAGCGCGTTCAGCCGGGCGCTGTCCACGGTGACGCGCAGCCGTCCGCTCGGGTCGCGGAACACGGCCACCTGCGCGTCCACGTCCTTGCTGTTCAGATAGCGCAGCAGCCGCCGCTCCGCCAGACGGTCCGGCCCCGCGGAGGCGCGCAGGTCCTCGGAGACCGCGTCCAGCACGCCCGCCAGATAGCGGTACTGCCCGTAGGCCGCTATGCGGTTCTCCTCCAGCCGCGCCTTGAGCTGGCGGCGGTAGATCAGCGCGCGCAGCTCCATGTTGACCGCGGCCACGAAGCTCTCGTGGTTCCGGCAGATCTCGCGGAACCTGTCGGGCAGGTCGGCGTTCTCCATCCGGCCCCGGCGGCGCATGGCGCCGGTGGCGTCGTTGAGCATGTTGAGCGTGTCGATATAGCGCGTCTGCCAGCACTCGTTCTTCTTCGCGCAGGCGGCGCAGACCGCCTCGGCCGCCCGGTCGTAGATCGTGGCCACGTCCGCGTCGTTGGAGGTGCTCTCCGCGCTGCTCCGGACCGTTTCGTACAGCTCCCGCAGGGCGTCCGCCAGAGCGCGGGTATGCGCGGCGGTGTACTCGCGCACGCCCGCCTCTCCGTCCCCCGCCGCCGGACGCTGCACCGTCGACACGGCCAGGGTCATCGTCCGCGCGGGCAGTACCAGGAATATGACGCTGGCGGCGAACGCCTCGTAGAGCGCGGCCAGTCCGGTCCGCGTTTCCCAGCTCCAGAACACGGCCAGCGTGTGGGCCGCGAGAAACAGCAGCAGGAACAGCAGCCGGCCCCGGCGTTTGAGCGTGCCTGAGAGCAGTCCCGCAAAGCCGTAGCACACGGTAAAGAGCGCCGTGCCGCCGGCGGCCAGATCCATGGCCAGTCCCGTGATCACGCCCACGAAGGCGCCCACCGGCGCGCCGCCGCCGAAGGCCGCGACCATCACGCAGAACACCGCGAGCACCCGCCCCACACAGACCGTGCCCAGCACGGTGATCCGTCCCAGCGCCATCAGCAGACAGCACAGCAGCAGTACGCCTCCGGCCTCCCGCCGGAGCTCGTCCTGCTCCCGGACGGCAGGTTGGGACGTGAGCGCCATGATGAACAGATACGTGCCCAGGCCGGTCATCGCCACCTCGGTGGCCAGCGCGACGACCTTCGGCAGCGCGGGCGGTCTGCCGATCATGTCCAGGGCCCCCGTGACCGCCATGACCAGCGAGGCCAGGCACGGCATGAACCAGATCCGGCGTACGACCGCGGTTTCCCGACACAAAAACGCCGCGGTATACGTCAGGATCAGCGCGGCCATGTACCGCAGCGACCAGTTCAGGCCCCCCGAGACGAGATACCCGCAGGCCGCGCCCAGCAGGCACGAAAGTCCTCCCAGCCCGCCGCCGGCCCGGGCCGTCATCGCCACGCCGAAGGGACCGCAGTCGGCGAAAATGCGCACGCATCCCGTCACAAAGCCGAGGGCAAAATGGGTGAACAGCGAAGCCGTGCGCAGCGCCGCCGGCCGGTTCAGATGCGGCCAGTCTCCGCTCAGTGGTCTTTTCAGCAGCATCAGTCGATTCTCCGCCGCCATAGTGCATCCCCTCCAAAGATTTCAGCTTGCAGGAAGATGATAATACGTTTGTCCCCGGGATCAGGTCGGACGGCGCTGTTGTTTGCACACTGTTTTTTATTGGAAATGGCCGGAAATGGAACGGGCGGACCCCTGCGGGTCCGCCCGTTCCCATACAATATGTGCCTCGCGGAGTTCGCCGTCGAAACGGCGAATCAGATCCAGTTCATTTTACGCCCGTGTCGAGCTGACGCCGGCGGGCGAAGTTCATCATGCCGTCCTGCATGGAGTCGAGCCGCGAGAGCATGCGCCCGGCGCCATAGGCCGTACAGGAGAGCGCGTCGTCCACCACATGGGCGGGGATGCCCGTGCGCTCGGTGACGAGCTTGTCCATGCCGAAGAGCATGCTGCCGCCGCCGGAGAGCACCACGCCGTTCTCGGAGATATCCGCCACCAGTTCGGGAGGCGTGCGCTCGAGCACCATGTGGACCGTCTCCAGGATCGTCTCGGCGGTCTCGGCCAGGGCCTCCACCATCTCGTCGGAGTTGATCGTGACGCTGCGGGGCAGGCCGGTCATCAGGCAGCGGCCCTTGACCTCCTCGTAGCCCACCTCCGGGCGCTCCTTGACGCAGCCGATGGATTTTTTCAGATCCTCCGCGGTGCGGCTGCCGATGAGCAGGTTGTGCTTGCGGCGGATGTACTTGATGATCGCCTCGTCGAAGGCCGCGCCCGCGGTCTTGATGGACTCGGAGACCACCACGCCGTTGAGCGAGACGACCGCCGCCTCGGTGGTGCCGCCGCCGATATCGATGATCATGTGGCCGTCGGGACGGTTGACGTCCAGGCCCGCGCCCACGGCGGTGGCCACGGCGGACTGCACCAGATAGACCTTGCGGCCGCCGGCCTCGATGACCGCGTCCATGATCGCCCGCTCCTCCACGCCGGAGATGCCGCCGGGCACGCACACGAGGACCCGGGGCTTGAACAGGCTGAAGCTGGTGACCCGTCGGATCAGCTCCCGAAGCATCGCGGCGGTCATGTCGTAGTCGGAAATGACGCCGGCCGAGATCGGATGCACGGCCACGATGTTGGCGGGCGTGCGCCCGAGCATCTTGCGCGCATCCTCGCCCACCTTGATGAGCCGTCCGTCCTGCCGGTCCACCGCCACGATGGTGGGCTCGCGCAGGCGGATGCCCTTTCCGCTGACATACAGCAGCGTGGTGTCCGTGCCGAGATCCACGGCGATATCGCGTTCAACAAAGAATACCATTATTCCAAACTCCTCACGGTCAACTGTTCTTCTTTTCCTTCCGGCGCATCGCCAGCGCCGCGGCGCTCACGCTCTCCGCCCCGGAGAGCATCAGCATCCTGGCGCATTCGGAAACCGTGGCGCCGGTGGTGATGACGTCATCGATGAGCAGGATCCTCCTGCCCGCGACCATTTCGGGGTCGCGCACAGCATAGCAGCCCGTCACGTTGGCCCGGCGGGCCTCGGGCGACGTCACGCCCGACTGGGGCGGGACGTGGCGCACCTTGCGCAGCAGGGGCCGGGCCTCGAGCCCCAGCGTCTTCGCCGCGGCCTGCGCGATGAGCTGCGCCTGGTCATAGCCGCGGCTCCGCTCCCGTCTCCGGCTCAGCGGCGCCCAGGTGACGACGTCGTAATCCGCATCCTCGTTGGACTGGATATCCAGCGCCACCAGCCAGCCGAACACCTCTCCCCTGGCCCGGGCGCCGTGGAACTTGTAATCGAGCATCGCCCGGCGCACCGCGTCCTCATAGTAGAGCGGCGCGCTGACGCTGCTGACAAAGTCGATCCGGCGCCTGGGATGGTCGCTCCACGGCAGCGTTTTTCGGCACGCGGGGCATATGCCCTCGCTGCCGGGCTCCACCAGAGCGCCGCAGAAGGCGCAGCGCGGCGGGAACAGGATATCGAGCAGCCACCCGGACAGCGACATTTCAGACCTCCCCGGCGAGACGCGCCCGCAGACCGCTGTAACGCCGGGTCTTCCGGCCGTTTTCGATCATGGCCCGCACCACGGCCTCGTCCCCCACGATCACCAGCAGCTCTTTGGCGCGGGTGACGGCGGTGTAGAGCAGATCGCGGCTGACGAGTCTGGCGGGCGTCCGCCCCGCGGCGAGCACCACGGCGCGGTATTCCGAGCCCTGGCTCTTGTGGACGGTGACGGCAAAGGCGTGCTCCAGCTCGCCGAGCTGGTCGAAGCCGTACCAGGTCAGCTTGTCGTCGAAATCGATCCAGATCAGCTCATTGTCCGTATCGATCGACAGGATCCGCCCCAGATCGCCGTTGAAGATGCCCGTGCCGGTCTCCGGCGCGGAGCCGGGGGAGACCTTCCCGGCCATGATCGCGGCGAAATCGCCGCCTCTGCACCATACTATATCATAGTTGTTCCGGATTTGCATCACCCGATCGCCCTCCCGGAACACGATTTCACCGTATATTTTTTCCTTTTTTGTCGGCGCGGGCGGGTTGAGCGCCTCCTGCAGACGCCGGTTGAGCGCGTAGGTCCCCGTCTCACCCCGGCGGGTGGGCGTGAGCACCTGCACCTCCGAGGGGTCAAAGCCCATGTTTTTGGGCAGCCGGTCCCGGCACAGCTCGGTGATCGTCGCGGCGGTCCGCTCCCCGGCGGCGCGCTGGAGGAAAAAGAAATCTCCGCGATTGGCCCGCAGATCCGGTGTCTCGCCGCGGTTGATGCTGTGCGCGCTGCGGATGATGCGGCTCTCCCCGCTCTGGCGGAACACCTCCGTCAAGCGCACGCTCGCCACCGCGCCGGAACGCAGCACGTCCAGGAAAAAGCTCCCCGGTCCCACGCTGGGCAGCTGATCGGCGTCCCTCACCAGCACCAGGCGGCAGTCCTCCGGCATGGCCTTCAGCAGCGCCTGTATGAGCATTATGTCAACCATTGAGCACTCGTCGAGAATGACGGCGCCGCATTGGAGAGGGTCGGTCTCGTTTTTGCGGAAGACGAGCTCGTCGTCTTCGCCGGCCCAGGACGCGCCCAGGAGCCGGTGGATCGTGAAGGCCTCCCGGCCCGTGAGCTCGGTCATGCGCTTGGCGGCGCGGCCGGTGGGCGCCGCCAGCAGGCAGTCCACGCCCAGCCGGTCGTAGAGCTCGATCACGGCGCGGATGATCGTGGTCTTGCCGGTGCCCGGGCCTCCGGTGATGGCCAGCAGGCGGCGTCCGGCCGCCAGCTCGATGGCCCGGCGCTGGCCGTCGGCGTAGCGCATGCCGCTGCGGCTCTCCAGCGAGCGGATCAGCGCGTCCGTGTCCGCGGCCGCGGCGGATGTCCGGTCCGCCATGGAGCCCAGGCGCGCCGCGGTGTAGGTCTCGGCCTCGTAAAGCCGCCGCAGATACGCCGCCGTGACGTTCGCCACGGGCTCGATGACGACCTCGCCCTCGTCGCACAGCACGTCCAGGCACTCGGCGGCGGACTCCTCGTCCACGCCGATGAGCTGGGCCGTGGCGGCGGTGAGCTTTTCCCGCGGGAGGAAGCTGTGGCCGTTGTTGAGATTGTGCTTCATCTCGAAGATCAGCGCCGCGGCGATGCGCTGCGGGCTGTCCTCCTCGAAGCCCAGGGACAGCGCCAGGGCGTCGGCCTCGTCAAAGCGGCCGCCGACGCGGTCGGAGGCGATCAGATAGGGGTTGGCCCTGACCATCTCCATGGCCCCGTCGCCGTAGAGCCGGTACATCCGCATGGCGTATTCTGGCCGGAGACCGTTGGAGGAAAGGAACTCCATGAGCAGGCGCATGCCGGTCTGGCGGCGGAAGGTCTCGCTGATCTCCCGGGCCTTCCGGGCGCTGATGCCCTTGACGCGCCCGAGCTCCTCGGGGCTGTCCGCGAGCACGTCCAGCGTCCTCGCGCCGAAGGTGTTCACCAGCAGGGAGGCCGTGGCGGGACCGATCCCCTTCACCACGCCGGAAGCCAGGTATTCATAGATGTGCCGCTCCCCCACGGGCAGACTGCGCCGGGCGGCGGAGGCCTTGAACTGCTCCCCGTGATTCGGGTGCCGCTCCCAGACGCCGTCTACGGCAAGGCCCTCGCCGGGGGCTGCGAAGGGCAGGATGCCCACGACGGTCACCGGCTCGTCTCCGCCCACGTCCAGGCGCAGGACCGTATACCCGTTCTCCTGGTTCTGGAATATGAGATTTTTGACCGTTCCCACGAGCTGCAGCTCGTCGCCGGTGCGAAGCTCCTCGTCCATGCTGACTCCTTACTGCGGGGCGGGTTCCTTCCGGTGCCGTTCCAGCACCGGCTTCAAAAACTGGCCGGTGGCGCTGTCGGCGCATTCGGCGCACGCCTCGGGCGTGCCGGTGAAGATCACGGTGCCGCCGCCCTCGCCGCCCTCGGGACCGAGGTCGATGATATGGTCGGCGCATTTGATCACGTCCAGGTTGTGCTCGATCACGATGACCGTGTTGCCCGCGTCGGTCAGACGCTGCAGCACGTGGATGAGCTTCCGGATGTCGGCCATATGCAGGCCGGTGGTGGGTTCGTCGAGGATATAGACGGTCTTGCCCGTGTCCCGCCGGGACAGCTCGGTGGCCAGCTTGACCCGCTGCGCCTCGCCGCCCGAGAGCGTCGTGGAGGACTGGCCCAGCTTGACATAGCCCAGCCCCACGTCCATCAGCGTCTGGAGCTTCGGGACCAGCTTAGGCTGGTTTTCAAAGAAGGAGAGCGCCTCCTCCACGGTCATGTCCAGCACCTCGGCGATGTTCTTGCCCCGGTAATGGACCTCCAGCGTCTCATGGTTGTAGCGTTTGCCCTTGCACACGTCGCAGGGAACGAAGACGTCCGGGAGAAAATGCATCTCGATCTTGACCAGGCCGTCGCCGGCGCAGGCCTCGCAGCGGCCGCCCCGGACGTTGAAGGAAAACCGGCCCGGGCCGTAGCCCCGCAGGGCCGCGTCCTTGCTCGAGGCGAACAGGTCGCGGATATCGTTGAAAAGGCCGGTGTAGGTGGCCGGGTTGCTCCGGGGCGTGCGGCCGATGGGCGACTGGTCGATGGCGATGACCTTGTCCACGTATTCGAGCCCGTCGATGCCGTCGTTTTTGCCCGGGCGGGTCTTGGTGCGCATCTTCACCTGGGCGAGGGTCTTGTAGAGCACCTCGTTGACAAGCGAGGACTTGCCCGACCCGGAAACGCCCGTGACGCAGATGAATTTGCCCAGGGGAAATTCCACGTCGATATGCTTGAGATTGTTCTCGGCCGCGCCGCGGACCGTGAGGGATCTCCCGTTCCCGGGCCGGCGCTCTCCCGGCATGGGGATCCGCTTGCGGCCGCTGAGATAGTCGCCGGTGACGCTGCGCGGGCAGGCGCACAGGTCCTCCACGCTGCCCTGAGCGACCACTTCGCCGCCGTGGACGCCTGCGCCGGGGCCGATGTCCACGAGGTAGTCGGCCGCGCGCATGGTGTCCTCGTCGTGCTCCACGACGATCAGCGTGTTGCCCATGTCCCGCAGCTCCTTGAGCGTGCGCAGGAGCTTGGCGTTGTCCCGCTGGTGGAGCCCGATGCTCGGCTCGTCGAGGATATACAGCACCCCCATCAGCGAGGAGCCGATCTGCGTGGCCAGGCGGATGCGCTGTGCCTCGCCGCCCGAGAGCGTCCCGGCGGTGCGCGAGAGCGTCAGATACTGCAGGCCCACGCTCTGCAGGAAGCCCAGGCGGGCGCGGATCTCCTTGATGATGCGCCCGGCGATCATCGTCTGCATGGGCGTGAGCGTCCCCTCCAGCTTTTCGAGGAACGCCAGACAATCGGTCACGGGCATGTCGGAGAATTCCGAGATGTTCATGCCGCCCAGCGTGACGGCCAGCACCTCCCGGCGCAGCCGGCGTCCGCCGCAGTCCGGGCAGGGGGTCTCCGCCATGGACTGCTCGATCTCGGTGCGCATGGACGGGCTCTGCGTCTCGCGGTAGCGCCGCTCCAGATTGGCCGCGACGCCCTCGAAGGCCTGGTGGAGCGTACCCTTTCCCCGCGGCTGGTCGTACTGAAGGGTCAGCTTTTCCCCCTTCGTGCCGTAGAGGATCGCGTCGATGGCCTCGTCGGAGAGCTCCCGCAGGGGCTGGTCGAGCCGGAAATGGTATTTCTTCCCCAGCGCTTCAAAATACATGCGCGAGATCGTGTCGCCGCGCACGTTCCCCCAGCCCGAGGCGACGATGCCGCCCTCCATCAGCGAGAGATTGGTGTTGGGCATGATCAGCTCCGGGTCCACCCGCAGCTGCGTGCCCAGGCCCGTGCAGGTGGGGCAGGCGCCGTAGGGATTGTTGAACGAGAACGCCCGGGGCGAGAGCTCCTCGATGGAGATGCCGCAGTCCTCGCAGGCGTAGTTCTGGGAGAAGGTCAGCTCCCTGCCCTCCCCCGGCAGGTCGACCACGACCAGGCCGCCGGAGAGGCCGGAGGCCGTCTCCACCGAGTCGGTGAGCCGCCGGCAGATATCCGGCTTGATGACCAGACGGTCCACGACGATCTCGATGTTGTGCTTTTTGTTTTTGTCCAGCGGGATCGACTCGCTCAGATCGTAAAGATTGCCGTCCACCCGGGCGCGGACATATCCGCCCCGGCGGGCGTCCTCAAAGATCTTGGCGTGCTCGCCCTTGCGCCCGCGGATCACCGGGGCCAGGATCTGCGCCCGGGTCCCCTCGGGCAGGGCGGTGACCTGGTCGATGATCTGGTCGATGGTCTGCTGGCGGATCTCCCTGCCGCAGTTGGGGCAGTGCGGGACGCCCACCCGCGCCCAGAGCAGGCGCATATAGTCATAGATCTCCGTCACCGTGCCCACGGTGGAACGCGGGTTGCGGCTGGTGGTCTTCTGGTCGATGGAGATGGCCGGGGAAAGCCCGTCGATATAGTCCACATCCGGCTTGTCCATCTGGCCGAGGAACATCCGGGCGTAGGAAGAAAGGCTCTCCACATAGCGGCGCTGGCCCTCGGCATAGATCGTGTCGAAAACCAGGGTGGACTTGCCCGAGCCCGATATGCCCGTAAACACGATCAGCTTGTCCCGGGGGATCTCCAGCGTGATGTTCTTCAGATTGTTCTGCCGCGCACCGCGGATATAGATACTGTCTCTCACGTTAGCCTCACTTAAAAGAGCAAAAGCAAATAATCGTAACTTATTTATTATATCGTGTTTTATAATTGCTGGCAAGCCCTTTTGCATGGAAAAACCCGCATCTCTATTTGAGACGCGGGCAAAGGCCGGAGAGCAGTGCTCAGCCGATGAAGTTTGTGCCGAAGCGGTCGCGGCGGATCTCCCGCGGCTCGTAGGCGACATCGCTTTTTCCGAAGATGGCGCCGCATACGGGCTGGAAGCCCTCGGGCAGACCGAGCTTATCCCGCAGCGCAGGATCGGCGTTGATGCCGCGCACGGCGCCCCAGATGTGGCAGGTGCCCAGCCCGAGCTCCACGGCCTCCAGCGCCATGTTCTCCACGATGATCGCCGCGTCCGAGCAGACCACGTTAAGCCAATCCTCCTTTGAAGCCGGGGGATCCTTCATCTGCACGGAAACGAGGATGAATACCGGGGCGTTGTAAAGAGGATGGACGTCCTCCCTGCCCGCATAGGCGCCGAACGCCTTTTCGATCTCGGCGAGCAGTTCCCTGTCCTTGATGACGGTCAGATGGTTGGTATGGTACATGGCGCTTGCCACAGGCGCGCAGTTGGCGGCCGCCAGCAGCTTGTCCAGCTCCTCGTCGGTCAGCGGCTCACCGGTGTAGGAGCGGACGGATTTGCGGTTGACAATGGCATCGAATACGTTCATTTGCTCTCCTCCTCCAATAATTGATCTGATCATATCGTATCACAATCGATCTGTCTTGAAAAGCTTTTTCGGCCGAAAAAGGCGGGTTTGAAAAACTGCAAAAAGCCGCAAAAATAGTTCTTGACATTTTCATCGGGATTTCGTATACTAAACAAGCTTTAAGGCCGAGTAGTTCAGTCGGTTAGAACGCTAGCCTGTCACGCTAGAGGTCGAGGGTTCAAGTCCCTTCTCGGTCGCCACATGCCCCCTGCGGGGGGCATGAACTTTGCTGTTATAGCTCAGCAGGTAGAGCGCATCCTTGGTAAGGATGAGGTCCCCGGTTCGAATCCGGGTAACAGCTCCAAAGAAAGCCCCGAAAACCTTGTGTTTTCGGGGCTTTTTTGTTTTTCGCAGAAGACGCGCAAGGCGCAGGCGACCGCACGAGGACGCAGAAAAAGTGTCAATTCGGGGGTAAAATCACGGGTCCGGGGGTAAATCCGGGGCAAAAATCCCGGTGACGTCGGCGATCAGATCTTCGGGCCGGTGGCCCATCAGACTGGTGTAAATGTCCAGGGTGATCTTCGCGCTGGAGTGCCCGGCAAGGTACTGCACGCGCTTGAGATCCACGCCGCCGAGGATCAGGCGCGTGATGTACGTGTGGCGCAGCACGTGGGGCGTGACCGGGAAGTCGATGGTCACGACCGCGCTGTGGTTCCTGACGCGGTCCCCCAGCCGTTTCTGCTCCTCCACGGTGACCAGCTCCCCCGTGGCCGGATCCTTCCTCCTGCGGCGCACAGGGCCCGCGCTGCGGGCCTCCACGCTCTCCCAGGCGCTGCGCAGCGTGGCATAGGTCCAGGGCCCGCCGTCCCGGTTCACGAGCACGCAGCGCTCGCTGTCGGCCCTCTGGTCGTCCGTGAGCGCGTCCCGGGCCTCCCGCAG
Organism: Oscillospiraceae bacterium; assembly: GCA_017541825.1. Classification (GTDB taxonomy): domain Bacteria; phylum Bacillota; class Clostridia; order Oscillospirales; family Oscillospiraceae; genus Apopatocola. The sequence goes on along the minus strand of JAFXYJ010000105.1, from coordinate 3,804 downwards.
GGCCGAGACCAGCACCGGCGGGATCGGCACCGTGCGCCAGGCGGCGCTGCTCTTTAAGACCTCGGAGATCTCCGGGCGGCTGTTTCTGATCCAGCGGCAGGCACGCCGCACGTCGATATGCGGCGCCGGGCCGTCCAGATCCACGCAGCTCCACCGGAGGGCGCCGATCTCCTCCCGGCGCAGGCCGGCGTACAGGCCCAGCAGGCAGAACAGCCGCACCGGGAGCCCCTGGACGGCCTCCAGGAGCGTTTTGGCCTGGGCGTCGGTCAGGGCGTCTACCTTCGCCGCGGGCCGTCCGCCGGCCGTCTGGAGCCGCCTGGCGGGATCCCGGGCGATCTTCCCCGCCTCCTCCGCGTCGGCGAAGATCCGGCGCAGCACCTGGCGCGTCTTTTCCTGCGTGGCCTTCGCGTACTTCGCCCGGCCGGCCATGACCGCCTTCAAGTCATCGCTGTTGACTTCGGCCAGCTTTTTCTGGCCGATCACCGGGAGGATGTTTTCGTTGATCTCCCGGCGGACCGCCGCCTTCCTGTCCTCGGACATCGAGGCCGAGGCCGTGGCGAACCACTGGGCCGCGTACTGCCAGACATAGGGCGCGTCCTTCGCCTCCGCCTCCCGCGCCCAGGCCTCCAGCTGGGCGGCGATCTTCTCGTCGCGCTCGGCCTGCGTGCGGCCGTATATGTATGTGTACTCCCCCGTCTCCGGATGGGGGAGCTTTTTTCTGTAATACTTATATTTGCCGCCGTAGCGGGCCTCTTTCGCCATGGCGGGACCTCACTTTTTGCCGCCGAGCTCGTCGCAGCAGAGCCGGTACAGCGCCAGCGTGGCGTCCACGTCACTCTCCGAGCGGTGCTGCTGCTCGCCGGGGATCAGTTCGTAGTCCTCGATCAGCGAGGCGAGAGAGTAGCTTTTCCGCCCGGGAAACGCCTTCTTTGCCAGCTTTGCCGTGTCGATATACCGCCTCTCCCCTATGTCGGCGCACGCGTCGTGGTAGGCCCACCAGAGCATCTGCAGGTCGTAGGTGACGCTCTGGCCGACGATCGGGAGATCCCGGTCCAGAAAAGAATCCAGATCCGGGAGGATCTGTGCGAAGGACGGCGCAGCCGCGACGTCGGCGTCGGTGATCCCGTGGACGCGGATCGAGCTCTGCGGGATTCGGCGCCCTGGATTGATCAGAGAATGGAATCGGGTGGTCTCCCCGTTCCTGATCTTCAGCGCGCCCACTTCGATGATCTTGTCATCCCGCGGGGAAAAGCCCGTGGTCTCCGTGTCCAGGACGATGAAGTCCGACGGCTCGATGGCCCGGGCCATGCCGTAGCTGTGGAAGGGGTAGTCGACCTTTACGGGATCCGATGCCGGACGCTGCGGAACAGTTTCACCCGCCGCCTCTGCATGTTTTCTCGTCGTTATCCGGCGCAGCCAACCCTTTGGAAGCAGGGGGCTCAGGAGCCAGTAAAGGCAACATAAGGCAACGACCAAGGCGAAGGCGTTTTCGCCGAAGGAATCCATACTGCCCAGGGCGGCGAAGCCGGAAAGGCAGAGAATGACGGCTAGGATCGTCAGCCATATCGGACGTTTTTTCATTTCAATCGCCTCCCTGCGCGCTTTGCGAAGCTGATGACGTTTCTTGCTCAAAGTACGGCTGCAGCGTGAGGTCGACTATGTCCCGGCCGTGCTGATCCGCAGCATAATAAGCCGCCAGGAGGGCAGCGTCGAAGTCGGAGATCTGCGCGGTGCGCCGGTCGCTCATGCATAACAGATAGTCCGCCGTGCAGCCGAAGAACGAGCAGAATTGCCTGATCAGACCCGGCGTCAGCTGCCGGGATTCCGTTTCATAATTGCCAACCGAGGAGCGTCCGAGGACAAGACGATCCGCCAGCTGCTCCTGCGTGAGGCCGGATTCGATTCGCAGTTCTTTGATTCTGTTCATGGTCATCACCTGTAAAGAGTATATAAAACTCTGCTGATATTTTCATTAAATGCGACAAAATGAAGAATAATATGTAAACTGCGCTTGACATTCTTCATATCGGAGAGTATTTTATTCTTACTTCTTCAAATTGAAGCGCAAGGAGGCCGATATGACAGCAACGAGAACGCTCCGGCGGAAGGCCGGACTGACAATGCAGGATCTGGCGGACGCCGTGGGCGTCAGCCGTCAGACCGTCAGCGCATGGGAGATCGAGGACGCCTGGCCCAACGCCGAGCTCCTCCCCGCCATCGCCGCGGCGCTGGGCTGCAGCATCGACGACCTTTACAGGACACCCGACAACAATGATTTTACAACGGAGGTAGGACAATGACCACGAGCACAAACGGCACGACAATCTTCCAAACCTGCCGTCAGGCGGCAGGTATCACCCAGGAACGCGCAGCGGAGCTGCTGGGGATCTCCACGAGGACCCTGGCGGCCTACGAGAGCGGCGAGCGGCCGGTGCCGCCGCTGCGGGCCGCCGACATGGTGGACCTGTACGGCACCCAGTTCCTCGCCATGCAGTATCTCCGGCTTTACGCCCCCTTCGGGGACATCCTGCCGGCGGTGGAGCGCGTCCCCCTGCCCCAGGCGGTGTGCCAGCTCATGGCCGCCATGGCGAAGGTGGAGGACGCGAAGGTCGGCGACCGGCTGCTGCAGATCGCGGCGGACGGGCGCGTGGACGAGCTGGAGGAGCCCGAGTACGAGGCCGTGCTCGCCGCGCTGGAGCCGGTGATCAGCGCCGTGCTGGCGCTCCGGTACGCGCAGGAGGTGTGAGCATGACCCGGGAGCTGTGGACCGTGGCCCAGGCCGCGGAGCACATGGGCTGCAGCGAGGACACCGTGCGCCGGCTGATCAGCAGCGGCAAGCTGCCGAGCATCAACGTCAGCGCTCGGCTGACCCGGCTCGACCCCGCGGACGTGGAGATCTATCTGGAGAGCCGGAAGACCCGCGCCGGGGCGCTGCAGCAGAAGCAGAAGGCGAAGGGCCGCAGGCCCTGGATGGAAAAGCCCCGGGGCGGGCTGAACAACTCCGGGTACTACCCGGGCATGAAGGTGGTGTAGTCAATGACAGAACGCAAGCCCAGCGAGATCTTCCTGGCGCTGCTGAAGGACGCCGCGGACGTGCAGGCCATGAGCTTCGAGCGCTTTCAGCTGTTGATCGACACCTGGTCGCAGATCCGGGAGCTGGAGGCCATGGCGACGGCGAAAAAGTACGCGGACAAACGCGAAAAAAGTACACGTGCACCCGCCGAAAAAGTACGCGCCGACGGCGTCGAAAAAGTACACGAGGATCCGCCGGCCGACGGTGTCCAAAACGGACCGCCGTCGGCGGACGCCGCCGAGGCGAAGCGGCTGCAGGGACGGGCGTCCCTGGCCGCGAGGAAGAAGAACGTGATCGCCGGGATCGAGGCCGTGCGGAGCGCCGGGCGGAGCATCGCGGACATCGCGGAGGCCGGGACGGGGCTGACGATCTCCGACGTTATGACGATGATCGAGCGCAAGCCCCTGCCGCTGCCGAAGCTGGCGGCGATGGAGAAGGCGATCAGGAAGCTGCAGACGGAGAGCGCCGCGCCGGAGCCCGGCCTGCCGGCGGCGCCGCTGGAGGGAGACTGAGATATGGGCAGGGCTGTGTTTACCGCCGAGGAGCTGGCGGAGCTTGCCGTCGTGGACGCGGAGATCGACGCGGCGCCGATCACACAGGCGGAACGGGACGAGTCCCGTATGCGTGACCAGAAGCTCCGGGTCCGCGATAAGATCGCGGAGGCTAAGCGGGCCTACTACGAGGCCAACCGCGATAAGATCGCGGAGGCTAAGCGGGCCTACTACGAGGCC
>JAFXYJ010000104.1 GCA_017541825.1 Oscillospiraceae bacterium | reverse complement strand
GCAGCAGGCTTCCTGGACCTCGGTGTTCTTCTTGCCGCACATGGTGTAGAGACGGCCCAGCTTGTCGTTGGAGGAGGCCCGCAGGTTCCGCAGCGTCATGGCGGCGGTGATCTTGCCGGAGACGACCTTCACAAGGCTGTATTTGCCGAATTTATCGGAGATGGTCTTGAATACGAAGCCGGTATTGGCGCCGTCCTTCTCCGCGGGGGCCGGGCAGTAGTCCACGATCCCCTGCAGGATGGCGGAGGTGCCCACATTGGTCATGGCGTCGCTGGCGAACACGGGAACGACGGAACGGTCCTGCAGACCGATCTTGATGCCCTCGATGATATCAGCCTCGTCCAGCTCCATGGTGTCGAAGAACTTCTCCATGAGCTCCTCGGTGGCGCCCGCGGCGGCCTCCATCAGCTCGGCGCGCAGCTCCTCCACGCGGTCGGCGTCGGCAGCCGGGACGGCAGACTTGCCGCCGTTGCCGATATAGGCCACGTTGTGCACCAGGTCGATGACGCCCTTGCCGTCGCCGGTGGGGATGGTCACGGGGCAGACGATGCTGCCGTACTTGCCCTTGAGGGTCGCGAGAGCCTTGAAATAGTCGCCGTGCTCCTCGCAGCACTTGGAGACCACGAACATCACGGGCAGGCCCGCGTTCTTGACGTAGTTCCAGCTGCGCTGGGATCCGACGGCCACGGTCTCGGCGGTGTCCTTGGCGGAGACGACGATGACGCCCGTCTCCACGGCGCGCAGCGCGCACAGCGCGTCGCCGACGAAATCAAAGAAGCCGGGGCAGTCGATGACATTGATCTTGCTGCTGCCCAGAGTGATGGGCGCCACGGACATGGAAATGGTGATCTGGCGGGAGATCTCCTCGGCGTCGTAGTCACACACGGTGTTGCCGTCGCTGACCTTGCCCTGGCGGTCCACCGCGCCGGTGACGTACAGCATGCTCTCGGCCAGGCTGGTTTTGCCGCTGTTGCCGTGACCGAGCAGGGCCACGTTGCGGATGTCCTTGGTGTTGTAGCTCATGAATTCAGTGCACTCCTTATATTGTCCTATTTTTCTAAGTCATAGCAAATTGAGATTATACACTAATCGCCGTTTTTTGGCAACATTTTTTCCTGCGCCGCCGTTATTTTTTCAGAAGCAGGGTCCCCGCAGCGCCCGGCAGCAGCCAGAGCAGCATATAAAGCAGGACCCGTGCCGCGCTTACGGCGGCCCAGTGTCCGGTCCAGCAGGGCACCAGCGCGAGGATCGCCCCGAGGATCACGCTGCCCAGGCAGGCCCAGGCGCACACGCGCCCGATGCGGTAAAGATTGGTGCCGCTCTCAAAGAGCTCCACCAGAGGCTCCAGTCCCTGCTGGCCGAGGATGCCCGCCACCGGCGTATCGCCCGAGACGGTGACGCCCGAGATCCGGTAGCGGTCCGGGAAGGTCGGGAAACGGAAGCCCTCGGTGGACACGCCGAACTCCCGAAGGAGCATGAACGGGTCGATATTGAAATCCCGGACAGCAAAGATCGGCTTGCTGTGGCTGCGGCGAAGGGAATAGAGCGCGCGCTGCACACTGGAGGCGGGCCGGTAACGGAACAGGAACACGCCGGCCAGCTCGCCGTTGACGGCGGTATAGAGGGCGTTGTCCTCCTTGAGCCTGTCCGGGATCTTCACCGCGCTCAGGTGCATGAAGCCGGCCGTGCCCACGCGGATCTCCGCGCCGCTGACCGTGCCCTTGGCGCCGCCCTCGCCCACGGCGAAGTCCTCCACCTGCTGCAGAGCGGCGTTGTGCAGCCGCATGAGCTCCGTGAAGACCGGCGCGGTACCGGTCCCCGCGGTGGCCAGCAGGCTGCCCGTATAGGAGATGATCTTCTCGGCGTCGGCCTTGTCGAGGATCCGGATGCCCGTGATCTCCACGGCGTCCTCGGGGAAGATGTCCGTGTCGGTGAGTACGAGGCGGCGGCTCTGTCCGATCTGCTGCGCGCCTGACCAGCCGGCGATGGCCGCGCCGTTATACAGCAGATGGCGGGCGGTCCTGGCAAAGAGGAGCGGATATATGAACAGCCACCCGAAGGCCGCGCACAGTCCGGTCATGAGGGAGAAAATGTGGAAAAACGCGCCGGCGTCCCCCGAACCGAGGGCGACGGCCAGCGACAGCGCCAGGGACGCCGCCGACATGGGCAGGAAGGATGTGTCCGCCAGGGCCTCCGCCATGCCGGGCTCCTCGCTACGGCGGATGAAGCCCGCCGCATCACGGCGGGAGGTGATCAGTCCGCGCCCGTCCATCTCCGGCAGTTCCTCCGAGGTCACCACCGTGGGCTCCTTGATGCGGAAGCAGGTCATAAAGCTGTCATAGTATGCCCGTCCCGTCAGCCAGGCTCCCCACAGCGCGAACAGCACCGCGCCGGAGGACAGCGCCGTATAGGGCAGACCGCGCGCCGTGTTTCCCGCGGCGGTCAGAACGGCCGTGTCGACCACCGAGGCGATCCCCGCCAGGACGATCATCGACTCGGCGCCGGGACGGCCCCGCAGCAGGGACATGACGCCGGAGGTGGCCACGTCCAGGCCCAGGAGCATCACGGTGATCTGCGCGGCCAGGCAGACCAGCGCCGCGGCGCGGATATTGTCCTGCAGCCCTCCCGGCAGCGGCCAGTGAAAACCGCAGGAGAGCGTGATCCAAACCAGCAGGGCAAAGACCGCCGAGGCGCCGATGGCCCGCAGCCGAAGCGCAGGCATCTGCGCGGCGTAATGGCGCGCCGCCTGGCGCGGCTCCATTTCGACTTCCGCGTCCTCCGGTTCCGGGGGCGGCTGTGTGCGGCGCTGCTCGGCGCGGTAGGAAGCCGCCGCCAGCAGGCCCACCAGCTTGCCCGTCAGCCCGTCGGCGTGGCGGGAGGATCTCACGCCCGCAGGGCGGGCGGTCCGTTTCCTTGCTTTGAAAAACGGCTTGTCGCCGTTTTCATTCTCTTCCCCGTCGGCGCTCTCCGGCGTTTCCTCGCCGGTCTCCTGCGCCGCCTGTGATTCGTCAGAGATCCCGGTCTCCCCGGTGGACCCCGCGTAGAAGTCGTCCTCCTCGCCGTAGCCCTCGATCAGCTCCAGGGCCACGGAGTCCTTCTTCTCAGGGGCCGGGACCGCCGGCATAGGCGGGGGCGGCGCGGCCGAGGGCTCCTCCGGCAATGCCGGCGTCTCCGGCACAGGCTCCGGCTCCGGGCGCTCCGGCTCCTCGGAACAGACTTCGCCGGTGACAACGTTGTCCTCCTCGGGCTCCAGAGCCACCTCATGCATTTCCGGCTCCTGCTGGGCGGCCGCTTCCGCCTGCTGGGCGCGGTATTCCTCCAGAATGTCCTCTAAAGAGAGCTCGACGGAGGCGGGTTCGTATTCAACTGTACGTTCTCGCCGCGGCCTGGCGCCGCGCGATCTCCTCTTAGCCATTCATGAACCTTCTTTTATCTGCTCCCGGCAGCACGCTGGCGCACCACCTCGTATATCATCACGGCAGCCGCCGCGGAGGCGTTCAGCGAGCTGACCTTTCCCCGCAGGGGGATGGAGACGTTGACGTCGCAGCTCTCGCGCACCAGGCGGCTCATGCCGGCGCCCTCAGAGCCGATGACCAGGCAGACCGGCCCCGTCAGGTCGGTGCCCCACAGCGGGGAGTCCGCCCCGGCGTCGGTGCCGTAGACCCACAGTCCCCGCTCCTTGAGCTCGCGCAGCGCGGCGGAAATGTTGGGCACACGCGCTATGAGCATGTGCTCCGCGGCGCCGGCGCTGGCCTTGTCGACTACCGCGGTGAGACCCGTGCTGCGCCGCTTGGGGATGATGACGCCGTGGACGCCCGCGCACTCCGCCGTGCGGATGATCGCGCCGAGGTTGTGCGGATCGGCGATCTCGTCGCAGGCCACCACGAACGGGTCCTCCCCGCGCTCGGCCGCCAGAGCAAGGATCTCGTCGACGGAAACGTATTCCCGTACCGCCGCCTGGGCGATCACGCCCTGGTGCGCGCCGGTCACGCTCATGGCGTCCAGCCGCCGCCGGTCGCACTCGGTCACGATGATCCCGCTCTCCCGCGCCCTGGTCACGATGCGCGCGAGGTTGCGGTCGGTATCGCCTCTGGCAACGTACAGCTTGTCTATCGTGCGCCCCGCACGGATCGCCTCCGTCACGGCGTTGCGCCCTTCGATCAGGTCCTCCCGATCCGGCCGGACCGCGTTGTTCGTCTCGTCCATCCCACAGAGCCTCTCAAACATACTTTCAAAATATTGTAACATACTCTTCCCCGGACTTAAAGAGCATTTTTTTATTTATTTTTGGCGCATGGCGGCGGTTTCACTCCGGGCGCACTTGACCTTTTCGGGGAAAATGGGTATGCTTTGCTCGGAGGGACCGCACATGGCTTTTTACGAACTCATCCCCGCGGACGAAAGCGGCGCGGATTTCGCCGTTGTTCTCGACGACGGCGCTCTCGCGCCGTATGTTCCCGCCGGCGGCACCGTGTACCTGCGCCGCAGCGTGGACCTCTGCGACGGGGACGTGGGGCTTTTCCGCACCGAAAAGGGCATGGCCTTCCGCCAGTTCTGTCAGGACAGCCGGGGGACCGTCTACCTCTTCACCCTTGACCGGTCGGAGAAGGCCGGCGATCTGGTCTTCCCCGTCGGGAGCCGCTATCCGGTGTGCTACGGAAAAGTGCTGCTGGATCGTCCCATACCGCTTCCCATGGATTGAATCGCCGCGATTTTGTGATACAATGCCCGCCGGGAGTACACTCTCTTTCTGAAAGGAGCGCGCCATGAAAGCCTTTATTCGCTGGGTAGACCGGTTCTGCGCCAGGAACCCCCGCTTCGGCATCGCCGGACTGATGCGGATCCTTGTCATCGGAAACGCCGCGATCTGGCTGCTGTCGATGATGGATCGGACCGGCACGGTGATCTATTATCTTGCCCTGTATCCGCAGATGATCCTGCAGGGACAGCTCTGGCGCCTGGTAACGTTCGTGTTCGTCCCGGCTTCCTCCGGGTTCCTGACGCTGATCTTCCTGTACTTCTACTATTTCATCGGCACGACCATGGAGCGGGAATGGGGACAGGCCAAGTTCAGCCTTTACTTCTTCAGCGGCATGCTCTTCACGGTCATTTTCGCCTTTATCGTGTATTTTGCCGGCGGCAGGACGCTCAGCCCCTACAGCGTGGCGGAATATATCTACCTGTCGATGTTCTTCACCTTCGCCACCTATTATCCCGACGTGCAGGTGCTGCTCTTTTTCTTCATCCCGGTCAAGGTCAAATGGCTGGCCTTCGTGGACGCGGCGTTCTTCCTCATCAGCGTGTTCCGGCTTTCCTTCCCTGATTCCATGCTGCCCATCGTGGCGGTGCTCAACTACCTGCTCTTCTGCGGCGACATCCTCTTTGCCGGGCTGTCCCCCGCCCGGTTCCGCCAGCGCTCCCGGACGATCAATTTCCACACGCAGGCCGCCCGGGTCCGCCGGGAACAGCAGAGCGCGCCCTATCGCTTCAAATGCGCCGTCTGCGGCCGTACTGACACCGAGCACCCGGAGCTGGAGTTCCGGTACTGCTCCCGCTGCGCCGGCTACCACTGCTTCTGTCAGGAGCATATCAACAACCACATCCATTTCAACGAATGATCCCGGAGGCGACCTGCCATGTCAAATAAAAAACGCCGCGGCGGCACCGTCGCCGCGACCGTTCTGCTGCTGGCGCTCAGCGCCGCGCTGGTCACGCTGATGGTCCTCCGGGCCGGTCAGGACCCCGGTGACGACGCCGTGGAGACGGCCGTCATCGATGCGGGGACCGCCGCCGTGCCGACCGGCGCCGGCAGCGACGCCGCGCAGACCGCCCCGCCGATGCGCGAGTCCGCGCCTCCCGCAGAGGTCACGCCGTCCCCCTCTCCGACGCCCGAGCCCGAGCCGGAGTATTTCACGATCTCCATGGTGGGCGACTGCACTCTGGCGGAGGCCAAGACCCGCCGGGGCTGGACCAGCTACTTCCAGGACGTTGTGGGCAAGAATTACGCCTACCCCTTCGCCAACACGAGGAGCTATCTGGAGGACGATTACCTGACCATTGCCAATCTGGAATGCGTACTGAGCGAAAAATACGCCGGTTATCCCGGCTACGCGCCCTATGACTCCATCGAGCAGTTCGTTTTTCTCGCCCCGGCCGCCTACGCCGGCATCCTCACCGAGGGCAGCGTGGAATTCGTGACGCTGGCCAACAACCACACGCTGGACTTCGGCCAGAACGCCTATAACGACACCTGCGCGGCGCTGGACGCGGCGGAGGTCGCCTACGCCGGAGAGGGCGAGACCTATCTGTACCAGACCGGAGACGGGCTGAAGGTCGGCATCTACTGCCTCTACAACCGGCTCACCGGGAATTCGCTGAGCCTCCTCACCGCCGACCGGCAGGCGCAGCTCGCCGCCGAGAGCAAGGAGCTCATCCGTAAGGCGGTCCTGGAACTGCGGGAACAGGGCGCCGAGTATACCGTGGCCTGTCTGCATATGGGCAGCGAGGGCTCCTACGAGACCTCCGATATCCAGGTGGACGTCTGCCGCTCCTCCGTCGACGCGGGCTTTGATCTGGTGTACTGCTCCCACAGCCACCGGCTGCAGCCCGCCGAAGAATACAACGGCGGCATGATCTTCTACGGTCTGGGCAACTGGATCTTCGGCGGCAACAACAACCCGGGCTACGGGACCGACCCCGCCGCCTATGACACCGGGATCGCCCGGGTGACGGTGTGCCGCCGGGGCGGCAGCGTCACCCTGGAGGGCGTGGAGTTCATCCCCTGCTCCATCTCCAGCAGCGTGGACCCGGACACCGGCGCGCTGAGCGCCTATTCCCTCAACAATTACCAGCCCACTCCCTATACCCGGGACGGCAAGGCCTGGGAGCGGACCATGTCCATTCTCCGCGGCGAGTACGCGGGATCGAATTTCATCCCCAATTACGGGGACGTGCTCTCCCAGATGAACAGCTGAGGACACCGGAAATAATAATAAATAATGTCTTGCAATTTCATCAGGAGAGTGGTATAATCCCTCATGTTGTAAGGTCAGTAAGCAGAAAGAGTGGGTGCCCCCCACTCTTTTTGTTGGAGCAAAACAAACTGTCAGAATCTGGAAATCGGTGGAGGCAAATGAGCAGGATCTCGGATATCGTTGCGAAAATGGCAGCCCCTGCGGCGGAAAAGCTCGGTCTGGAGCTGTGGGACGTGGAATACGTCCGGGAAGCGGGACAGTGGGTTCTGCGGATCTTCATCGACAAGGAGGGCGGCGTCGGCATCGACGACTGCGAGGCCCTGTCCAGGATCCTCGATCCGATGCTCGACGAGGCCGATCCCATCCCCGACAGCTACGTTTTTGAGGTCAGCTCCGCCGGCGCGGAGCGCGAGCTCAAGAGGCCGCGCGACTTTGAACGCTTTCTCGGCAGCCCGGTGGAGGTCCGTCTCTACCGCGCCGTGGACGGCGCCAAGACCTTCGCGGGCACGCTGAGAGGATATGACGGCGGCGCGGTGACGATCGAATGCGCCGGCAGAGAATACACATTTGAAAAAGACCAGGTGGCCAAGGTCCGCCTGCGTATCGTCTGATAAGGAGCCAGGAGAAAAATGAGTGGAATGAACGCCGAATTCTTTGAAGCCATCGAGGCCATCGAAAAGGAAAAGAGCATCCCCCAGGATTATATGCTCGAGAAGATCCGCACCGCCCTGCTGACCGCCTTCAAGCGGGACAATCCGGACGGCGAGATGGACGGCAAGCTGGACAACGGCGAGGACAGCGTCGTCGTGGATATCGACAAGGAGAAAAAGACCATCACCATGGCGCGGCGCAAGACCGTGACGGCGGAGGAGGACATCATCGACCCCTCCGTGCAGATGACGCTCGAGGAGGCCCAGCGCTACAGCAAGCGCGCCAAGCTCGGCGACGTGATCAGCATCCCGGTGGAGACGAAGAAATTCGGCCGCATCGCCGCCCAGGCCGCCAAGCAGGTCATCATTCAGGGCATCCGCGAGGCCGAGCGGGGCATTATTTTCGACGAATTCACCTCCAAGGAGCACGAGATCCTGACCGGCATCGTGACCCGTGTGGACAACCGCACCGGCAGCGTTTCGATCAAGATCAACTCCAACTCCGAGTTCACCGAGGCCATGCTTCCCGCCACGGAGAGCATCAAGGGCGAGACGCTGACCGAGGGCGACCGCATCAAGGTCTATGTCGTGGAGGTGCGCAAGCTCTCCCGTGGGCCCCAGGTGCTGATCTCCCGCACCCACCCGGGTCTGGTGAAGCGGCTCTTCGAGCTGGAGGTCCCGGAGATCTTTGACGGCACGGTGGAGATCCGTTCTATTGCCCGCGAAGCCGGAAGCCGCACCAAGATGGCCGTCTGGTCCGCCGATCCCGAGGTGGATCCCATCGGCGCCTGCGTCGGTCCGCGGGGTGGCCGTGTGGCCTCCATCGTCGACGAGCTCGGCGGCGAGAAGATCGATATCATCAAGTACAGCGACGATCCCGAGCAGTATATCGCCTCCGCCCTCTCCCCCGCCGAGGTGCTCTCGGTGGACATTCTCGAAGAGGGACGCAGCTGCCGCGTGGTCGTGCCCGACAATCAGCTCTCCCTGGCCATCGGCAAGGAGGGACAGAACGCCCGTCTGGCCGCACGGCTGACCGGCTACAAGATCGACATCAAGCCCGAGAGCAGCGTGGGCTGACCGGGCCGATTTCGGCCGATATCATTACAGGAGGACTTCGATTTGCCGAAGACCATTCCCATCCGGCAGTGTACGGGCTGCCGGGAACAAAAACCGAAAAAGGAACTGATCCGCGTCGTGCGCTCCCCCGAGGGCGAGGTATCGCTGGACTTCCGGGGCAAGGCCCCGGGCCGGGGCGCGTACCTGTGCCGGGACGCCGCCTGTCTGAAAAAGGCGATGAAGTCCCGGGCGCTGGAGCGTTCTCTCTCCGTGGCCATCCCGCAGGAGGTCTTTGACCGCCTGCTGGCGGAAATGGAGGCGGGGGATGGATAAAGCGCAGCAGTATCTGGGGCTGGCGCGAAAGGCGGGGCTCCTGGCCGTAGGCGAGGACAACTGCTCCGCCGCGGTCTCCGGCGGCAGAGCGAAGCTTCTGCTGCTGGCCTCGGACGCATCGCCGAACGCCCGCAAGCGGGCCGAGGGCTTTCTGCACGGACACCGGGCGCTGCTGGAGCCGCTGCCCTGGACCAAAGAGGAGCTCTCGGCGCTGCTGGGAAAACGGGGCTGCAGCATGGTCTGCTTCACGGATCTGGGACTGGCATCACAGTTTGCCGGGGCGATGGCCGCCTCGGAGTCCCGGTGGCAGGAGACGGCGGCGCTGCTGGTCCGGCGGAAGGAAAAAGCCGTGAGACGCAAGGCCGCGCCCCGCAAGCATCAACAAGGAGGATGAGAGGATGGCAGTTAATTTTAAATACAGGATCCATGAGGTGGCCAAGGACTTCGCCATGACCTCCAAGGTCATCAGCAAGATCCTTACCGATTACGTAGCCGCCCCCAAGAACCACATGCAGGTTCTGGAGGACGGCGAGCTGAGCATCATTTTTGAATACCTGACGCAGAACAACCAGGTAGGCAGCATCGCGGAGATCTTCGCCCCCGAGCCGAAGAAGGAAGAGCCCGCCAAAAAGCCCGAAGAGGTCAAGGCCGCTCCCGTTCCCGAGCCCGCCGCAAAGCCCGCCGATGCGAAGGCTCCCGCCCAGACCGCGGCGCCGGCACAGGCGCATCCCGCCGCCGCGCCTGCCAAACCCAAGGGCGCCGACAACAAGCCCCGCCAGCCGAAGCAGGTGGCCGAGAAGCGCGTGGTGGATACCCGCGGCTCCACGGGGACCAACCTGTCCAAGTACGACGAGCGCTTTGACAACATGGCCGGCGAGCGCGCGCAGAACATGCAGCGTCAGGGCAAGGAGAAGATCCAGAGCAAGAACAGGAACAAGCAGCGTCAGCAGCCCACCAGCGGCGCCAAACGCCGTCAGGAGGAGCGCGAAAAGATGCAGCGTCTCCAGTTCGAGATCGCCAAAAAGCAGCCCGTCAAGGTCTCCATCCCCGACGAGATCAACGTCGGCGAGCTGGCCTCCCGGATGAAAAAGACCGCGGTGGAGGTCATCAAGCAGCTCATCAAGCTCGGCGTCATGGCCTCCGTGTCCGATGTGATCGACTACGACACCGCCGCGCTGGTGGCCATGGAGCTCGGCTGCAAGGTCGAGCACGAGGTCGTCGTCACCGTGGAGGACCGTCTGATCGACGACCATGCCGACACGGAAGAAGAACTGCAGCCCCGCGCACCGGTGGTGGTGGTCATGGGCCACGTCGACCACGGCAAGACCTCCCTGCTCGACAAGATCCGCAGCGCCAACGTCGTGGCCGGCGAGGCCGGCGGCATCACGCAGCACATCGGCGCTTACCGGGTCATGGTCAACGGCAGCCCTGTCACCTTCCTGGACACTCCGGGTCACGAGGCCTTTACCACCATGCGCGCCCGCGGCGCCATGGTGACCGATATCGCCATCCTCGTGGTGGCCGCCGACGACGGCATCATGCCCCAGACCATCGAATCGATCAACCACGCCAAGGCCGCGGGCACGCCCATCGTCGTCGCGATCAACAAGATGGATCTGCCCGGCGCCAACCCCGACCGGATCAAGCAGGATCTGACCAAATACGACCTTGTCCCCGAGGAATGGGGCGGCGAGACCATCGTATGCCCGATCTCCGCCAAGACCGGCGAGGGCATCGACGCCCTGCTGGAAAACCTTGTCCTGCAGGCAGAGATCATGGAGCTCCGGGCCAATCCCAACCGCGCCGCCAAGGGCACCGTCGTGGAAGCCCGGCTGGACAAGGGCCGCGGCCCGATCATGACCGTCCTTGTCCAGAACGGCACGCTCCACACCGGCGACATCATCATCGCCGGCACCGCCGTGGGCCGTGTCCGCGTCATGACCAACGACCGCGGCGAGCGCATCACCGAGGCCGGACCCTCCGTCCCGGTGGAGATCGCCGGCATGTCGGACGTCCCCTCCGCCGGCGACGTGTTCAACGCCGTGGCCGACGAGCGCATGGCCCGGGAGCTGGCCGAGGAACGTCTCGCGCAGCAGAAGGCTGCCGCGTCCGCCGGCGGCAAGAAGAAGGTCTCCCTCGAGGATCTGTTCGCGCAGATCCAGGAGGGCGAGCTCAAGGACTTCAACATCATCGTCAAGGCCGATGTGCAGGGCAGTGCCGAGGCCGTCAAGACCTCTCTGGAAAAGCTGTCCAACGACGAGGTCCGGGTGCGTGTCATCCACTCCGCCGTCGGCGCCATCACCGAGTCGGACGTCATGCTGGCTTCCACCAGCAACGCTGTCATCATCGGCTTCAACGTCCGGCCGGACAACGCCGCCCGCGACAGCGCCGAGCGTTCCAAGGTGGAGCTGCGCATGTACCGGGTCATTTACGACTGCATCAACGACGTCACCGACGCGCTCAAGGGCATGCTCGCGCCCAAGTTCCATGAGGTCATCATCGGGCACGCCGAGGTGCGCCAGACCTTCAAGGTCTCCAAGGTGGGCACGATCTGCGGCTGCTACGTTCTGGACGGAAAGATCCAGCGCAACTGCTCCGTGCGCGTCAACCGGGACAACATCGTCATCTTCGAAGGCGAGCTGGCCTCCCTGCGCCGTTTCAAGGACGACGTAAAGGAAGTGGCCTCGGGCTACGAGTGCGGCATGCAGATCGAAAAGTTCAACGATATCAAGGAAGGCGACATCATCGAGTGCTTCGTCATCGAGCAGCTCTGATATCGCTTCAGGAAAGGCATGACACATGGCATCCAATCACATCGCGCGCATCAATGAGGATATCCGCCTTTGTCTGTCCCGGAAGCTGTCCCAGGTCAAGGACCCCCGGGTCCGTCAGGGCGATCTCATCAGCGTGGTGCGCACCGAGACCACCGGCGATCTGCGCTACTGCAAGGTATATCTGAGTGTGCTCGGCGAGGTGGACGAGAAGGAGCTTCGGCGCGGGCTTCGCTCCTGCAGCGGATGGCTGCGCCGCGAGCTCGGGGCTTCCCTGTCGCTGCGCTACACGCCCGAGCTCATCTTTGAGCTCGACCACTCCATCGAGCACGGCGCCCATATCAACGAGCTCATCTCCCGGCTCGAGCTCTCCTCCGACGACGGAGACACGGACAAAGGCGAAGAATGATGGAACTGCTCGAATGCGCGGAGTTTTTCCGCCGACACGACAACTATATCGTCATCACGCACCGGCGGCCTGACGGGGACACCCTTGGCAGTGCCGCCGCGCTTTGCCATGCCCTGCAGCGGCTGGGAAAGGCGGCCTGGATGTACCGCAACAGCGAGATCACGGAGCTGTTCATGCCCTACGTCGAGGCATACCTCGCTCCGCCGGAATACGCGCCGCAGACCGTCGTCACCGTGGATGTGGCGGACACCACCCTCTTCCCCGTCGGCTTTGACGGCGCCGTCGATCTCTGGCTCGACCACCATCCGGCCCGCGGCCTGCCCAGGGAGCCGGGGATGACCTGGGCGCACAAATCCTCCTGCGGCGAGCTGATCCTCGAACTCATCGAGACTCTCTGCGGCGGCGTCGACCGTGAGGAGGCCGATCTGCTCTACATCGCCGTGTCCACAGACACCGGCTGCTTCGTCTATGACAACACCAACGCCGATACCCATCGGGCCGCCGCGCGGCTCATGGACGCCGGCGCCGATATCGCGGCTCTCAACAAGCCGCTGTTCCGCTTCAAAAGCCGCGCGCGCATCGTGCTCGAAGGGCTGATCTGCTCCGATCTGCGCTGCTTTCGCGGGGATCTGATCAGCGTCGCTGTCGTGACGCTGGACATGATGCGCCGCAGCGGCGCCACGGAGGACGACTGCAACGACCTGGCCTCTCTGGCCGGACAAGTGCGCACCAACAAGGTCGCCGTCACCGTGCGCGAGCTCAGCGAGGATCCGCCCCGCACCAAGGTATCGCTGCGCACGGAGGGCACCGTGGACGCCTCGGCCGTGTGTATGCGCTTCGGCGGAGGCGGGCACAAAATGGCCTCCGGCTGCGAGCTGGCCTGTCCTCCCGAGGAGGCTGTGGAAAAGATCCTCGCCGCCGTGGAGGACCTATGGCCGTAAACGGGATCCTTTTGCTGGACAAGGAGGAGGGCTGGACCAGCCAGGACTGCGTGGCCAAGCTGCGCGGGATCCTCGGCCAGCGGCGGATCGGTCATGCCGGGACCCTTGACCCCCTCGCCACCGGCCTGCTGGTGGTGCTCGTCGGACGTGCCACCCGGGCGGCCGCCTGGGCCGAGGCGGAGGAAAAGGAATATGTCGCCGCCTTTCGTCCCGGTCTGGTCACCGATACCCAGGATATTACAGGCAACCGTCTGCTCGAGTCGAACGTCCTTCCCAGTGAAAGCGCCGTCCGCGCAGCGCTTGAACAGTTTACCGGCGAGATCACGCAGATCCCCCCCATGTACAGCGCGATCAAGATCAACGGCAGGAAGCTCTATGAGATCGCCCGGCGCGGCGGCGAGGTGGAACGCGCTCCCCGGCGCGTCACCGTGCACTCGATCGAGTACCTGGGCACGGAGGGTCCCGATCACATCCTGCGCGTGCGCTGCTCCAAAGGCACCTACATCCGCACGCTGTGCCACGATCTGGGACAGGCGCTGGGCTGCGGCGGCTGCATGGCCGCGCTGCGGCGCACTGCCTCCGGCGCGCTCCGTGTGGAGGATGCAAAAAAGATCGGCGAGATTCAGCGTGCCGACGCGGACCTGCTGCTGCCGATCGACGCCCTTTTCCCGGAGGCCGCGCCGATGACCCTCACCCCCGAACAGGAAAAGCGCTGCCGCTGCGGCAGCCCGTTTCCGGCGCCCGGATATGACGGAACGCGGCGTTTTTATGCCGCCGACGGCACGTTCCTCGCCCTCGGCCGGGTGGAGCGCGGTACCGCCGTGACGATCAAAAGCTTTTTTGAGGTCGAATGATGTCAGTGGACACAGAGAAAAAAAGCGTATTTGCCCTCGGTTTCTTCGACGGCGTGCATCTCGGCCACGCGGCCCTGCTGCAGCGGACGGTCCGTGTCGCCGAAACGCTCGGCGTACAGAGCGCCGTCATGACCTTCGACACCCACCCGGACACGCTGGTGCGCGGCGAGGCGGTGCAGCTCATCAACAGCGCCCCGGACCGGGCCTGGCTGATCCGGAAATACTTCGGCATCGACCGGGTGGAGTTCTTCCGGTTCACCGAGGAGACGATGCGCATGACCTGGGACACGTTCCTGGACGCGATGTGCGCCGAGCTCGGCGCGGTCCACTTCGTGGTGGGCTACGATTTCCGCTTCGGCTACCGGGGCGAGGGCAATGCCGAGCGTCTGCGCGCCTACTGCGCGCAGCACGACATCGGCTGCGATATCGTCGACCGGGTCTGCGTCGACGGCATCACCGTCAGCTCCACCTATATACGCTCCCTGCTGCTCGAGGGCGACATGGGCCGCGCAGCGCGGTTCATGGGCCACCCGCACATTCTCTCCGACATCGTGCATCACGGCCACCGGCTCGGCCGCAGGCTGGGCGCTCCGACGGTGAACATGCAGTTTGCCCCCGGCGTGCTGGTCCCCCGTCACGGCGTTTACGCCGCGCGGGCGCTGCTGCGGGAGGGCACGTTCTCCGCCGTCACGAACATCGGCATACGGCCCACCGTCAGCGACGGGGACGCCGTGACGGTGGAAAGCCACCTGCTGGACTTTGACGGCAACCTTTACGGCCGTATGATCACGCTGGAGCTGATCGAACATCTCCGCGACGAGATCCGTTTTTCCTCCGTGGAGGAGCTCTCCGCCCAGATCGCCGCCGACGGCGAACGGGCCAGACAGATACTGGAGGGACATCCATGAGCATCTCTCTCAAAAACCGGGCGGCCCGCCGGGCCGTCGGAAATACCGATCCGGCCCATGCCTTCGGGTCGGAGGAGCAGCTGATGGCCGAATTCCAGCGGCAGGAGTACACGCAGCCGGCTCCCCGTCCGGCCTCCGTGCTGACCGGGATCCGGCAGCGGCTCTCCGGCCTGACGGCCCGTCCGCACCAGACCGACGCGCCCGTTTATTCCGCCGATACATACGCGCAGGAGACGGCTCCGGACCTGGGCTGGGAGGCCGCCTTTGATCCCGGGGCGGCGGCGGTCCGTCAGGAGTCGCTCGACGCGGCCCGCCAGCAGCGCGCCGCCACCGCCGAGGAGCGCTATGAGGCCTTTCGCCGCTCCGTCTATTCCACGCCGATCCGTCCGCGGGCGGAGTTTACCGACCTCACTGCCGCCGCGGCCGCGCGCGCCGTCCGCCCCGCGCCTGTCTACGAGGAGATCACCCTGGGCGCCCGTGAGCCCCGGGAGAACCGGGAAACTGCGTATCAGAAGCCTGTCTATGAGGAGATCAGCTTCGGTCCGAGGCAGCCTGAGCCGCCGCAGCCCGCCGAGGCCCTGCCCGGCGGTCCCGAACAGGACGGCTTCGACGGGCCGGTTTATTACGATGAGTTCGGACAAAGCGTCGATCCCGCCGCGGGCATGGGAATGCCCGGGACGGCGGCGCCTGCCGTCAGCGACGGAAAATACCTGTTCTGGTCGGGCACGATCCTGGCCGGCATCGTTCTCACGCTGTTTTCCTTCGTCTACGCCTGCGCCATGTAGCGGACAGTGACGCCCCGGAAAACCCTTCCTGCGCGCCGGTCGGAGCCTGCGAGGCGCGTCGCCGGCAGCATCGACCATCTCGTCCCCTCAAGCTCTGATGCCGCCTCGCCCGACGCAGTCCCGTCCCGGAAACCCTGTATCGCCTTTTATCCGGCGTCAGTACGGTTTTCCTCCCCCATCGCGCGGCGCAGCAGCCGGTGAACGGTCTCCGTGCCGTTCCGGCATTCACGCGCGAAGCTCTCACAGTACCCAAACCGCCGCGGCATTTCCGCGGCGGCTTTTTCATACTCCTCCGCGAGTCCTTCCAGCATTCGGTAGAGCTCCCGCAGTCCGGACAGGACGCCCGGCAGCCTTCGCGGCGGGCGGTCCCTGCCCGGCCGGCCGCGGTCCAGATAGCAGTCCGGCCGAAGATGTCCGGCGCGTACCCCGCTTTGTCGCAGCAGCGGCTGCAGCGCCCGTCGGCATTCGCCGCTGCGCCCCATCAGCACCCGCGTCAGCTGCCGGAGCCGCTCCTCCCGGGAGAGGAGGATGCAGGCGGTCGGCGGACCGCGGCGTTGTTCCCGCTCCGGCGGACGGTCCGGCGGATAAAGCCTCTGCAGGACCCGCTCCATCCGTTTTGTATCCACATTGTCCATGGTCTTCACCTCCGGACCATTCTATTCCCCGCCGTGTCCCGGTTGTTACGAGACAGCGGCCGCAAAAAACATCCGTCCGTCGAAGGGGTGGATGTTTTTGCGCGCGGTTCGTTTTATTATTTCTTCCTGATGGGCTTTCCTCCGCCGATCCAATTGTTGACACAAACGGCGCAGTAGGCACCGCCCACCGCGTTGAGGGAAGTCCGGCCCATGTCGAACAGATCCACGGTGGCCGCCGGTCCCATCCCGCCAAGAATACGGATGCTCTTTTTTATTCTCTCTCCCGTTTTTTCTAATACACTTCGACGAGTATAATCCTGCGCGGCCCCGACGCCTCCGCTGAATCTGTATCCTCCGGGGTTTTTGCCTTTTGCTATACGGCAACGCTTTTATTTCCGCCTCTGAAAACCGCGGCACAACTCCCTGATCCCCAAGGCGTTTTGGGGAGACAATACCCGGCCTCAAGATGAGGCCGGGTATTGTATTTCGTTCCTATCACAAAGCAGCAAGATTCAGCCGGTATGATGCCAGGCTTGTCCGGGTGGTTTGTCTTTGTTCAGTCCTGCCCTGCTGCCTCAATCTCCGGGATGATTCTATTGAGGATAAAATCTCCCCGGTTTTCAAAGAATCTGCGGAGATTGTATTCATCTTTGGTCATCTCGCCGTATTCGCTGCTTTCCACCTTGTATTTAAGATTGAAACGACTGGCGTTGAGCGCTGCAAGCGGAAGATATTCTTCATCATACCGGTCAATCTGGGCAGAGACCACATCGTAGGACAGTGCCGTACACAGCCATGTCAGTCTTTCCGTCAGCATTTTCCGGAAAGTATCATTCCGAAGAGCGGCGCAGAATACCGTATGCATGTCTTTCGCAACCGCGAAGCTGTCATGGTCCGGCTTTGTCAGCTCGTGACTGTAGATCCCTGCGGAAAACTCCAGGTCATACAGATTGAACCTCCAACGGCCGTCATCCCATTCATTCGTGTTCTCCGGGACACGCACCCTCCACATAGAGGTGTTTTTGTTCTCAAACCAGTCTGCATTCCCAATGAAGATCTCATAAGCGTAATAATCCACCATGGAGGAGACATCCACGCATTGTTCAAATGCCTCCCACACCTGAGGATCAGTCATATCTTTCCCCGCAAAGCGCAGATACTCCCCGTAATATGCGACGTCTTCCTCGGTGCCCTCATCAAGCTTCCCTTCCTTGAAGACGATGAGATTACCTTTTTCAACGCCGTAATGATCTGCAAAAAACTGTCCTGAGTACTTTTCCTGAAGTAAATAGACTCCCCAGTACTCGCCATTCAGGAATAATACAGCCGGCCTCGAGGCATAGGTGCTTACACGCAGCCCCGTCATCGCGGCAAGTGTGTGGAGCAGCGGATCTCTGTATTTGAGCAGCTCTGTGCCATTGCCGCCGTTATCCAGTGAAAATGATTTATAGGTGCTGATCTCAGCGAAGCCTGTCTGATCCGTGGCCTCGGGGATCACTCTGTAATCCAGCCGCTTTTTTCCGTAAGCCTCACGGAAATACACGTTGAATCCCTTCTGTGCGTATTGTCTTGAAGCTGCCCCATGTATCCTGATCCCGCAGTTTTCCGACACTGACGGTTTTTCTTCTCCATATTCAAAAATCTCAATTGAGGCAAGTCGTTCCCATGCGGATCCGCTCTCCATGTAATTGGCTCTGACGTGCCAGTATTCATGGTTTTGCAGTATCGATACGGATTCCTCTGTCTCCACCCACTCGTCATAGATCCTCCCCCTGCACATGATCCCGGTCTCATAGTCCAGCAGGTTCTCCGGCGCGGTGATGATCGAGACAACGGCCGTCCCCGGAAACAGGGAGGCAAGATCAATCCCGGGGAAAAAAGTACGCGCTTTGATCGGTCCGATGGTCCCGTCCGGCATAAGCACCGCCGCTTTGAGGATGACTGCCAACGGAAACCCCTCCGACTGCATGCTGTAGCAGTCGAGCATCGTCGTGCGTGCGATCCGCGGCGTGGACAGAAACGGCTTCACATGCACAAGCCGCAGCGGAGCCCGATATCGGGAAGAAGATGGAATCGGATCGCTCCCATCCGTGGTGTAGACGATCGGGTATTGCCCGTCACACGATAAAGTTACACCGGTGACTTTCCCGCTGTTTTTCTCCGTGTATTCTTCCCCGATTGTGACTGTCGGCAAATCGGCGCCTGTTGCCGAATTGCCCTGAAAAGACTCCGCCGCATCATTGCCGCTAAGATTTCCATTTGTGGCGCACCCACAAGTCAAGGCGACTATAAACAAAACCGCACTGAAAACTGTGGGGACAGAGACTTTTATCCGACGCGGTGCTGACTGCCGGTTCACATGGATGCCTCCTTTCCTTGGAATACTGCCGGGTTTGCTGTCATGTGGGGACTGTGCAGGCGGCCGGTTTGCGCGTGCCGCGGTCTGCATGTAAGACGATCGCTGTCTATCGGTTCAGATAATAACGGCTGAACAGGCGCGGTACCGTCAGAATCAGCAGCAGCTTGCATATAGTCTTGTACTTATTTACCCTGTAGAAAGGAAATCTGTACCATCGAGAAACCAGCAGGCCACGAACCTGATCCGAGATTGCCCGGCTCCCCGGCTCGTGGTGTCTTTCAAGGCTCATCCATATCTTGACCTCTGTTGCAATTGTTCGCTGGTTCAATTCTCTGATCAGGGATGTCTGACCGGAATAGTGTTCCCTGACCGTCTTTTCGATCAGTTCTACACTTCGAATACGGTCACTGAGATTTTTTATATGGTTCGTGTGGGTGATGCTCTCTGCTCTTTTCGTTTTATAATACATGATTTCGCCGGTCACGGCGATCTTTGGCACCGACATCAGAACTCGCAGAGTGACCTCGTTGTCCTCATATACGACACCTTCCGGAAAAGTGACCAGCTCAAGCAGCGTCGAACGGTAGAGCTTGTTCCATACGACAGACCCGATGATCTGCTCGCTTTTCAGAAAATAGCGAATCGCGTCAATCGAGTCGATCACCTGCGTACCGAAAGCCCGATAAACTTTCTTCATTTTTGCTATCCGTTTGGGGCGCTGTTCCTCGGTCAAGTATTGGCAGACAGCCAGATCTGTCTGCGTTTCTTTGATCAGCGTGTATAGCCGGAGAAACATGTCCGGATGTATAGTATCGTCAGCGTCCACAAAACCGAAAAAGCTGCCTCGCATTACCGAGAGGCCTGTATTCCTCGCAGCAGAAACGCCTCCGTTTTCCCGGTGCAGCACCCGAATCCGGGGATCTTTTTGCGCCCACTGGCTGCATCGTTCCGCCGAGCCGTCCGTGGATCCGTCGTCGATCAGCAGAATCTCGATATCCTGAAAGGACTGACCGACAATGCTTTCAAGACACGCGTCCAGACTGGTCCCGGCGTTGTAGACAGGAACAATGACAGATATCATCGGCATTTGAACAGGCATGGCTTTTTCTCCTCTCTGGGAAATCGATCGCGCAAATCGCAAAACAGATGTATATATCCAACTTATTGTAACATATTCTCACGGTTTTGTTAACGGTATCTTTTCAAAGCAATACAGAGTCCTTGAATCTCGGACAGAACCGGCAGTTTTCCGTCTCCTCACCGGGATCGAACATCCCGGATCCGCTTGTGTATCCGCCTCTTGAAAAGTATGGCAGCTTATGTAATAATATATATAATATATAACTAAGATGTCAATTGGGGGATGCATAACTATGCCCAGATTCTTTCTCACCGGCGGCAGCTCCATCGCCGGAGGCACCGCATTCATCGTCGGTGAGGACGCCGCCCATGCGAAGGTGCTCCGTCTTCGCGTCGGAGAACATATGATCGTCTGCGACGGGCGCGGGAAGGACTACCACTGCACCGTCACCAGGATCACTCCCGAGCAGGTCGAAGCCGAGATCGTGGAGACCGTTCCCTGTGTGAGCGAACCCTCCGTACGTACCGTCGTATTGTGCGGCCTCCCGAAGGGGGACAAGGCGGACGCCATCGTGCAGAAATGCACGGAATCCGGCGCCGCGGAGATCTGGTTTTTCATCAGCAGCCGCTGTATCGCCCGGATGCCCTCCGACCGGGAAAAAAAGATCGCCCGCTGGCAGCGCATTGCCGAGGAGGCCGCCAAGCAGTCCGGCCGGGGCATCGTCCCCGCCGTCGGTCTGCTGGACGATATCGGCGCCGCCTTCAACAAGGCCGGGGAGACCGGGCTCGGGCTTTTCATGTACGAGACCGGCGAGAGGCAGACGCTGCGGGAAGCTCTCGAGTCGGCAGGCAGCGTCGGCTCACTCGCGGTCATCACCGGCCCCGAGGGCGGCTTTGAGTCCTTTGAAGCGGAGCTGGCGGCCATGATGGGGCTGCGGCTGTGCTCCATGGGACCGCGCATCTACCGCTGCGAGACGGCCCCGGTGGCCGCGCTCTCCGCGATCATGTACGCCACGGGGAACATGTGACACGACGCGCAGAGGATCGCGTCTGCCGGTCCGAACGACTGCGCATGATCTCCTTTTGCGCCATAATGCATGCTGTTGAAAGCGGCGGGCGCGCGCTTTTTGTACGATCACACAAAAACCGGGGAAAGGCTTGCTTTTTCCCCGGTTTTCTGTTAGTATTCTGCCAGTTAAAAACATTTGTCCGTGTGTGACGGACATTCAACAGGAAGTATCAATGGGATGAAAGTTGCGGTTTTGGGATTCGGAACGATCGGTTTCGGTGTGTACCGCATGCTGGAGGCCTCGCCCGGGCTGGAGCCCGGTCCGGTCCTCGTGCGGGAAGGAAAAAAGAAAGAACCCTTCCAGGTGACCTCGCTGCAGGAGATCCTCGACGATCCGGGCGTCGGAGCCGTGGTGGAGGTCATGGGCGGCGTCGAGCCGGCCTTCACCTACGCCCGGGAAACGCTGCGCTCCGGGCGGCACTTTGTCACCGCCAACAAGGCACTGGTGGCCGTGCGCGGGCTCGAGCTGGCCGCCGAGGCGCGGCAGAGCGGCGCCGCTTTTCTTTTCGGGGCTGCCTGCGGCGGCGGCGTTCCGCTGCTGCACAATCTCGCTCTGGCCGTAAAGACCGATGAGATCCGCTCTGTGTCCGGTATCCTAAACGGCACGACCAATTATATGCTCCACGCCATGCAGACCCGGGGCATGAACTACGACAGCGCTCTCCGGGAGGCCCAGACGCTGGGCTACGCCGAGGCGGATCCCACCGCCGACGTGACCGGCATGGACGCGGCCAGGAAGATCGCCCTGGCCTGCGCGGTGGCCTACGGTCTGCTGCCGGAGGGCGGGCTGGACTGCGAGGGCATCGACCACCTCTCCGCCCGGGATGTGGCCGATTTTCAGAGCCGGGGGCTCACCTGCCGCCTGATCGCCCGGGGCGTGCCCGCGGGCGGCACGGTCGCAGCCTATGTGGAGCCGGTGCTGTTCGGCGCCGCCGCCCCCGAGTGCTCCGTGACGGACAACTACAACATGGCCAGATATGAAGGCCGTTTCAGCGGACCGATGGTGTTCATGGGCCAGGGCGCGGGGCGTTATCCCACCGCCTCGTCCGTACTCCGGGACCTGAGCGGCATCCAGGCCGGCCAGCGGGCTATGCTCCCCCCGGACTGTGCCGCCGTGCAGGCCGACAACGACCGTGAGAGCCACGCCTATTACGTCCGGCTGGGCGCCGACCGGGCGGCGGACCTGCCCGTGGACCGGCTGCTGAGCCAGGGCGAGACCGTCCGCGTCATTACCAAACCCATCTCCGTGCACCAGATGCACGTGTATGCCCGGAAAGAACGCCGCGCGGGCCGGGAATTATTCTTTGCGGCGGTGGAGGGATAAGAAAATGCTGAAAGTATGTAAATTCGGCGGCTCCTCTGTGGCAGGCGCCGACCAGTTCAAAAAGGTACGCGACATCGTGCTGTCCGACCCCGACCGACGGGTGGTGGTCTCTTCCGCGGCGGGCAAACGGTCCCCGCGGGACCACAAGCTGACCGACCTTCTGTATCTGTGTCACGCCCATTTGACCTACGGCGTGCCCGGAGACGAGATCCTCGCGACCATCCGCGAACGGTTTGTGGAGATCCGGGACGAGCTGGGTCTGCGCTACAGGATCGAGGATGAATTCGACGCACTGTGCGCCGGTCTGAACCGGGATACCTCGGTGGACGAGCTGGTCTCCCGGGGCGAGTATTTCACCTCCAAGCTCCTGGCCGAGTATCTCGGCTTCACCTTCGTGGACGCCGTGGACTGCGTTTTCTTCACATTTGACGGACAGTTCGACAGGGAGAAGTCAGACGCAGCCATCGCCGCGGCGCTGGACAAGTACGAGAGGATCGTCATTCCCGGGTTCTACGGCCGTTCTCCCACCGGGAAGATCAAGGTCATGGCCCGGGGCGGCAGCGATATCTCCGGCGCGCTGGCCGCTGCCGCCGTGAACGCGGACGTCTACGAGAACTGGACAGATGTGTCCGGCATCCTCATGGCCGACCCGAAGATCGTCGCCGATCCCCGGCCGATCCCGAAGATCACCTTCGCCGAGCTGCGGGAGCTGGCCTTCATGGGCGCCTCGGTGCTCCACGAGGACTCCATCCTTCCGGTCAAGGAAAAGGGCATCCCGCTGAACATCCGCAACACCAACTGCCCCGAGGATCCGGGCACGATGATCGTGGAAAACGTCGCCGAGGAGATCGAGCACGACCGGCCCATCACCGGCATCGCCGGGCGGCGCAACTTTACGATCATCACCGTCATGAAGCGCAACATCACCGGCACGCAGGTCCTGCGCGACGCGCTGGAGATCCTGGACCGGTATCATGCCGCGGTGGAGCATATCACCATGGGTCTGGACACCTTCGCGCTGGTCATCGCCACCGCGGCTCTGGAATCCAACCTCTATGACGTGATCGCCGACATCCAGAAGGTCTGCCAGCCCGACTCCGTCGACATCCAGGACGGCATCGCTCTCGTGGCCGCCGTCGGCCGCAAGATGACCTCCCGTCCCGGCACCTCCGGCCGCCTGTTCCAGGCGCTGGGCCAGCAGGGTCTGAATATCCGCACGATCGCCCAGGGTGCGGACGAGCTCTCGATCATCCTGGGCGTAGCCAACAGTGATTTTGAAAAGGCCATCCGCGTACTATATGATGGATTCGCCGGCTGAAAGGAGAACAAAGCCATGAAAAAATACAACGTCGCAGTTCTGGGCGCCACCGGCGCCGTGGGTCAGGAAATGCTCAATATCCTGGCCGAGTACGATATCCCCGTCAACACCCTCCTGCCGCTGGCCAGCGCCCGCAGCGCCGGCAGCACCATCCGCTTCAAGGGCGAGGACATCGTGATCCGCGAGGCGAAGGACGACGCCTTCGCGGGCATGGATTTCGTGCTGGGCGCCGTGGAAAAGGACCAGTCGAAGCAGTTCGCCCCCGCCATCGTCAAGAGCGGCGCGGTGTTCATCGACAACTCCTCCGCCTTCCGCATGGATCCCGACGTGCCGCTGGTCGTGCCCGAGATCAACGGCGAGGACGCCAGGGCAAACCACGGCATCATTTCCAACCCCAACTGCTCCACGATCATCACGGCCATGGCCATCGCCGGCATCGCCCGGCTCTCCCCGATCCGGACCATGGTGGCCTGCACCTACCAGGCCGTTTCCGGCGCCGGGCAGAACGGGCTCATCGAGCTGGAAAACCAGATGAAGGCGCTGGCGGAGGGCAAGCCCGTCGAGCGCAAGGTGTTCCCCCACCAGATCGCGCTCAACGTCATCCCCTTCATCGGCTCGCTGACCGACAACGATTACACCGACGAGGAGATGAAGATGCAGAACGAGGGCCGCAAGATCCTCCACCTGCCCGAGCTCAAGGTCACCTGTGCCTGCGTGCGCGTGCCCGTCATGCGCTCCCACTCCATCGCCGTCACCCTGCGCACCGAACGAGCGGTTTCCGTGGACGAGGCCAACGAGGCCATCCGCAGCTTCCCCGGCTGCCGTCTCATCGAGGACTACGAGGGCCGCTGCTACCCCACCCCGCTGGACACCAGCGGACAGGACCTCGTCTGGGTCGGCCGCGTGCGCCGGGATCTGACCGACGACAACGGTCTGACACTCTGGTGCTGCGGCGACCAGATCCGCAAGGGCGCCGCCAGCAACGCGGTGCAGATCCTGCAGTATCTGATCCGGGAGTGAGACTGCCCGAAGGCAAAAACAGCGCCCCGCTTTTCGTGCGGAGCGCTGTTTTTTCTCCGGAACGATCGGCGCGGGTTCAGTCCGCGTCGAGATCCGGGGTCGTCGCCATGATGAAGCCGCCGAGCTCCTCGGGGGAGTATTCCGGGTGCTGCATCCACCAGCGCACACTCTCGGCGAAATCGCAGACCATGTGGTTGAGAAGATAGTCCTCCGGTATGTCCTGCGTCTTTCCGTGCAGGACGAGCTGGAATTCTCTGCGCAGATGTGCTTTGAAATAGCGCATGAACACCTCGCCGCTCTCGCTGGACAGGATCCCGCGGATGTATCGGCGGTCGTCCTTCAGGTGATAGAGGATATGTGTGACCTTGCCGCGCATGCCGTGATCGACAGAGAAGTCGTGCGTTTTTTCCTTCTGCAGATCCTCGGAAAAGACGTGGGCGAAAATCTCGGTGCACAGCGCCTGCAGGAGATCCTCCTTGGTGTCGAAATGGGCGTAGAACGTGCTGCGGCCGATATCCGCCTCATCGATGATCTCCTGGATCGTAATGCTGCTGTACGTCTTTTTTTCCAGAAGCGCAGTGAACGCGCGGAATACGGCCCTGCGTGTTTTTGCCTGCCGTCTGTCCATGAGGCCCTCCTTCCGTAGATCGAAGCGACGCGGTCCTTCGCAGCAGTCCGTCGGCGGAAAGGATCATTGCCGGCTCCCGTTATCGAACAGATCATACGCTTCAGCGCAGAGTATACTTTGTTTGTTCCCTTGTGTCAAACGGCAAAGGGGCGCCGGCGCGCACAGAAGGGTCCGCGAGCCTGCGGCCGATCCGCGGTTTTCATCGGGCCCCGCGCCGTTTACAGGATCGATACAGCATGGACCGGCGGCCTCCGATGGAAAGCCGCCGGTCCGTTTCGGTCAGTTTTTGGGGAACTTCTCCAGCGCCTTGCTCAGGCTCTCGTTGCCCTGATCAAAGAAACGCACAGCCTCCATGATAAGGTCGTAGGCTTCTCCGGCGCCGGCGTCCCTGGCTTTTCCGGCCAGCTCTTCCAGCTCTCTTGTGTGGTCGGCGTTGTGCCCGGCCATGTATTTCATCAGCGCGAAGAGCTGATCCATCGGCTGTGCAGGGCCGTGGTCGTGATCGTGAGGATGCTCGTGGGGATGGGAATGGGTCGTTCCGTCGGCGTGGGTGTGTTCATGGATATGCTCGCCGTCGTGATGGTGCTCATGGGGCACCCCCTCGGCGTGCAGATGCTCGTGGGTGTGGGTATGCCCTTCCCCCTGGGCATGGCTGTGCTCGTGGGTGTGCTCGTGCTCATGGGGATGGGAGTGGACCGTCCCGTCGGCGTGAGTGTGCTCATGGGTGTGCTCGTGCATATGCTCGTGTTCGTGTTCAGACATGTTGATGTGATCCTCCCTGTTTTTTGCTTTATTGTACGATAACATGAAACCGGCCGGGGGGCAAGCCCCCCGGGGGGATATTCACGAGACAGCCGCTCCGGGAACCGGAGCGGCTTTGTCATTCAGGGTCCCTGCCAGATCTTGTCTTCCGTGATATCCGCAAGCGACGCGGCGCCGCACATGGTCATGGTGGAGCGCAGCTCTGCGGTGATGCGGTCCATGAAGACCTTGAAGCCCTCGGCCCCGCCGCCGTAGATCATGTTCAGGATCGGCCGGCCGATCAGCACGCCGTCCGCCCCCAGCGCGATGGCGCGGAACACATCCACGCCCGAACGAATGCCGCCGTCGACGAGGATCGTCATCCTGCCCCCGACCTCCCCGGCGATAGCCGGCAGGACCTCTGCGGTGGATGGCGTGCCGCCCTGCACCCGCCCGCCGTGGTTGGAGACCACGATGCCTGCGGCGCCGGCCTCCGCGGCCTTGCGCGCGCCGGCGGGCGTCATGATCCCCTTGATGATGAAAGGGATGCCGGCATAGCGGATGATCTCCGCCATCTCTTCGACGGATTTGCTGCCCGCGTTGGGGTTCATGGCCTTCAAAAACGGCAGTCCCGCGCCGTCCACGTCCATGGCCGCCGCGAAGGTATGCTTCTCCCGGAGATAGTCGAGCTTTTCAAAGACGGCTTCCCTGTTCCAGGGCTTGATCGTCGGGATGCCCAGGCCGCCCAGGGGCTCCATGTCGTCGGCGGCGAGCCGCAGGTTCTGCGGATCCACACCGTCGCCGGTGAAGGCCAGCACGCCGTAATCCGCCGCGGCGCGGATCAGGATCCGGTTATACTCCGGGTCCTTGTATTTCGGCCCGTAGTGCAGATCCAGCGAGCCCAGGGGCGCGGCGAAGACCGGCGCGGTGAATGTGCGGCCGAACATCTCAAAACGGATATCCGGCTCGGTGTTGGGGCAGAGCGTGTCCATATTGACGCAGATCTTCTGCCACTGTTCGTAGTTGCGGGCAGCCGTGTTGCCCGGATATTTGCAGCCCGGGCCGGGCATGGTGTTGCCGCAGGCGCGGCCGTTGCAGACGGCGCAGTTTTTGCAGTACGGCCCCACCTGGTCGGCGGCGGCGGCGTGGATCTCCTCGTATGTCATGATATCCCTCCGTGGTGGGCGGCGGTCCGGGAACGCCGGACCGGAAAGGGTTTACTTCGTGCCGAAAATCCGGTCGCCGGCGTCTCCGAGACCGGGAACGATATAGCCGTGGTCATTGAGCCGCTCATCCATGGCGGCCACGTACACGTCCACGTCCGGATGGTCCTTCTGCATCTTCTCCCATGCCTCCGGCGCACCGATGATGCACATGAGCTTGATGTGACGGCAGCCGTGCTGCTTGAGGAAGGTGGAGGCCGCGCTGGCGCTGCAGCCGGTGGCGAACATCGGATCCACGACGTAAACGTCGCGCTCGGATATGTCCGCCGGGAGCTTGCAGTAGTACTCCACGGGCTCAAGGGTCTCGGGATCGCGGTACAGGCCGATATGCCCGATCTTGCAGGAGGGCACCATGGCCATGATGCCGTCCACCATGCCCAGTCCGGCGCGCAGGATGGGCACCACGGCCAGCTTCTTGCCGGCGATGCGCTTGACCTTCGCGGGCGCCACGGGAGTCTCGATCTCCACCTCTTCCAGGGGCAGGTCGCGGGTGGCCTCATAGCACATCAGGCCGGCCAGCTCGCTGACGATCTCTCGAAATTCCTTGACGCTGGTGTTTTTGTCCCGCAGGATGGACAGCTTGTGCTGGATCAGGGGATGGTCGTAAACATGCAGCTCACTCATTGGACGATTCTCCTTTACTGTTTGATTATTGATCGATCTTCAATTTTGCCTGCCGTTCCCGCTCGGCCTGGGACAGGCGCAGATATACCGGCAGCAGCTCCTCCGCCCCGACGGGCTTTTTGTCCGCGGCGGCCATCGCCACACCCGCGGCACTCTGGAAACGGAGGGGCTCGGGGGCGACGGTGTGCCCGACGCCCCGGCGCGTGAGCGCGTCGGCGCAGATCTGCCAGCCGTCGCCGCACACCCACACCGGGCGTCCCAGGGCCGAGAGCTCTCCGGCCAGCTCCTCCGCGGAAACGGCCCGGTCGGCGCATAGCCGGACCGGTCTCCCGCCGCGGAGCTCAAAGAGCGCGTTGTAAAGCTGGGAGCGCCGCGCGTCCATCACCGGACAGATCACCGGCTCTTCCCCGGCGCACAGCGCCAGAAAGGCCATGGCCTCCAGTGTGGATACGCCGACGGCGGGGATATCCAGTCCCCAGCAGAGGCCCTTTGCCGAGGCCACGCCGATGCGGATGCCGGTAAAGGATCCCGGTCCGCAGGCCACGGCCACGGCCTCCAGCGTCTCCTTCGGCGTCTCGGTATTGCGCAGGATGTCCTCCGCCATGGGCAGGAGCGTCCGGCTGTGGGTGAGTCCGCTGCGCTGATAGCTCAGCGCGATCAGCTCTCCGTCCCGGCACAGCGCCGCGGAGGCGGCCTTCGCCGAGGATTCCAGGGCAAGGATCAGCACAGCTCCACCCCCTCCACCGTGATGCGGCGGGCGTTTTCGCCCTCTTTGCCGATGGTCACGCGGATCTCCGTGCCGTCAAAGGCGCCGGGGACGTTCTCGCTCCACTCCACCGCGCAGACGCCCTCCCGGGCCAGATAGTCCTCCCAGCCGATGTCAAAGAGCTCGTCGGCTCCGCCCAGCCGGTACATGTCGAAGTGGAACAGCTCCCGCTGCCCCGGATACTCGTTGACGATGGTGAACGTGGGGCTCACCACCGTGCCCTTCACGCCGAGGCCGCGGGCCAGGCCGCGTACGAAGGCCGTCTTTCCCGCGCCGAGCTCTCCGTACAGGGCGATGACGACACCGCCGGCGGGCAGCGCCGCGGCAAGCCGCGCTCCGAGCGCTTCGGTATCCGCTTCGTTTTGGCTCAAAAAGACCATGGCGACCTCTCCGGGATCATTTTTCTGATTTCAGATTATACACCCGGGCCACGGGAGAGTAAAGCATCTTTTCCCTGCCTGTTGCAAGAAAAGCGATCTTGTGCTACAATACGATGCGTCAAATCATCGGTAAAGGAGGCGAGAGCACTGGAAGACCTGAAGAAAACCCTTCGTTACATCTGGGATCGTACCTCTGACTTTTCCCAGCGGGCAGACATGCTGCTTTTATCGCTCAGCTGCATCTGCTCGATCTTTGGTATCGTTCTCATCACCAGCGCTACCCGCGCCCTCTCCTCGCACACCTACGTCCCTGTGCAGGTGTTCGCTTTCTTCCTGGGGCTGTTTCTCTACTACGTGTTCACGGTCATCGACCTGGATATCATCTCTGACCGCTGGATCCTGCTGCTGATCTTTGAGACGGTCATCATGCTGCTGCTGATCCCCTTCGGCGTTTCCGGCGATACCGGCAACTCCGCGTGGATCCGCTTTTTCGGCATCGGTATCCAGCCCTCCGAGATCGCAAAGGTCGTCTTTATTATTCTGATGGCCAAGCACATGACCTACCTCAAGGAGTACAAGGATATCAACTCCATCTTCTGCATGGCGCAGCTGGTGGTCCATTTCGGTTACGTTTTCGTACTGATCATGTTCACCTCCGAGGACCTGGGCAGCGCCATCGTGTTCGCGGCGATCTTCGTGGTGATGATGGTCATGGCCGGCATACGGCTCTACTGGTTCCTCATCGGCGGCGCCGTCGTGGCCGTCGCGATCCCCTTTATCTGGAACAATGTGCTCAAGGATTACCAGCGCAACCGCATGATGGCGCCCTATAACCCCGCGGTGGATCCGGAGGGCTACGGGATCCGCTGGCAGACGATCCGCAGCCGGCTGGCGCTGGCCTCCGGGCAGTTCTCCGGCGTAGGCTACGGCAAGGGCTTTCAGACGCAGACCAACGCGCTGACCGGCAAACAGACCGACTTCATTTTCGCCGTGGCCGGCGAGGAGCTGGGCATGATCGCCTGCCTGATCATCATGGCGCTGCTCTCGGCGATCATCATCCGCTGCATGCTGGTGGGTCTGCGATCGAACAATACCATGAGTATGCTCGTGTGCACCGGCGTGGCCGCCAGTCTGTTCTTCCAGATGCTGGTCAACACCGGTATGAATATGGGCATCACCCCCGTTATCGGCATCACGCTCCCGTTTTTCAGCTACGGCGGATCCTCCCTGATGGCGACTTTTGCCGCCGTAGGGTTGGTCTCGGGCGCCAAATACCGACCAACCCCGCAGCAGTTCCACCGATACTGAAAAAACGGCCGCTCTTTCGGCCGGAAAAATGTGAATATTAACGATTGACAACCCGATTCGATTATGATTTAATCGGGTAAACCGTTGAAGAAGAGTGAGTAAGTTCTCTCACCTTTCCTACAGAGAGCCGCGGGTGCTGGAAACGCGGCGGAAAGCGGGAACCGAATGGACTTCCGAGGGCGAGCAGAAAAGGGGCGTTCCCCCGAGTATGTGAGACGGAGCGGCTCTCCGTAAACAAAGCCGGCACATGTCTGTGTGCACAAAGTGGGCGCGTGAGCGTCAAGCCGGGTGGCACCGCAGGATTATTCCGATCCTGTCCCAGCAAAACTACTGGGACAGGATCGTTTTCTTTTGTCCCGAATAAGAAAGGAGAATCCCCATGGCTGACCAGAACATCCCCTACAAAATCTATCTCGAAGAATCCGAAATGCCGAAGAATTGGTACAACGTCCGCGCGGATATGAAGAACAAGCCCGCTCCCCTGCTCAATCCGGGCACGCATCAGCCCATGTCCGCCGAGGAGCTCAGCGCCGTGTTCTGTGAGGAGCTCGTGGCGCAGGAGCTCAACGACACCGATCCCTTCATTCCCATCCCCCAGGAAATCGCGGATTTCTACAAAATGTACCGCCCCTCTCCCCTGGTCCGGGCCTACTGCCTCGAGGAGCGGCTGAAGACCCCTGCGAAGATCTACTACAAATTCGAGGGCAACAACACCAGCGGTTCCCACAAGCTCAACTCCGCCATCGCCCAGGCATACTACGCCAAAAAGCAGGGTCTCAAGGGTGTGACCACGGAGACCGGTGCCGGTCAGTGGGGCACGGCGCTGTCAATGGCCTGCTCCTACTTTGAACTGGACTGCAAGGTGTTCATGGTCAAGGTCTCCTATGAGCAGAAGCCTTTCCGCCGCGAGGTCATGCGCACCTACGGCGCCTCGGTGACTCCCTCCCCCTCCGACACCACCGAGGTCGGCCGGAAGATCCTCGCCGAGCACCCCGGCACCACCGGTTCTCTCGGCTGCGCGATCTCCGAGGCCGTGGAGGTCGCCGTCGGCACGCCCGGCTACCGCTACGTGCTCGGCTCGGTGCTCAACCAGGTGCTGCTGCATCAGTCGGTCATCGGTCTGGAGACCAAGGCCGCGCTGGACAAGTATCATATCATGCCCGACATGATCATCGGCTGCGCCGGCGGCGGCTCCAACCTCGGCGGTCTGATCTCGCCTTTCATGGGTGAAAAGATCCGCGGCGAGGCGGATTACCAGATCGTCGCCGTGGAGCCCGCCTCCTGCCCGAGCTTCACCCGGGGCGTGTACGCCTATGACTTCTGCGACACGGGCATGGTCTGTCCGCTGGCCAAAATGTACACGCTGGGCAGCGACTTCATCCCCGCCCCCAACCACGCCGGCGGTCTGCGCTATCACGGCATGAGCCCCGTGCTGTCCCAGCTCTATGACGACGGCCTCATGGAGGCCAGAGCCGTCACGCAGACCAGCGTGTTCGAGGCCGCCGAGGAGTTTGCCCGGGTCGAGGGCATCCTCCCAGCCCCCGAGAGCGCCCACGCCATCCGCGTGGCTCTGGACGAGGCGAAAAAGTGCAAGGAGACCGGCGAGGAGAAGACCATCGTCTTCGGTCTCACCGGCACCGGCTACTTCGATATGGTCGCCTATGAAAAGTTACACGACGGCAAAATGGATGACTACATCCCCACCGACGAGGAGCTGGCCGCCTTCCGCGCCAGGCTGCCCAAGGTGTAAACAACGGTATAAGCGCAGCGCCCCTGAGATCGGATCTCAGGGGCGCTGTATTTTTACTTTATTCAGGACCCGATCGGCTCAAAGGACAGGCCGAGG
>JAFXYJ010000103.1 GCA_017541825.1 Oscillospiraceae bacterium | reverse complement strand
GTCCATCATCGAATTCGAGCAGCCCGAGGGCGTGATCGCCTCGCTGGGCGGCCAGACCGCCATCAACCTGGCGCAGCCGCTGATGGACCGGGGCGTGAAGATCGTGGGCACCGACTGCGCCGCCATTGAGCGGGCGGAGAACTGCGACAGCTTCGAGAAGATCCTCCTGGAGCTGAGCATCCCACAACCCAAGGGCCGCGCCGTCACGCACATCGAGGACGGCGTCGCCGCCGCGGCGGAGATCGGCTACCCTGTGCTGGTGCGCCCCAGCTTCGTGCTGGGCGGCCGCGCCATGGAGGTCGTGGCCAACGAGGAGATGCTGCGCCGCTATCTCAAGTCCGCCGTGGAGATCGACGCGGACAAGCCCGTGCTCGTGGACAAGTACATCCAGGGCAAGGAGGTCGAGGTCGACGCCATCTGCGACGGCCGGGACGTGTTCGTGCCGGGCATCATGGAGCTGGTGGAGCGCACCGGCGTCCACTCCGGCGACTCCATCAGCGTGTACCCGCCCTTCAGCATCTCCGACAGAGTCAAGGGCATCATCCTGCAGTACGCCAAAAAGCTGGGACTCGGCATCGGCATCGTGGGCCTGTTCAACATCCAGTTCATCGTGGACCGGCAGGAGAACGTCTTCATCATCGAGGTGAATCCGCGTTCCTCCCGGACGGTGCCGTTCCTGTCCAAATCCACCGGCTGGTCGCTGGCCGATATCGCCACCGAGGTCATCCTGGGCAAGAGCCTCAAGGAGCAGGGGATCTTCGACCTCTACCCCGAGGAGAAAAAACGCCACTACGTCAAGGTGCCCGTGTTCTCCTTCAACAAGATCAAGGGGCTGGACGCCTACCTCTCTCCGGAGATGAAATCCACCGGCGAGGCCATCGGCTACGACGACAAGCTCCACCGCGCCATGTTCAAGGCCATGCAGGCCTCGGGCATGAAGCTGCAGAACTACGGCACCGTGCTCGTCACGCTGGCCGACGAGGACAAGGAGGAGGCGCTGCCTCTGATCCGCCGGTTCTACGATATGGGCTTCAATATCGAGGCCACCGCCGGCACCGCGGCCTTCCTCAAGAGCCACGGCATCCGCACCCGCGTGCGCGGCAAAATCAGCGAGGGCAGCGAGGAGATCCTGGACTCCATCCGCTCGGGCTACGTC
This sequence comes from Oscillospiraceae bacterium, assembly GCA_017541825.1. Classification (GTDB taxonomy): domain Bacteria; phylum Bacillota; class Clostridia; order Oscillospirales; family Oscillospiraceae; genus Apopatocola. Next base: position 9,177 of record JAFXYJ010000103.1, on the reverse strand, counting down.
AGCTATATCATCAACACGCGCTCCATCGTCTCGGGCGTCCACATGGACGACGGCGTGGCCATCCGCCAGTGCGCCACCGAGAACAATGTGACCATCTTCACCAGCCTCGACACGGTCCGGGTGCTGCTGGACGTACTGGAGGAGACCACCATCACCGTCTCCACCATCGACGCATGACATGAAGCAGGGCATTTACACCGTCGAGGAGAACACGCCGCTGGCCGAGGGCGTCTTTCGCATGCGCCTGCGGGGCGACACCTCCGCCGTCACACGGCCGGGGCAGTTCATCAACATCCGGCTGGACGGCAAGTTCCTGCGTCGGCCGATCTCCGTTTGCGACTGGGACGACGGGACGATCACGATCATCTACAAGCTGCTCGGTGACGGCACGGAGCGGATGAGCCGGTATCCCGCGGGGAAAACGCTGGACGTGCTCACCGGTCTCGGCAACGGTTTTGACGTCGGGCGCGCCGGGGAGCGGCCGCTCCTCATCGGCGGAGGCGTGGGCACGCCGCCGATGTACGCCCTGGCCAAACAGCTCCTCGCCGCGGGGAAGCGGGTGCAGGCCGTGCTGGGCTTCAACAGCGCCGCCGACGTCTTCTACGCCGACGAGCTGCGCGACCTCGGTGCGGCGGTGCGCGTGGCCACCGCGGACGGCAGCCGCGGCGTCAAAGGCTTCGTCACCGACGCGCTGGCGGGCCTCGACTACAGCTACTATTACGCCTGCGGTCCCGAGCCGATGCTGCGGGCCGTGTGGAAGACCGCCGTGACCGACGGCGAGCTGAGCTTTGAAGAGCGCATGGGCTGCGGCTTCGGGGCCTGCATGGGCTGCACATGCAAAACCCTGACCGGGTTCAAGCGCATCTGCCGGGACGGCCCGGTGCTGCGAAAGGGGGAACTGCTGTGGGACGACTGAGCGTCACGCTCTGCGGGATCGAGCTCGACAACCCGGTGATCCCCGCCTCGGGCACCTTCGGCTACGGCGTCGAGTTCGCGGAGCTCTATGATATAAACTGCCTTGGCACCTTCTCCTTCAAGGGGACGACGCGGGAGCCGCGCTACGGCAATCCGACGCCGCGCATCGCCGAGGCCGAGAGCGGGATGCTCAACGCCGTCGGGCTGCAGAACCCCGGTGTGGACGCGGTCATCGCCGAGGAGCTGCCGAGACTGAAAAAGTGCTTTCACAAGCCGGTCATGGCCAACGTCAGCGGCTTCAGCGTGGAGGAATACGTCGAGGTCTGCCGCCGGCTCGACGCACAGGCGCAGGTGGGCTGGCTGGAGGTCAACATCTCCTGTCCCAACGTCCACGGCGGCGGCATGAGCTTCGGCACCGACCCCCATATGGCAGCCGAGGTCACCCGCGCCGTCAAGGCCGTGACGACCAAGCCGGTCATCATGAAGCTCTCGCCCAATGTGACGGACATCGCGCAGATCGCCCGGGCCTGCGAGGACGCGGGGGCCGACGCGGTGAGCCTCATCAACACCCTGATGGCCATGCGCATCGATATCCGCCGCCGCCGGCCGATCCTGGCCAATGTGACCGGCGGACTCAGCGGCCCGGCGGTGTTCCCGGTAGCGCTGCGCATGGTGTGGCAGGTCGCCGACGCGGTCGGCATCCCGGTCATCGGACTGGGCGGCGTTTCCTCGGCGGAGCAGGTCATCGAAATGATGCTCGCCGGCGCCGCGGCCGTGGAGGTCGGCGCGGCCAATCTGACCGATCCCTGGGCCTGCCAAAAAATCATCGACGAGCTGCCCGCGGCCATGGACCGCTGCGGGATCGATAACCTGCGCGACATCATCGGAGGTGCGAAACAATGGGAAAAGACGTGATCGTGGCCTGCGACTTCGCCTCGGCGGAACAGACGACCGCGTTTCTTGACAGGTTTACGGGCAGAAAGCCCTTCGTGAAGATCGGCATGGAGCTTTACTACGCGGAGGGCCCGGCCATCGTCCGTGAGCTGCGCCGCCGCGGCCACCGGATCTTTCTGGACCTGAAGCTCCATGACATCCCCAACACAGTGAAAAAGACCATGGCGGTGCTCTCTGCGCTGGATGTGGAACTCGTCAATCTCCACGCCGCGGGCACGATGGCCATGATGACCGCGGCGCTCGAGGGCCTCACGCGGCCCGACGGCACCCGGCCGAAGCTCATCGCCGTGACCCAGCTGACCTCCACCGACCAGGAGAGCATGGAGCGGGATCTCTGGATCCGTGAGCCCATCGAACAGGTGGTGCTCCACTACGCCCTCACCGCGAGGAACGCAGGGCTCGACGGCGTGGTCTGCTCGCCGCTGGAGGCGGGAAAGGTCCACGAGGTCTGCGGGACGGATTTCCTCACCGTGACGCCGGGCGTCCGTTTTGCCGACGGCGCCGCGGGCGACCAGAAGCGAGTCACCACGCCCGCCGGAGCGGCGGCGCTGGGCTCGGACTACATCGTGGTCGGCCGCCCCATCACCGCGGCGGAGGACCCCGTGGCGGCCTACGAGCGGTGCCTGCGGGAGTTCGTCGGCTGATGTGGGACACGATCCTCTTTGACCTGGACGGCACGCTCACCGATCCGAAGGTCGGCATCACCGCCGCTTTTGCCTACGCCCTGCGGCAGTTCGGCATCGAGGCGGACCCGGAGGGGCTGACCGCGGTGATCGGGCCGCCCCTGCGGGACTCCTTCCGGGACTTTTTCGGCTTTGCCGACAGGGACATCCCCGAGGCCATCCGGCAGTACCGGGTGTACTTCACGGACCGCGGCTGGGCGGAGAACGTACCGTACCCGGGCATCGAAGCGCTGCTGGAGCAGCTCACGGACGCGGGGAAAAGGCTGGTCGTGGCCACCTCCAAGCCCGAGGAGTTTGCCGTCCGCATCATGGAGCATTTCGGGCTCGCTCCGTGGTTTTCACTGATCTGCGGCGCGCCGATGGACGAGTCGGACGGCGGACGCAAGGAAAACGTCATCGCGGCCGCGCTGCGGCGCGCCGGCGCGGAGGACAAAAACCGCGTGATCATGGTGGGCGACCGCCGCCATGATGTGGAGGGCGCTCACAGGAACGGCCTGCCCGCCGTCGGCGTGCTCTACGGCTACGGCAGCCGGGAGGAGCTCACCGCCGCCGGAGCGGACTATATAACGGAATCAGTGCGGAGCCTGGGTGCTCTGCTGATAAAAGGAGGCTGAACATGCAAAAGGAGATCGCCGGAGATCTGCTGAAGATCGGCGCCGTGTTTTTCAGGCCGGAGGAGCCCTTCACCTGGGCCAGCGGCATCAAGAGCCCCGTTTACTGCGATAACCGCCTGACGCTGTCCGCGCCGGAGGTGCGCACCCATATCGAGGAGGGCCTGGCTTCCCTGGTGCGGGAGCATTTCCCGGAGGCGGAGGCGCTCATGGGCACCTCCACTGCGGGCATCGCCCACGCCGCCATCGCCGCGCATATCCTCGGCCTGCCCATGGGCTACGTCCGGGGTAGCGCCAAGGACCACGGCCGCCAGAACCGCATCGAAGGCCGGCTCACTCCCGGTGAGCGCGTGGTGGTGGTCGAGGACCTCATTTCCACCGGGGGCAGCGTCATCGACACCGTGGAGGCGCTGCGGGAAGCAGGCGCCGAGGTGCTCGGCGTGGTGAGCATCTTCACCTACAACATGCACCGGGGCCTGGAACGGCTCGCCGCGGCGGGCGTGGAGAACCGCTCGCTGACGAATTTTGACGTGATCGCGCGCGTCGCCGCCGACACCGGGTATATCGCCGCCTCGGACGTGGCGCGGCTGCTGGCTTTCCGGGACGATCCGTCCGACGAGAGCTGGATCGGGAAGAAGGAGGGTTGACATGATGCGCAGCCTCATCAACATCCTGGACCTGTCCGTCGCGGAGATCGACGAGCTCGTGGCCGCGGCGGAGGACATCATCGCCGACCCGGGGAAATACGCCGACGCCTGCCGCGGTAAGAAGCTGGCCACGCTCTTTTTCGAGCCCTCCACCCGCACCAGGCTGAGCTTTGAAGCGGCCATGTATGAGCTGGGCGGCAATGTGCTGTCCGTGTCCAGCGGCAGCAGCTCCTCCGCCGCCAAGGGGGAGAGCGTGGCCGACACGGCCAGGACCGTGAGCTGCTACGCGGACATCATCGCCATGCGCCACCCCAAGGAAGGCGCGCCCTACGTGGCGTCCATCAACGCTTCCATCCCGGTCATCAACGCCGGCGACGGCGGCCACAACCATCCCACCCAGACGCTGGCCGACCTGCTGACGATCCACCGGGAAAAGGGCCGCTTTGAAAACCTGACCATCGGCGTATGCGGCGACCTGAAATTCGGCCGCACGGTCCACTCGCTGATCCAGGCCATGTCCCGGTACGAGGGCGTGCGCTTCGTGCTGATCTCCCCGGAGGAGCTCAAGGTGCCCAGCTATGTCAAAAAGGACGTGCTGGCCCGCAGCGGCATCCCCTATGTCCAGACCGAGAACATGGAGGAGGTCATGCCCGAGCTGGACATCCTCTACATGACCCGCGTCCAGCGCGAGCGTTTCTTCAACGAGGAGGACTACCTCCGTCTCAAGGACAGCTACATCCTCACGCCGAAAAAACTTGTCAACGCCAGGGCGGATCTGAGCATCATGCACCCGCTGCCCCGGGTCAACGAGATCAGCGTCGCCATCGACGACGATCCCCGGGCCTGTTATTTCAAGCAGGTGCTCAACGGCAAGTACATCCGCATGGCGCTGATCCTCAAGCTCCTGAAGGAGGCCGGAAAATGAACATCGATTCCATCGTCAACGGCGTCGTCATCGACCATATCTCCGCCGGCCGCGCCATGCGGCTCTACGACCTGCTGGGGCTCGACGAGGCCGACTGCTCCGTGGCCATCATCAAAAACGTGGTCAGCCGCAAGCTGGGCCGCAAGGATATCATCAAGATCGACGCCGAGATCCCGATCAACTTCGACGTGATCGGCTATGTGGATCCCCAGGCGACGGTCAACATCATCCGCGGGGGGAACCTGATCGAAAAGCGCACCATCGGCAAGCCGGAGCGGCTCACCAACGTGATCCGCTGCAAAAACCCGCGGTGCATCACCTCTGCGGAACAGGAGCTGCCCCACGTGTTCCGCCTCACCGACCCGGAGAACGGCGTCTACCGCTGCCTGTACTGCGAGACGAAAGGCACGGCGCCGGGCGTCCGGTAAAGGAGGGCCCCGCCATGCTGGAGAGGATGGGCGAGTTCTTCGACGCCCGGCTGGACGGATATGAGGAGCACCAGCTCACCGCCATCGCCTCGGCGCGGGAGTTCTATCCCTTCACGGCGTCGCTGCTGCCGGCGTTCCCCGGCGCGGCGGTGCTCGATCTGGGCTGCGGCACGGGCCTGGAGCTCAATTATTATTTTGAGCGGAACCCGGACGCCGCGGTGACCGGCATCGACCTGGCGCCGGGGATGCTGGCCTCGCTGCGGGAAAAGTTCCCGGACCGGGAGCTGACGCTGCTCTGCGGCTCTTATTTTGACCTGCCCTTCGGTGAGGCGCGGTTCGACGCGGCGGTGTCGGTGGAGTCGCTGCACCACTTCACCGCGGAGCAGAAAAGACCGCTGTATGAAAAGCTCTGCCGCGCCTTGAAACCCGGCGGGTATTTCATCCTGACGGACTATTTTGCCGCCGACGACGCGGAGGAGGACTTCCGCATGTCCGAGCTTGTCCGGCTGCGCCGCGCGCAGGGCATCACCGACGACGCCTTTTACCACTATGACACGCCGCTGACGGCGGAGCACGAGCTCGAAACGCTCTCCGCGGCGGGCTTCCGCGGTTTGCGGATCCTCGGCCGCTGGGGCGCGACGGCGGCGATCAGAGCGGAAAAATGAAAATCCCCGGGAGCTGTCTGCAGCTCCCGGGGTCTTTTTATCCTGCTTCCCACAGCACCAGATTGCCGAGGACGATCCGCTGCACATCGTCGATGTCGATCGAACTGCCCCAGCCGCAGGTCAGATTGACGACACCGTCCTCAAAGGGCGTGGAGACCGCGCCGCCGGTGCTGAAGCTTGATCCGTCGGCAAAGATAAGCTCGCTCTCGATGCAGACCCTGTCCTCCAGAATGCTCCAGTCGTGGTAGGCGTCCCAGTCCGCGCCGGGCTGATGGAACTGCTCTGCCTCGTCATAGCGGATCTTCCATACGGCGCCAAAAGGGGTGAGCTCCAGGCTGACGAGCTCGACCTCCTTTCCGAGCTCCTCGTCTCGGTAGACGGCGCCGCCGAAGTCGAACACCCGGCGCTGCTCGGAAGTGAGCGTGAAGTCGATCGGACCGAAGGAACGCTCCGCGGCTTCGCCCACGCCCATACGCACGGTGAGGGGGACGCTGTCCGTGCCCAGCTCCGCCATGGCCTGCCGTATGCGCTCCACGTCGAGCCAGCACTGCAGCGTGAGGGTCTTTGTGTCCTTGTCATAGGCGTGCTCGAGCACCGCCGCACGGATCTCGTCCGCGCCCGAGAGGTTGAGCTCCGAGGGCAGCTGCGGCGCGGCAAAGCCGCCGATCTGCGTGCCCTCGATGGTCCAGTTGAATCCGGCCCTGTCCGGGAACGCCGAGAGCTCCTCCTCCGTGACGGGCGAGATGTTGACATAGACGCGCTCCTCCTGTCCGTCATTGACGGCCGAGAGCACCACGAGCCCCGCGTCCCGATCCTCGGGGACGGCGTATTCCACATAGCTGTCCACATGGTTTTCGGCGATCTGCAGGTCCTCCCGGAGTTCCCTCTGCCGGGCGGCGTGGATGCTCCACACCGCAAAGGCCGCCGCCCCCAGGGCCAGCACCAGCGCCGCTGCCAGCGCAATAGAGATGAGTCTTTTCGTTTTCATTCGTTCGATCCTTTCCGGGGAACTCACGCGTTCGGGATCGAAGGTCATGCACTCGGTCACATGGCGTTGGCTGATCATGCCCAGCGCCATGGAGATCGTTTCCCGTTTCATTCGAGCAGGCCCTCCTTTATCAGTTGTTTTCTGAGTTTTTCGCGGATGCGGTGGAGACGGACGGATACTGCGCCGTACGTCATCCCGGCCATCTCGGCGGACTCCTGCAGGGAGTCGGCGAACCAGTAACGGCGCATGAACAAAAACCGGTCCGTATATTCCAGCCCTCCGAGAAAACGGTCGATCGCCCCGGCCAGCTCACGGGCCGCGGTCTGATCCTCCGCGCTGTCGCCGCCGCCGACGCACTCTGCCAATTCATCCAGCACGAGATCGTACCGGCTCTCGCGTTTTTTGGCCCGGTCGGCGTGGTAACGCTTTGCTGCAAGATTGCGCGCGATCGTGCAGACATAGGTCCTCAGCGGCGACGGCCTCTCCGGCGGGATGGCGTTCCAGACGCCCAGCCAGGTGTCGTTGACGCATTCCTCCGCGTCGCGGAGGTCTCCGAGGATGTTGAGAGCGACGCGCCGCACTGCCGTGCCGTGTGCCGCGGCGAGCTCGTCGATCGCCTGCTCCGAACGTTCAAAGAACAGGTCGATGATCTCGTTGTCGGTCATGTCGGATCACCCCTTTCCGTCTCACCCCTATACTACCGATCCGCGGATGATTTTTACAGTGACCCACGAAAAAACAAAAAAACGGGAGGGCCCGAAAGCCCTCCCGGTGTGCCTTTGCATCATCCCACGCCGCCGTCGAAGAAAAGGAAATGGTTTTCAAAGTCGTCGTACGTCGCCGTTTCCCCGGTCGGCCGTATCTCCAGATTCTTTGCGACCTTCACGAGTGTGTCCATGTCCAGCTGGCCGCGTACCGCGATGACCCAGCCCTCCCGGGCGTTGGAGAGCAGCACGTAGCTGTACTCGCTTGTGCGCTCCGGCAGACCGAACTCCGGCCTGGCCTCAAAGCGCTGCGTGCCCCTGAAGCGCAGCACATCCGCGTCCTGGGCATCGTAGTGTTCCTCGGTGATCTCGCCGGGCGTCTGATAGAGCATGAGCATGGCCCCGCCGTCGTTGAACTGGGACATGGCGTAGACCTCGATCTCCAGCGGCTGGGAGATGTCCTCATACACTGCGGGATCGTCTTCGAGCTCGGCCCAGCAGAGACTCTCTGCGGTGAAGCGCCGGAACCAGGTCTCGTCGGTCAGCCCTTGCCAGGGGTCGCTCAGCGGCAGCTTTTCCGGCAGCGCGAAGGGCAGCCATCCGGGGCGGAATTCCACCTCATTGCTCTCGGCGGTCTCCGGGAACGAGACGACCAGCTTGGCGTTTTTCCAGTCAAGGTACCCGCCTTCGGCGTCGGACCAGTGGATACGGAACGTTTCGTCCGCCGCCGGGACGCGGGTGGAAAAGGCGAAAAACGAAGCCATGACGGTCACAGCCAGCAGCGCGGCGATGACGGCGGCGATCAGCACCGCACGGCTGAGACGCCGGCGGGCGAAGGGAACAGAGCGCATATTGTCCTCCTTTTCATATCCGAGGAGGCTCGCGGCTGACTGGATATATGCATCATCGGCGTCGGCGAGCGCGTCGAACAGCGTATTTTGGTCTAACACAGGGCTTCCTCCTTCAGACAGCGTTCAAGTTTTTTCCTCGTGCGTGAAAGCACAGTGTTGATCCTTCCGGGGGACAGACCGGTACGTTCGGCGAGCTCGGCCGTTGGCGCCGCGAAATAATACCGCGCGAGAAACAGATCGCGTTCCTCCGCGCGCAGTCCGGCGAGGAAAGCGTTGATCCGTTCGGCGAGCTCCCGGCCTTCCAGCTCACGCTGGGGATCGGCGCCGCCGGGAATACACTCGGAGAGCTCGTCGAGCACCAGCGGCAGCTCCCCGCCGCCGCGTTTGAGCGAGTGCAGGCCCCGCAGGCGGCTGACGGCCAGATTGCGGGTCAGGCGCGCGAGCCATACGGATAATCTGTGAGGCTTCTCCGGCGGGATGGCGTTCCAGGCGTGGAGCCAGGTGTCGTTGACGCATTCCTCCGCATCCCGGTCGTCGGCCAGGATGTTGCGGGCCACGCGGGAGCACAGCCGCCCGTATTTCGCCGCGACAGCCGACAGCGCCGCATCCTCCCGCCTCTCGAACAGCGAGAGTATCAATTCATCGTCCATCGGATGGGTCCTCCGTTGTCTTCCAGAACGTTCTCAACCATTAAGACGCAAAAGGACGGGGAAAATATCAATCCATCGCGAAAAAAGTCAGGGAGCGCCGCGGCGCGGCGCTCCCTGACTTGAGCGTGTCCAAAAACGCTGTTTTTGACACGCTTT
>JAFXYJ010000102.1 GCA_017541825.1 Oscillospiraceae bacterium | reverse complement strand
TTTTTCTTTGCGTATCTTTCTTTTGAAAAGCCCAAAAGAAAGATACGCGAGAAAGAAAAGGCTCGGTGCAGGACTTTAGGCTGACGCCTCTTAAGTCTATCACTCAACAGGTATCAGCGTCGCCATACGCGCCACCCCGCTTACGCTCCGGCGCTTGGCGGGCAGTTTATGTGGGTTCCAGCGTCTCACCCTGCTGCCGCGGGTGCGGGAAACGCCGGCGCACCGTCTTGCCGTAGGGGCCCCTGCATCGTCAACTCACGCTCCACGCAGCACCGGAAGCCTCATAATTCTTCCCACGCAGCGCCGGAGCGTAGCGGGGTGGCGCGGATGGGGATGCTGGAACTCATTCAGTTTCGCAGCGAGTTAAGCCGCTGACCCAATAAGTCTTAGAGGGGTCCAGGGGGACACATTTGGAAGTGTCCCCCTGGCTGTCTTTTCTCATGCATGGTCTTTTCTGCAGCACAGAAAAGACCTGCAAAAATGCGAATTGCCTGAAAGTCCGTATTACAATGGAGCAGAACCTGCCAACCCCTGGTCACGGTTAAAAGCGCTTTACCTGAGATAACTACCGACAATGGAGCTGCCCCGGTAAACGGATAAAGGCGCATTGTCGGAAGGCCAATACGACCCGGCAGAGCAAACGACAGCAGAGGCGCCGCGGCAGCCCGTTACGGCGCTGCCCTTACGCAGCCCTCAGGCAGCAGCCCGGTGATGACCGCGCCGGCGGCGACGGATTCCTTGTCGGCGCGGGACAACCGCTTGAGCCGGGCCTCAAGCTTTGACGCCGCGGACCGGTCCGGCGCCGTCCACAGCGCGGCGTAGCCCAGCGGCGGGTGGGCGGCAGTGTATCTCGCTCCGCCCGGCAGCTCGCCCCGGTGCTGGCGCAGCCGCCGCGCCGGATCGACGGTGATCCCGGCATAGAGCGTCCCGCCCTCGCAGCGCAGCAGATAGACCCAGTACATACGCGCTGTCAGCCTTCGGCGGTGACGACCGCCCGGCCGACGGCGCCGTGCAGCGTGAAACAGACCGTGTAATCGCCGCTCTCCGCCGCGAAATCCAGACTGCCGCTGCCGGTCACGCCGCTTTCGCCGAAGCCGTCCCCGGCGTCGGGCAGCGCGAGCGGGTCCTCCGCCTGAAGCGCGTCGAGGCTGTCGCCGCCGGGGAGGAACAGGATATCGAAGCTGCCGGCGTCCAGGGCGTATTCCAGATGGAGCCGCTCTCCCGCCCGCAGGGTGATATGGCCGGAGCCTGCGACGAATTCGCTGCCGGAGGCGGAGTTCATAATGACCGTGTTCTTTTCGGGCAGCGTCGTGACGCCGATGATATCGGTGCCGCGCTGCTCGAGACGCACGAATACATATCCGCCCGCCAGGAGCAGGACAACCAGGAGCAGAAGGATCACGAATCGGATTTTCATGGAAAATACCTCCGGAGGATGATGTTCCCGGGCCGTGCCGGGAGGGGGAAAACCGCCTTTGCGCAGGGTCGGCGGCCGCGCCGGATCGAAGCTTCCCTTTGCTTTTTGCCGCGCGCGATGGTACAGTAGGGAAGACATCAACGAAAGGCCCCCGTCCGCGGACCGCCGGGCGGGGAGACGGGAAAAAGCATGAAAAAACAGCGCATCATGATCGGAACGATCCCGGCGGCTGTCTGGGGCGAGGATTCGGACCGGGTGTTTCTCTTCGTTCACGGCAAGCAGAGCTCGAAGGACGCCGCGGAACCGCTGGCCGCCATCGCGGACGCCCGGGGGTTCCAGACGCTGAGCTTCGATCTGCCCGCGCACGGCGAGCGCATCGGCCGTGCCGAGCGCTGCGACGTCTGGACCGGCACGCGCGATCTGCGCGCGGCGGCGGACCGCGCCTTCTCCGCCTGGCGGGAGGTATCGCTGTTCGCCTGCAGTCTGGGGGCGTATTTCAGTCTGGACGCGCTGCGGGACCGGCCGCTGCGCCGGTGTCTGTTCCAGTCGCCGATCGTCGACATGGAGGCCCTGATCCGGCAGATGATGGTCTGGTTCGGCGTCACGCCCGAGCGGCTGGAGCGGGAAGGGGAGATCGAGACCCCCGTGGACACGATGTCCTGGGCGTATTATCAGTATGTCCTCGCCCGCCCTCTGCGGCGGTGGGACGTCCCGACAGAGATCCTTTACGGCGCAAAGGACGAGCTGCAGCCGCCGGAGGTGATCCGGGCGTTCTGCCGGCGCTTCGGCGCGGGGCTGACCGTGGCGGAAAACAGCGGTCACGCCTTTATGGACGCGGGAGACGACGCGATCGTTCGAGCCTGGCTGGAAAAATGCGTTCCCGGGCGGGAGCAGGCGTGAGACAGCGCCCGAGGACGCCGCCAAGGACACCGGCCGGCCCCATGGGGCCGGCCGGTGTCCGTCTGTGCCGGGTCCGGAGACGGCCGGCGCCGCGGGGCTTATTCGAAGATCATCCCCTCGGTATAGGCGTCGTTGAAGGACGGATGGGTGGGCAGGTCGATCACGCGGATGAGGCCGCGGATCCGGGAGAGCTCCTGCCGGGCTTCCTCGGAGAGCGCCGCGGAGATCGCGCCGGCCAGCGCGATGTTGCCGAGCTTTTCGGTCTTGCCCTTACACTCTTCGGGGATAAGGCCCAGGACCGCCGCGTGCCGGCGGTGGGCGAAGGCGCCGAAGCCGCCGCCCAGCAGCAGCTTGTCCAGCGCGGTGACGGCGATGCCCGTCTCCTCGGCCAGGACGTCGATGCCGGCGGAGATGGCCGCCTTCGCCAGCTGGAATTTGCTGATGTCGACCTGGGAGATGAAGATCTTTTTGTCCTCCGTCAGGTAGAACACGGTGCGGTCTTCCTCTGTGCCGATATATTTGGCCAGCGGGGAATCGGTCTCCTCGGGGTCGGCGATATGGCCCATCTCATCGAGGATCTCCTCTTCGTAGAGGATCCCGAGGAGGTCGATGAAGCCGGAGCCGCAGATCCCCTTGGGCTCGGCCGCGCCCAGCACCTCCAGCCGGAGCTCGCCGTCCTTGCATTTGACGCCGGCAATGGCGCCGGCGGAGGTGATCATGCCGTGCTCGAGCAGCGACGCCCGGAAGGCGGCGCCGCCGTCGGCCGAACAGGCTGTCATCTGATCTTTTGTGCCCATCACGAGCTCGGTGTTGGTGCCCAGGTCGATCAGCAGCGTTTTCTCCCCGGAGGCGGCCATGCCGCTGGCGAGGATCCCGCAGAGCACGTCGCTGCCGATGAAGCCGGAGACGGCGGGGCAGATGAAGACCTCCCCGTCGAAATCGAGGCCCACGTCGCTGCCGGAGAGCGTCTCGCCGAAAAGGGACACCGGCTCAAAGGGCGCGGTGCTGATTTTCGCGGGATCCAGCCCGGCGAAGAAATGCATCATGATCGTGTTGCCCGTGACCGCCAGGCGGCGGATATCGCCGGCGTCGATCCCGGCTTCGCGGCACAGCACGCCCAGGTAATACTGGATCTGCCGGATGATCAGACCGTGGATCTCGTCGGCGCGGCCCTCCTCCGCGGCCTTGAGCCGCGAGAGCACGTCGCCGCCGTAGATGCGCTGGGAGTTGCTGCCGCTGATGCGCAAGATCGGCCGGCCGGTCTTCAGGTCCAGCAGCTGGCACACGACCGTGGTCGTGCCGATATCGCAGGCGACCGCGCAGCCCTCCTGGCCCGGCGTCGGCGCGTAAACGTCGCCCTCGCTCTGTTCGGCGATGGAAAAGCGGACCTCGGGGATGAGCTCCACGACCATGTTGTTCTTTGCCGGCGTCGTGCACGACAGGCAGGTGCCGGTGAAATCGTCGCTGCGCACAAAGACGGTGCATTTTTTGCAGGCGCCCTTGCCGCCGCAGGGGGCCGTGATGCTCTGGATCCCGGCGTTCTGCAGAACGGCGAGGATCGTCTCTCCTTTTTAAAAGGTCAATTCATGCTTTACGGTGCCCTCGATCACGGTGATCTTCATCGCTGTGTGCGCCTTTCCGGCTCTGAGTGATCTGTCTGGTCACAGTTTATTGTATCATCGCGGCTTTGCTTTTGCAACAGGCGCGCCGCCGGTTGACACGCGGGGACGGAATGCGTACAATCGGAACAGAAACAACGCAGGAAACGGGGGAACCGAAATGGAACGCAGAGACAAGACCGTCGCGGAATCGGCGGTGGAGACCTTTCATATCCTCATGCCGTCGGATATGAACGATTCCGGACGGCTTTTCGGCGGCACGCTGATGTGCTGGATCGACGAGGTGGCCGGGCTCGTGGGACGCCGGCACGCCCAGATGAACGTGACCACGGGCTCCGTGGACAACCTCAAATTTCTCCGCGGCGCGTATCTCCGGGACATGCTCGTGCTCACCGGCAAGGTCACCCACGTGGGCAACGCCTCCATGGAGGTCAAGGTCGAGACCTTTATCGAGAGAAGCGGCGGCGAGCGCGAGCTCATCAACCGGGCCTATCTCACGATGGTCGGCCTGGACGAGAACGACAAGCCCTGCCGCCTGCCGCGGCTGATCCTCGAGACCGAGGAGGACAAACGGGAGTGGGAGCGCGCGGAGACCCGCCGACAGATCCGAAAGAAGCAGAGCGAGGAGGGCTTCCACTTCTACGGGGAATGAACGATGCTCCTCAAAGGAGACCCGCTCGCCGGGCGCTCATTTGAGAAGGCGGCGGACGCCGCGGGGCATTTTGCAACAGAGACAGAAGAGGGCCCGACCGGACGGTCAGGCCCTCTTCTGTTTCAGGGCTGCGAGGTAAAAAACCGCAGCAGGCGCTCCCGGTAATCCGGGGCCGTGTCGAAAGCCGCGTGGCCGAAGCCCGTGTACATGTACAGCCGGAAGTCGGGCCGGGGATCCAGCCGTTCGGCGATCTCCATCGTGGCGTCGGCGTCGAGGACGGCGTCCTCGAACACGCCCACGGCAAGAACGGGACAGCGGATCCCGGACAGCCTGTCCGCGACGTTGAAGCCCCGGATCCCCTCGGCGAGGATGATGAACCGCGCCAGCTCCCCGTCCGTCACCGTGGCGGCGGCGGCGAGCAGCGCCTCCCGGTACTGCGCGAACACCGCGGGAGGATAGATCTCCCGCCCGAAGGAGAGATACAGCCCCTCCCTGTCCCCGCGGCGGGCGAGGTCGATCCATCCCTCGATCACCCGGAACTGCTCCTCCTTGACGTGGGCGGAGGAGGAGCCCAGGACCATCCGCCCCACGAGCTCGGGATGTTCGAGGGCGAGGACGAGCGCGATCATGCCGCCCTGGGAGGCGCCGAACAGGCAGACGTTTTCCAGACGCAGCGCCCGGAAGGCCTCCGCGGTGTCCCGGGCCATGTCCCGGACGGGATAGACCGGGGGCAGCTCCCGGCGCCGGTCGAAGACGTAGATCGTGAACGTGTCCGCCAGGGACCGGTAGGCTTTGGCCACAGCGTCGGCGGCGCCCATGACGCTCTGGACGCTCAGACCGGGGAGGATGACCAGCGGGCGGGCCCCGGCGCCGAAGCGGAAATACTCCATGGAAAACGCGTCCGTCGTCACCGTTTCGATCGGAATGGACATGACCGCCCTCCCTCTCAGGTCTTCGCGGAGCCGGCGCCGTCGGCGGGGAGCTCCGGAGCCCTGTCCTTTCCGGGCGGGGATCCGAAATACTCGAAGCAGAGCATGGTCAGATCGTCGAACTGCTCCGCGTCCTTCACGAAGAGGTTCACCGCCTGCTTGACGTTTTCCAGGATGCCCTTCGGCGAGGCCTCCGGCACCGCGTTGAGCGCCTCGATCAGCCGGGCCGTGCCGAACATCTCGTTCTCGGCACTGGTGGCCTCCGGCACGCCGTCGGTATAGACGAACAGCTTCGCGCCGGGCGTGAGCTGCAGCTCATACTCGCTGTATCCGGCCTCCGCCATGCCGCCGATGACGAAGCCGTGCTTGTCCTTGAACAGCTCGAACCTGCCGCCGGGGAATTGGAACGCCGGGTATTCGTGCCCCGCGTTGGCGGCGGTCAGCCGCCCCGTGGAGAGCTCCAGAATGCCCAGCCAGACGGTGACGAACATCTCCGTCTCGTTGTTGGAGCAGAGCGCCTCGTTGGTCTTGCGCAGGATCCCCGCCGGGGTGCTGCCCAGCATGGCGACGCTCTGCAGGATGATCTTCGAGGCCATCATGAACAGCGCCGCGGGGATCCCCTTGCCGGACACGTCGGCGATCACCATGCACAGGTGGTCGTCGTCGATCAGGAAGTAGTCATAGAAATCTCCGCCGACCTCCTTGGCCGGGTCCATGCAGGCGTAGATATCGAAATCGGGACGGTTGGGGAAGGCTGGGAAGATGTGCGGCAGTATGGCCGCCTGGATCTGGTTGGCGAGGGCCAGCTCCGTGCCGATGCGCTCCTTCTCCGCGGTCACCTTGACGATCTCGTCCATATACACCACGGTCCGGTGGGAGAGCGTGGCGAAGGACTGAGCCAGCTGCTCCACCTCGTCGCCGGTGCGGTAGGCGTCCTCCATTTGGAATTCCATGTTGTTCGAGCCCAGCGCGGCGATCCGCCGGGTGATGGTGTTGAGCGGCGTGACAATCCTCCGGCCCAGCAGCAGCGCGCCGCTGATCGTCAGGAGCATCACGACGATCAGCAGCATGATCGCAAAGGAGCGGGAGCTCTTTGTCTTCACCTGATATTCGCCCCGGCTCTCCTGCTGGATCTGCAGAAGGTCCCGCTGCAGCATGGCCGCGGGCCGCCCCGAGATCTCCTGGCTGTAGGCAGAGATCAGCACCCAGCCCGTCGTCTCGATGGGGCTGGCGGTGATGTAGTAGACGCCGCCGCGCAGCTCGCCGAGCAGGACGCCCGTGGTGTTCCCCCGCAGGGCTTCCCCCGCGGCCTGCGCGAGCAGCGTCAGCTCGGAATCGCGCAGATCCCCGCCGCGGTCGGCGTCGTTCATGGGGAAGGCCTCCGCCTGGGGCGCGAGGACCGCGCGGCCGCTCTGGTTGATCAGCAGGGCGTACTCGCCCTCCATGGAGGACGCCTGCATGGCCGACTCCATCTCATCGAGAAACAGATCCGTGCCGATGACCGCCTGCAGACTGCCGTCCGTACCGCAGACCGGCATCGCGCACTCGATGCAGTACGCGCCGGTGTTGGCGTCCCGCTCGCCGTCCGTGAAGATCAGCCCGCCGGCCTCCGCCGCCTTTTGATACCATCCGCGGGTGCGGGGGTCGTAGCTGCGGAGCCTGCCGTTTTCAAACCAGCTCGAGGAGCTCCGGCTCACCGAGAGATGGGCCCCCTCCGGGATGGCGATATATATCGTGGCCGCGTCGAAGGACGGGCACAGGGCGAGCATTTCGTCGAACAGGTTGGCCAGCAGCCCGACCTTTGCCGTGACGGCCGGGTCGGCCGGATCAACGCCGTCGGCAAAGATCACCTTCGCGGTCCAGACGCCGTCATCCGCCGGGTCGGGCCCGGCATAGGGCTGCGGCGGGCAGTCCTCCGGATGGGCGAGAAGCTCCGCGGCGCGGTCGTGCAGGAACCGTACCCGGGCCCCGACCTCGTCAAACATCTCGTCCGCGAGCCGGGCCTCCATCCGGTTGGCGCGGCCCAGCGCCTGCGTGACCACCTCGTCCATGACCGCGGAGGTCGTGCCGGCGATGGATTCATGCTGTTTCTGGCCGGACTCGTTGACGAGCCGGGCGAGCATGCTGCTCTGGATCTGTGACACGGCCATAAACGCTACGGTCATAAGGACCACCGTGAGCAGGATCAGGTTGAAGATCTTGCTCTGGATGCCGCCGATCACCAGGTCTTTGTAACGCTTCATAGATATCTGTTCCTCTTCGCGCCGCCCGGCAGCCTCCCGTACCGCGGGGAAGGCGCTGCCGGCGGCATGATCCCGATATTCCGATTACGGGACCATTATCCCGCATCCGGCGGCCCTTGTCAATCCGTCGGGGCGCGGGACATCACAAAAGCGCCCGCCTCTTTCGGGGCGGGCGCCGGACGCGGTCCCCGATCGGGAGCGTTTCCGGACGGCGGCCGCGGCCGGGATCACCCGTTCCTGCGCCGGAGCTCCTTTGCGGCGGCAAACACCGCGCCGTAGGCGACGCCGGCGACGGGCCAGATGATCCATGTGCGGTGCCAGGCGTTGGTGTAGAAGCTCCACGCCAGGTAGATCGCCGTGACGCTCATCCAGTAGATCGTGCCGAGAGTCGAGTGCTCCCGCTGATCTTCCTTGGCCTCTCTGGAATAGTCGCCCTCCTCGAGCAGGATCTGGAAGCTGCCCCAGACGATCGCGGCGCGGACGATCAGCATGACCCCGAAGGCGATGAGGGCCAGCATGATCCCCGTCGCGATGACCTGATTGAACTCATCCTCGCCGCCGAACAGCAGGCTGATGCCGATCGGGACCACGGCCAGCACGCAGAGCACGATGCCCGCGGTCAGCTGCCGTGTATAGACGGAGCGGAACTGCTCCCGGCGCTCGTTCACCATCCCGCTCACGCCGTAGAGCGTGTCCAGCGGCTCCCTTTCCATGTATTCGTATCGGCTGATGCGCAGGCCCGAGAGCACGAACAGGGCGACCGCGCCGCCGATCAGCAGCATCAGTGCGATCAGGCCGAGCCCGCCCACCTGATTTTCCGTGAGGGATACCCTGCCGCATTCCTGCGCGCCGCCGAGCACGATCAGCACGATCGGAGAGAGAACGCACAGCAGAACGCCCAGCGCGACCTGACCGGCGTTGCGCGCCTTGACGCGGAGAAACGCGGCGGCCTCTTCCATGGACACGGGCCTTGCGATGCTGTCGGAATCGGAAACGGCGAGAGCCTCCGGGGCCCCCATGTCGTCCTTCAGCAGATAGTCCGTGCTGACCGAGAACAGCTCGGAAAGACGAATGATCTTGCCCATATCCGGGATCGACTGGGCGCTTTCCCATTTTGAAATGGACTGACGGCTCACCGCCAGCCTTTCCGCCAGCTCTTCCTGAGACCAGCCGTTCTTTTTTCTAAGGTCGATGATCTTGTCTGCGAGTATCATGTTCGAATCCTCCTGTCGTCTGGATGGCCCGATGATACGGGAAAACGCGATTGCACACAAGAAAGAGCGCCTGTCAATCACGCAACCGACGGTTGCAGATCGGCCGTCTTGCGGTTTATTCCGGCCGACGGGGCGATTTTGCCCCTCCGCGGACCGATTTGATCGGCGGGGGAACGGCGCGCCGCCGCGGCGGCGATCGGGATCAGATCAGCGCCGTGCTGAAATATCTTTCCGCGCGGTCCGCCAGGATCGTGGCGATGACCTTGTCTTTTCCGTATTTCGCGGCCATCTGTTTCGCGGCCCACACATTCGCCCCGGAGGAGGTCCCCACCAGCAGGCCCTGTACTCTGGCCAGCTCGCGCGCCGTGTTTATGGCGTCCTCGTCCGACACCTCCACAATGTCCGTGATGATCGAGGTGTCCAGGATGTCCGGGATGAAGCCGTCGCCGATCCCCTGGATCTGATGCAGCCCCGGCTCGTCGCCCAACAGGGCGGAGACGTTCTTGGGCTCCACCGCGGCGATCTTGCAGTCGGGATTCTGCTCGAGAAGATACTGCGCCACGCCCTGCAGCGTTCCGCCGCTGCCCACGCCGGACACGTAGACGTCGATCCTTTTCCCCAGCTGCCGGACCAGCTCGACCGCCGTCGTCCGGTAATGCATCTCCGGGTTGGCAGGATTCTGAAACTGCTGCGGGACATAGTAGTCCGGAGAGGTGCCCGCGATCTCCAGGGCCTTGTCCACAGACCCCGCGATGCTCAGACCGGGATCGGTCAGCACCAGCTCCGCGCCCAGCGCCCGGATGATCTTTTTCCGCTCCTCGCTCATGTTCTCCGGCATGACGATGATCACGCGGTACCCTTTTCGGACGCCGCACAGCGCCAGTCCGATGCCGGTGTTCCCCGAGGTGGGCTCGATGATGGTCATCCCGGGCCTCAGACGGCCGTCCTTCTCTGCCTGCTCTATCATGTTCAGAGCGATCCGGTCCTTGATGCTGCCGCCCGGGTTCAGAAATTCCGCCTTGGCATAGATCTGCAGCCCGGTGGTCTGCTCCAGACTGAGCAGCGGCGTGTTTCCGATCAGATCCAGCACATTCGTATAGTACATGCTTCCGTTTCCTTTCCGCGTCCGTTTTGTTTTTGCGCTCCTTCGGCAGCGGCGCCCGCCGCGGCCCTTTTCTGCGGCCGGTTCCCGGGGACGGCTTCACAGCCCGCCGGAACCGAGCGTGACGACATGTGAAAGCAAAACCCCGGAAACGGTGAATTTCCGGGGTTTCCGTTGTTTTGAATGCCCGATCAGCGCGTGGAGAACTGAGGCGCGCGGCGGGCGGCCTTGAGGCCGTACTCGATTACCCTGTTGCCGGAAACCTTTGTATTTACTTGGTTTTCCTGGTTTTGCATCTTCGGTTCCCTCACCTGTTAACTAAACAACTGCCAACTGCATCTTTTTTTCATTCAAAGCTTCCGTACATGGCAACAGCCTCATCTATGGTGATCTCACCTTTTCCCACCCGGAACGCCGCAACACGGATCTGAACCGTGAGAGGATCTTTGATGCCGATCACTTCCGGGGATATGGTACGCTCTGAGGGCACCTGACCGAAAGGCGCGTAGACCGAATCCAGGGACAGATCCGTGGTGGGCGTTACCAGGCGCTTCATCGAAGCCATCTCATTGAGCTCTTCGGTCGTGATCAGAAACCGCATGAATTCATTTGTCATGTCCAGATCATCGCAGTTTTTGTTGACGGAGAACTCTATGGAAGGACTGTCGATGAAATACCCTCCGTCCTCTGTCAACGGGATCGGTGAAAACGAGTAATCGAAAGGCGCATTGGTAAACGCCCCGGACTGGCTCTCCCGCTTCTTCGTTCCGGACACGGTTTCCCCGTGGCAGATCATCATCGGCACATCGCCTTCAAAAAAGCGCAGGATCACCTGTGAATAGTTGTCCTCGATCCCGTCACACGCGGCGAGATCGATACAGCCGTTTTGGATCAGCTGCACCACCGCCTCCAGCGCCGGGCGCATGTATTCCCCCGCCGCAGGGTCCAGTTCATTGGCAAGCGCAAGCGCTTCCGGATTCTCGGCAAGCGCGGCAGCAAACAACGGATATGCGACCGTATACATGAAACTACCGGATGATTTGAGGCTGTAGCCCATCATTGGGTTGGCGTAACCCCTGCTGCGGAATGCTTCGCATACAGCCGCCAGTTCTGTCCACGTGGTCGGGATGCTGAGGCCTTCCTTTTCAAACAGATCGTTGTTCACCAGCATGCCGTAAGTCCTGGAGAAAACCGGCACCAAAAACACATGGCCTTCTGCGTCATGATTGAGGAGGCTCGGGCGGATGCAGTCCAGATTCAGCCTCAAAGCGGAGTCTGAAAGCTCCTCCATATGAGCACATACCGAAGCGTATTTTTCATTTCCCATCATCCAGGTGTATGAGAAAAAAATGTTGGGCTTGTCATTGCTTTCCAACGTTGCGCCAAGGACGTTGTTATAATCATCCAGCTTCACATAGCTCAGCTGCACGTTCGGATATATCTCATTGAATTTGTCGAATTCAGCCTCCAGTGCCTCGAAGTTATCGTAGCTTCCGACTACAGTGATGCTGCAGCTGGTACTTGTATCGAGGGAGGGCTTGAATCCGGCTGCGGTTTCTTCCTGTGGTTTCCCGCCGCAGGCCGTCAGCGATACCAGTATGCAGATGAACAGAATGACACAAAGCAGCCTCCTCATGATCTTTTTTCCTCCTTGATTCTACGTATTTCTTTGATGACAAGTTTAATATCTACAGGTTTTGCGATATGTCCGTTCATACCGGCGTTCAGACACTCCATGACGTTTTCCGAAAACGCGTCCGCCGTCATGGCTATGATCGGTATGGAAGACGCCCACGGATCATCGAGCGCGCGGATATTCCTTGTGGCGTCGAGCCCGTTCATCTCCGGCATTTGTATATCCATAAAGACCAGATCATAACTGCCTTCTGCTGCCTGATTCATCATTTCCACGCAGATGCGTCCGTTTTTGGCGCGCTCCGTCGTGATTCCGAACATTCCAAGCATGGTGGAAATGATCTCCCAGTTGATATCATTATCCTCCGCAATGAGGATGTTCATTCCCTGCAGATCGGAATAGTCGTTCTCCGGTTCAACGGACTTTGCCTCGGTCCCGAGGAGTTCGTTGATCTTGTCGTAAAGCCTGGAGCGGAACAGCGGCTTGCTGACGAAGCCGTTTGCCCCGGCGTCCTTCGCCTTTTCCTCGATATCCGACCAGTCATAGGCGGAGATCAGCAGGATGGGAACGCTTGAATTCACCTCTGTGCGAATGCGGCGGATCGTTTCGACGCCGTCGATATCCGGCATCTTCCAGTCCAGGATCACAACGCTGTAGTCCCGTCCTGTTTGATGCCGATGCGTGATCATGCCGAGCGCCTCCAGTCCGCTTCCCGCGCGGTCGGCTGTTACGCCGAGAGACTCCAATGTGTCGACGGCGGTCTCCAGGAGGATCTCGTCGTCATCGACGACCAGGACGTCCATCGGCTCGAGCATCATATCCTCCCGCTGCCGATCGGCAATGGGAAGATCCAGGATTACGGTGAAGGTCGTTCCTTTACCCTGCTCGCTTTGGCAGTCTATGCTGCCTCCCATCAGATCGACCATCTGCTTTGTGATGGCCAGTCCGAGCCCGGTCCCCTGGATGCTGTTCACCCGGCTGTCTGTCTGGCGCGAAAACGGCTGATACATGTTTGCCATAAACTCCGGGCTCATGCCGATGCCGGTATCAGAGACCCTGTAGGTCAGCCGCACACAGCCGGGCTCTTGGCTTTCCGCCTCGCGCACGTCCACGCTGACACGGCCGCCGGGCTCCGTGTATTTGATGGCGTTGGAGAGGATGTTGATATAGATCTGATTCAGCCGAAGCTGGTCGGCGTAGAGATATTCTTTTTCCATCCGACCGGTGCGGAAATTGAAATCGATATTCTTTTCCTTGATCATCGGCTGGGAGAGGTTCACGAGATTTTCCACCGTCTCGACGAAGGAGAAGGTCTGCGGGCTGAGATTCAGCTTTCCGCTCTCGACCTTGGAAATGTCCAGGATATCGTTGATCAGGGTGAGCAGATGATTGCTGGCCAGCGTGATCTTCCGCAGATTTTCTCTTACCGATTCCGTATCTCCGAGATTCTTTTCCGCGATCGTCGTGAGGCCGATGATCGCGTTCATCGGCGTGCGGATATCGTGAGACATGGTGGAAAGGAAATCGGTCTTCGCCTTGTTTGCGGTCGCCGCTTCCCGGGCCGACGCCTGGAGCTTTTTATTGAAAGAAAGCATGACGGCCAGATCGAAAACGAACAGGATCAGAAGTCCCGCGGATACGAAGCCTATCAGCAGCCAGTTTTCAGCTTTGACGCTCAGGTCCTTCATCGGCATGAAACTGAGAAGCGTCCATCCCGCTGTGGCGCTGACCGGGGTATAGGCGAGGATACATTCCTTACCGCGGGAGTTGAGCATGGTAAGAGAGCCGGTCGACGAAGTGATTTGTCCGAAGAGCTCCTGCGCGGAGGAGGGATCGATCGCGTTGTAAGACTTGTAAAACTCAAAGAAACTGGAATTCTTGAAGGAATGGCCCTTGATGATGTAGTCTCCGTCCGCGTCGATCATGGAAAGCTCGACGCTTTCAAACTCCTCCTGCGGGAAGACCCATTTCTGCTCAAGCTCTGCAAGCGGCAGCACACGCAGCAGGATGGCTTCGCGCAGGGTGCCGGTTTCCGGATCGTGAAGCGTAATATAATTGCAGAAGGCGATGGACTGTTCCCCGTTGATCGGGTTCGTATAGGAACGGGAAATGTTGATGGATTCCCCGATATCGGAGATCCAGCTCACGTCGTTCAGAAGACCGATCCGCGCGTAGGAGACGGCGTCGTCGCCGGAGCCGTCCTGCCTCGTTCTGGTAGACAGGCCGGACAGCGTGTCGGTATATACGATATGCGCGGAGGCGTTCGGCAGCACGTGAGAGATCCGAATGAAGGAAACGGCATCCTCGATGGTCATGTTCTCGCTGTTGATATAGCGCGCCCACACGTCGCAGATGCGCTGTTCGCCCTCCAGGTAATTCTCAGTGACATGTTCCATAGAGATCGTGGTATTTTCAAAATGCTCTATCTGCCTTAGGGTTGTGACTCTGTTCTCATTATTGGAATAAAGAACCACAATGGTCAGCATAGCGATCATAATGAACACATTGACAATAGTGATCCATGTTTTTTTCATTGCGCTTTCTGCTCCTCCGCTTTTTCTTTTCCACACGAGCCAGCATATCTGCAAACCCTTGCAGCATATATTTTGGGATTCCCTTCTGTTTTCGCTTTACAGGTAATGAAGCTGTTTGCTTATTGAGCGGCAACTTTTCAGTCCATAAAACGCTTGTATCCTTTTCTGTGCCCTTTCTCGCAGGGTTTTGTCTTTCCCACACAGCGAAGCGCTATACAAAAGTATCGTATCACAGAATCTTGTGGGACACAAGTTTTCTATTTACATCGAATAATCTTCCTTTTTTCATTTCTGCAGAGCCTGCAGAAATGAAAAAAGCCCAATTACCGTTTAAAGCAGTAACAGGGCTATGTATGGAGGCTTTTCTTCTGGAAAGGAAAAGACGCCCGGCAGAAAGAACTGTCTGCTGAGTGCCTTAGATTAGGATAAAACCTGATTAGAAATGTCTGGATCGGCCAGATTCCGCCAAACGGACCAGTTTCAAATCGTAGTCTGGATAGAGGCAAGGAAAGGGGGATTAAATCGCTTTTCGGAGAGGAGACATGCCGCCCTTCAATCCACTGAAAACGCACTTTTTGCTCTCCCTCATTTAGCCCATTTGTTAACTATAAAGGCCCGAAAAACGTCGGTTAGCCCCTCGTTAACTATAAAAAACGGTCAAAAACCATGGAACGCCATGAAAAACCATCAAAGCTTTCCGGGCATGAAAAAACCCTGAAACCGTTGAGATTCCAGGGTTTTTTGATGATTCCGATTCGAGATCAGCGCTTGCTGAACTGCGGAGCACGACGTGCAGCCTTGAGGCCGTACTTCTTGCGCTCCTTCATGCGCGGATCGCGGGTGAGGTAGCCGGCGGCCTTGAGGGCGGCGCGGTAGTTCTCGTCCACGAGCAGCAGGGCGCGGGCGATGCCGTGACGGATCGCGCCGGCCTGGCCGGTGACGCCGCCGCCGGCGACGGTGGCTTCCACATCGAACTTGTCGGCGGTGCCGGTGGCGGCCAGGGGCTGACGCACGATCAGCTTCAGGGTCTCCAGCCCGAAATACTCGTCCAGGGCGCGGCCGTTGACGGTGATGGCGCCGGTGCCGTTGGGGATCAGGTGCACGCGGGCGGTGGAGGATTTCCTGCGGCCGGTGCCGTAGGTGTAGGGACGCTTGCTCTGATAAGTAGCCATTGTTTATTCCTCCTTCTTACTCTTCCCAGGCCTGGGGCTTCTGGGCGGCGTGCTTGTGCTCGGGGCCCGCGAAGACCTTCAGACGGCGGAGCTGGTGCATCTGGGTCGGGTTCTTGGCCAGCATGCCCTTGACCGCCAGCGTCATCGCCAGCTCGGGACGGGTGGCCATCAGACGGTCATACCGGGTCTCCTTGAGACCGCCGGCGTAACCGGAGTGGGTGCGGTAGAACTTCTGCTGGAGCTTTTTGCCGGTGAGAACGGCGTCCTTGCAGTTGACGATGATGACGAAGTCGCCGCCGTCAACGTGCGGGGTGTAGTCGACCTTGCGCTTGCCGCGCAGCAGGTCGGCAGCCAGAGCGGCGGTCTTGCCCAGGGGCTTGCCGGCCGCGTCGAGAACGTACCACTTGCGCTGGACGTCCTCGGTCCGAACCATGGTAGTGGACATGAATTGTGCCTCCAATATCTTTAATATTTCCTGCGTATTCAGGCGCTTCGGGCACAGGCCCGCAGACGCGCCTTATTTTTATAGCACAGCGCCGTTTGGGTGTCAATACCTGTTTTCCGGTTTTTTGATGTTTCAAATACTGATCTTCGTTTTTCTTTGATTTTCTCGTTTTTGCTCCGTTTTGCTCGATTTCGATTTACTCTTTGCGCCGGACCCGCGGGCGGCGGGCCGAAAAAGCCCGGCTGTTTTTGACGAAAGCCGGGGCGGTCTTGCCGTGCTGCTTTGTGCATACTATACATATTATTGGATGCGGCTGCATGATACACTCCAAGATGAAAAGGAGCGTTCGGTCCGGCGCGCGGGGCGTCGGGAGCGCGCCCAGGAGGAAAGCATCCCATGAAAGCGATATCCGACAGCACAAGGGGCGGGACGGCTTCCCGCTCCCGGCAGGCATGCGCCGCGGCCCGGGAGACCGCACGCGGCTGAGCTCTCCGCAGATCGCATGAGAGTCTGGAAAACACGACAACGGACGACTGCGGAAGGAGCAAAAGACCATGCTGAGGACCCCACCGACGGACGCGGAGCTCTCCCTGCTGATCGGGACAGAGCGGCTCGGAGCTTTCAGGACGCTGCGCGGCACGATCGAAGACCTGTACGACGCGGACAGCATCTGGAACCCGGGGATCGGGCTCTGGGAATATGAGCTGAAATACCGCTGGCGCGGCAGGACGCTGTGCGCCTTTCTGATGGCGCAGGACGTCCTGACGCTGCGCATCATTCTGGGCGGCGACGAGCGCCAGCGCTTTGAAAAGCGGCGCAGCCGGTTCTCCCCGGAGGTGCAGCGGCTCTTTGACGATACGGAGATCTACCAGAACGGCAAGTGGCTGGATCTGGATATCCGGGATATGTCGCTGCAGGAGGACATCCTCCTTCTGCTGGCCATCAAGCGCCGGCCCAACAAGCCCCCCGGGACGGAGACGGCCCCCGCCGCCCCGCGCCGGAACGGGAACGCCATCCTGATCAAAATGATCGCCGACGAGATCACGAAAGAAACCAGGGATCTGATGAGCGAGAACGATATCACGATCGCGCAGCAGCGGTTCATGGAGTACCTCTTCGACAGGGGAAGGGTCGAGCTCAAGCGGGCGGAACGGTATTTCGGCGCGGCCCAGCCGACGATCTCCTCCATGGTCGGAAGGCTCGAAAAGAAGGGGCTGGTGCTCCTGCAGGAAAGCCCGCTCTCCCGCAGAGCGAAGACCGCCGAGCTCACGGAAAAAGGGATCTCCGCCTGCCGGAACGCCAAAAACGGCCTGGAACAGATCGAGACCCGGCTCAATTCCGTGCTGGACGAGGAGGAACGGGAGGAGCTGCATCGGCTGCTGCAGAAGATCGGCGGCGATCTGCTCTCGGAGCTCTGAAAAACACGGTATGATATGTATATGCATGCCGCCCCCGGCGGGGACGGCATGCGTATGCCGACAAGGTTAGCATACGGTTATCACTTATAATTCAATCTCATATTCATAGGCACAAAACCGGTTTCCCCGGCGGGGGCGTTCTTTGTGCGGATGATATCTGTCTTCGATGATATCGGCTGATTATACTAAATTCTGTAGGGAAATGCCCGACGTTATTACGTCAAAATCAACAAGGAGGGAAATTCGAATGCCAGAAGTAACTGCAACCAAAAAGCAAATATGGACCATGGGTTCGTATTCGCTGCTGACGCTGTCGATCATGATCGGCTTCATGTACCTCAACCAGTTCGCCACATCCGTTCTGGAAGTACCTGCCGCCGCTCTGGCCACCGCCATGCTGATCGGCAAGACCATCGACTTCATCGTGTCTATTTTCTGCGGCGCGATCATCGAGAAGGTCAAGCTCGGCAACAAGGGCAAGAACCAGGAATGGCTCGCCAAGGGCCGCTGGATCCTCGCCATCGTCATCATGCTGGAAGTGTTCCCCACCTCCGGACCCGTGTGGCTGCGCCTGTTTGTCATGACCGTGGCGTACGCGATCCTCAACTCCCTGATGAACCTGATCCAGACCGCGTACTACGGCATCAGCGCCGCCGTCGCCGGCCCCAACCCGGCCAACCGTCAGGCCTTCAACATCAACATGTCCCGCCAGGCCACCGTGATCACGCTGATCACGTCCTTCATCCCCACGCTGGTCACCGCGCTCACCTTCGGCAAGTGGAACTACTTCGTCGTCGCCACGGCGTTCATGCTGCCGATGCCCTTCGCGCTGGGCGCCATTGCCAAGCTGGCTGACGGCAAGGACGCGCCCGTCGGCGCCGCCGGTGCCGCGCACCAGGTCACCGCGGTCGACATGTTCCGCGCGCTGGCTGAGAACAAGTACCTGCTGGTGCTGTTCCTCTGCCACACCGTGCAGTACATCGGCCAGTTCATCTTCCAGGGCCTGACCGCCTACTACTGGATGTTCGTGGTCGGCAACTTCTCGATGATGACCGTCGCCAACCTGATCGCCGCCGTGTCCAGCTTCATCGCGGCCATGGTCATGCCGCCCATCGGCCAGAAGATCGGCAAGAAAAAGGCCATCTCCATCGGCT
This sequence comes from Oscillospiraceae bacterium, assembly GCA_017541825.1. Lineage (GTDB taxonomy): Bacteria > Bacillota > Clostridia > Oscillospirales > Oscillospiraceae > Apopatocola. The sequence goes on along the minus strand of JAFXYJ010000102.1, from coordinate 10,386 downwards.
ACTTCCTGCTGCCCGTCATCAACTTCTGCATGGGCTGGTTCGGCCGCTTCAATTACTGGTACATGATCGGCATCCAGTCCCTGAACACCTTCGCGATGTACACCTACACGCCATTCGTCATGCTGATGTACATGGACGCCGCCGAATGGCACTTCAACAAGACCGGCAAGGATACCCGCGGCATCGCCGTCGGCCTGGCCACGCCTCCCATGAAGATCGGTATGGCGCTGGGCGGCACCATCGGCCTGACGCTGCTGGCCAACACCGGCTTCGATATCCCGGGCGTCGCCGGCTCCCCCGAGTGGATCCCCAAATTCATGGCGATCACCTACTGGGTGCCCGCGTGCTTCTATCTGGCGCTGGCGATCCTGTTCGTGCTGCTGTACCGGCTGTCCGACGAGGAGGCCGCCCGCTGCGCCCAGGAGAACTATGCCAAGTTTATGGCTTCCCAGGCGCCTGCCAAGGAAGAGGAGTAATCCTCCGGGCAGCGCCGGGACAAGAATACTTAAAAACACCGGGAGAGGGCTTCCTCTCCCGGTGTTTTTTTGTCTCGCGCGGCCGTCCGACCCGGCGGCAGAGGCGGTGCGGCGGCGCCGCCGGGAACAATGCGGCGAACTCTGTTCCCGGGGCGATTAGCAAAAGGCTACCGACTAACTTTGTGCTGCGAGTACATATAATTATTTGTTCGTATCTGCTATACTGTTATAAGTGAGAGTGGCAGAGGATCCCGGCCGGATCCTTCTGCCAAAATAATAAGGAGGGAAAAACCTATGCCAGAAGTAACCGCAACCAAAAAGCAGGTATGGACCATGGGTTCGTACTCGCTGCTGACGCTGTCGATCATGATCGGCTTCATGTACCTCAACCAGTTCGCCACCGAGGTGCTGCAGGTGCCGGCCGCCGCCCTGGCCACAGCGCTGCTCATCGGCAAGACCATCGACTTCGTCGTATCCATTTTTGCCGGCGCGATCATCGAGAAGGTCAAGCTCGGCAGCAAGGGCAAAAACCAGGAATGGCTCGCCAAGGGCCGCTGGGTCCTCGCCATCGTGATCATGCTCGAGGTGTTCCCCACCGCCGGCCCCGTGTGGCTGCGCCTGCTGGTCATGACCGTGGCATATGCGATCCTCAACTCCCTGATGAACATCATCCAGACGGCCTATTACGGCATCAACGCCGCCGTCGCCGGCCCCAACCCGGCCAACCGCCAGGCCTTCAACATCAACATGTCCCGCCAGGCCACCGTGGTCACGCTGATCACGTCCTTCATCCCCATGCTGGTCACCACGCTCAGCTTCGGCAAGTGGAACTACTTCGTCGTCGCGGTCGCGTTCATGCTGCCGATGCCCTTCGCCCTGGGCGCGATCTCCCGGCTGGCTGACGGCAAGGACCTGCCCGTCGGCGCCGCCGGCGCCGCGCACCAGGTCACCGCCGTCGACATGTTCAAGGCGCTGATCGAAAACAAGTATCTGCTCGCCCTGTTTGCCACCCACACGGTCATGTATATCGGCCAGTTCATCCTGCAGGGCCTGGCCGCCTACTACTGGATCTACGTGGTCGGCAACTTCTCGATGATGACCGTCGCCAACCTGATCGGCGCCGTGGCCAGCTTCATCGCGGCCATGGTCATGCCCGGCGTCGGCCAGAAGCTCGGCAAGAAAAAGGCCACCACCATGGGCTACTTCCTGCTGCCCGTGATCTATCTCCTCATGGGCTGGGTCGGCCGGTTCGACTACAAGTACCTGATCGCCGTCAACGCCATTGGCTTCTTCGCGATGTACACCTACACGCCGTTCCTGATGCTGTTTTACATGGACGCCGCCGAATGGCACTTCAACAAGACCGGCAAGGACACCCGCGGCATCGCCGTCGGTCTTGCGTCTCCCCCGATGAAGATCGGCATGGCGCTGGGCGGCACCATCGGCCTGACGCTGCTGGCCAACACCGGCTTCGATATCCCGGGCGTCGCCGGCTCCCCCGAGTGGATCCCCAAATTCATGGCGATCACCTACTGGGTGCCCGCGTGCTTCTATCTGGTCATGGCCATCATGTTCGTGTCGCTCTACAAGCTGTCCGACGCGGAGGCCGCCCGCTGCGCGCAGGAGAACTTTGCCCGGCTGCAGGCCGAGCAAGCCGCCGCTCCGACGGAGGAATAACGCGCGGGACCTGCGCATGGCATAAAAAACACCGGGAGAGGAAATCCTCTCCCGGTGTTTTTTGTCTGCCCTGTCTTTAGTCGGCGTCGATCCCAAGGGTCGAGAGCAGCGCCGCCACCTCGTCATAGGCCGCCTTGATGGCGTGGTCGTCGGTGAGCGTCACGCGTACGCCGTCGGCATAGTCGCGCAGCAGCGCCGCTTCCAGCCCGGCGAGATCCGTCTGCTCGCCCTCGTACAGGACGGCGTCCTCCCGCACGACGATCTCGAGCACGCCGTCGTCCGGCGTCTCGGCCGTCTCGGGGGACGGCTGCTCCTGCTGCACGGTCTCGGTCTGGGCGGTGCCGGTGTTCTCCGGCTCCTTGCCCTGGTTGAGAAACATGCTCTCGCCGACGCTCTTGCCCAGGCCCGCGCCCAGACGGCCGCCGCCGATCAGCATCGCCACCAGCGCCGCGGCGATGGCGGTGTTGCGGACGGGATGGCCCTTCTTTTCCTCGTTTCCCCTCGCCATATTCGTTCCTCCTTTAACTCTTCGTATCCAATTCCAGAATGTTCAGCGTCGATCCCTGCCGGGCCGCCTCGAGCTTGAGCTCCTGCAGCACGTCCCGGATCATCTCATACTGCGCGCGGTAGATCGCGTCCCGGTCGTACTGGAACACGAGGAACACCGCCGGCCGGTCGGTGTCCGTGAGCTGCTGCCGCAGCGCGGCGCGCAGGACGTTGCGGGCGTAGTTTTCGTTCTCCCAGTCGTAGGAGACGGTCTGCGTCCCGCCCTCGACCTCCAGGCGGATCGCGGAGCGGTCGGCGGCGGTGACGGTCACGACCAGCGAGTTGTCCAGCACCAGATCCTGGCTCAGAAGCTGCCGCCGGGCGCTCTCGGCGGCGTCCTGCGCCCCGACGAGCTCGCCCCGGAGCGTCTCGACCTCCTGCCGCAGCGCCGTGTTTTCCGTCTGCCGGGCCCCGGCCTCGGCGATGGCGTCGGCGGTCTGGGTGCGGGCCTGGGTCAGCAGCACGAACAGCATAATCATGATGACGTCCAGCAGGCTGGTGAGCTCGATGAAGATCTCCCGCCGCCTCAACGCACCGACACCTCCCGCTCGGCCTCCCGCTCCGGGGTCCGCGCCAGAAACAGCGTGACGGATTTGTCGTTGTCCTCGATCACCGACGAGAGCAGGAACCCGTCGAGCAGCTTGAACACGATGGCGAACACCAGCCCCCAGAAGGTGGAGGTCAGCGCGGCGAAAAAGTTCTGCTGCATATCCGCGAGGTTGGCCACCATCGGCAGCAGCGAGACCACCGTGCCCAGGATCCCCAGCAGCGGGAACACGCCGGTGATGTTGATGAAGATGGAGTAAAGCCGCTCGGAGCGGTCGCGCATGGTGATGACGGCCTCCTCGTCCACGGCCAGCACGCTCTCGGCCAGGCCGCCGGGCGACGAGCGCCAGGAGGGCACGTATTTGGACTGGTGCATCGTGTTGTAGAGCCGCAGCGCCTCCCGCCGGGCGGCATAGCAGACAGCGCCGTTGGCGACGGCCGCGATCAGGATCACAAGATCGAAGCCCAGCAGATTTTCGGCGATCACCCGCAGAACGCTCATGGTCCGGCCTCCTTGCTGTTGATACCGACATTATACTCTCTTCCGCGCCGTTCGACAACTGCTTTCCGCATCGCACGCCGGGCCCCGACAGAAAAACACCCGCCCTGGGGCGGGTGTTTTTTGTTGTGTTCTTTGCTCAGAAGTCCTCTTTGGACACCTCGCGGATGACCTCGGAGGTGGCCTCGTAGACGCCGGGATAGGTGCTGCCGGGGCCGCCGGCGGTCAGGCCGGGGATGAAGTAGTGCTTGCCGCACTCGCCGATGATCTTGCGGGTGTATTTCGCGACGTTCTCCTTCGTCCAGTCCACACGGTCCACCAGGCCGTTGTCGATGCCGCCGTGGAAGCTGATCTTTCCGCCGTAGTTCTTGATGAGCTCGGGGATGTTGTTGGTGGTCAGCGCGCCCTGGAAGATGTCGATGCCCATGTCGATCATGTTCGGCACCAGCGTGGCGGCGTAGGAGTCGGAGTGATGCACCACCAGCTCCACACCGTGGGAGTGATAGAAGCCGTAGATCTCCTTGTAGGCGTCCTGATAGAACTCCGCGAACATATCCGGGGACATGAACGTGGACCTCTGGGTGCCCCAGTCGTCATGGTGGAACAGCGCGTCGGGATGCAGATGGTCCACCAGCTCCTGGGCGTAGTTGAGCTCCCAGTCGCGGAAATACTTGATCAGGTCCTTGACGGAATCGGGCTCCTCGTAGAAATTGATCAGGGTGTTCTGGATCTCGCAGTGATGGTGGGTCTGCTCGAACAGGCCCGGGAACACCATGCCGGAGAGGAACACCTCGTTGCGGTCGATCTTCGAGGCCATGCCCAGGGTCATTTCCCAGGCGGCGTCGGGGAACTTGTACGGGGGCGCCTTCACGTAGTCCTTCCAGTGGGTGATGTCCTTGACGACGATCTTGTCGGGGGTGTGCACGGGGAACACACCGGGTGTTCCGGGAGGCCAGGCATTGTATACGCCCCAGGCGTTCCTGACGGGCACGCCGTCGTTCTTGGGGAACTCGGACTGCATGATCACCGGGTCGGGGACCATGGCCAGATACTCATACTGATCGACGTACCGGTCGGGGTTCCCGCCGTGGATCGTTTCACGAAGGTTCTGCTTGATGGTGAGCATTTTCATTCCTCCTTTTTGTCGGGTTCGGCGCGGCAAGACGCGCGCCGGGGTTCACACGCGGCCGTACAGCTTGTTGTAGAACGACAGCGAGTAGTTGTAGAGCTCATCGGCGGCGATGGCGCCCTGCTGGGGATCGCGGAAGTCCGCCTGGATGGAGGCCAGGATACGGCCGTTTCCGGCGTAGTGGTCCACCCACTCGTCCACCGTGCGGCGGATTTCCTTCTCGCTGGAGCCGGGCTTGATGACGATCGGGAAGGCGAAGGACATCTGCTTGTTGTAGTTGTCGTACATCCAGTCGATGTCGTTGGCGTTGTCCTGCGGGCCCCACATGTCGAAGCCCATTTCGATCATCTCGGGGATGTACTGCATGTTCCGGCCGCAGGAGTGCAGCTCGAGGAACTTGCCCTGGCTCTTGACAAAATCGGTGAAGCGCTTGGTGGCAGGCATGAGCTGCTCGTCGAACATCTCATTGGAGAAGAAGCCCGCGCGCTGGGTGCCCCAGTCGTCGTGATAGAGCACGCCGTCCACCCGGCCGTAGTATTTGAAGATCTTGTCGCAGGTCTCGATCTTGTAGTCGGCCATCTTCTGGAAGAATTCCTCGAGCAGCTCGGGCTCCTCATAGAAGGCGATCAGCGACTCGTCGAAGGGGATCATCTCGTGCAGACGCTCGAAGATGCCCTCCACGCACTCGTAGATGTGTACCCGATCGGGGTCCAGATTGGTCTGGATCTTTTTGCCGTCGGCCTCGAAGTCCACCAGGGAGATGTCGGGCCACTCCAGCTCCTCCTTCCAGTTGGCGAACTCGCCGAAGGTGCGGGTGCCGGGCTTGGTGATCATGCCGCCGGCCACCTCGGCCATGATCCAGTTGACGCCCCACCAGTCGTAGCCGTCGATCTCGGGCACGGGGTGCTCCTCCATGGCGTCCGGCCAGATGATGTTGCTGTCGCCGAAATACTGGGGGACCCAGTAGGGCTGCTGTCCGCGGATGGCGCGTTCATAGTTCTCCCTGGTGGGGATCGGACGCTGCGCATCCGGGGGATTCAGCGGGGGCTTGGCCTGCTGGAACATCCAGGGGAAGGTCCCCGGCTTCTGCCACCACTGGGAATAATCCCGCTCGGCGGCCTGTTTCATAAATTTACCGACGCTCATTGCGATCCTCCTCTTATCGTAAATCCGGTTATTCGTTCTGACTGCAGTATATACGATTCTGTTTTCATTATAGAGCAAGCCCTGCGCATTCAAATGTGCCGGAAGCACAAAAAATCCGGGTCTTTGCCGCCGCTTTTCGAAACGCGCGCCGGTTTTCGCGGGGCGCCCGGAAGGCGGTGTCCGGAATGCACAAATTTCAGATTGAAAAACACAAAAAAGAGGGGTATAATATAATTGTTTTTTGTACTGTCAGCACCAATTGGCAAGAGAGGAGTTAACGCCGCCATGAAATTGAGCATGTGGATGATCGCCAACCGACTCTCTCCGCTGATGGAAATCGCCGTCAACATCCGGTATGACGCCAAGCCGATCCTCAACAGCGCGCGGATGGCCTACTCGACCAATACCGCCCATGTTTACCAGAGCGGACGAAACGTCCTGGTCGAAGGGGAGGGCGGCGACCATATCACCCTCTTTGACACGAACCTCAAGGAAGGCTTTGAGATCATCCAGGGCGTGTTCGACTATTATCAGGACTGGGAGACCGAGATCGAGAAGGCGATCTCGCAGGGCGACTTCCAGAGCGCCGTCGACAGCTGCTGGCTGATCTTCAACAACCCGATGATGATCCTGGACGGCAACAACCGCCTGCTGGCCATCACCCGGGACCCGGAGCTCGGGCCGATGGACGCCGAGTGGGAATATCTGTGCAAATACGGCTATTCATCGCTCAACAGCATCCACGCCATGCGCATCCAGAACGCCGCGGACTATACCCGGGCCGGCTCCAATATCGTGCGCTTTCAGAGCAACACCACGATGCAGTACGGCGGCATCAGCTACAATATCCTCTTCAACGAGGGGGTGTGCGGCCGCATCACCCTGCTGGAAAAGAACCGCCGCATCAATCCCGGGGATACGCAGCTGATCGAACGGATCGCCAAGCTGCTCGAGCCCAGACTGGGCAGCGCGCCGCAGCACGCGGATTCCCACGTCAATGTCTTTTTCCAGCTCCTGTCCCAGCAGCCCTACAGCGAAAAGGCGCTGCAGCTGCAGCTCACCTACTTCCAGTGGCTGGCCGACGATCCGTATCAGCTGTGCACGATCGTGCCGCTGGACGAAGACAGCGGCGAGATGTCGGTACATATCCTGGCCCAGACGATCTCGCGCCACCTGCAGAACGCCATCGTGCTGGAAAAGGACGGCCGCGTCCATGTGATCTGCAACCGGGATATGTTTTCCAACCCCTCTCACCAGCAGTTCCGGGACATCCTGCTGGACAACAACCGGCTGCGCTTTGCCTACAGCCTGTGCGTGCCCAACGTGACCTGGCTGCCGCTGCTCGAGCGCCAGACGGATTTTGTGCTCGCCCACAGCGACGCCGAGGAGCCCGGGGTATACTCCTTCTCCGACTTCGGCCTCAATTACCTGCTCTGCGGCCACAGCGCCCGGGAGATCTACTGCGCCTGCCATCCGGTGGTGATCTCCCTGTGGGAGAAGGCCAACGGCGGCAACAGCGACCTCTATGACACGCTCCGGACCTATATCGACTGCGAGCGTTCCTTGAGCCAGACCGCCGCGGCGCTTTACACCCACCGGAACACGGTGCTCTACCGGATCCGCAAGTGTCAGGACCTGCTCGGCGACGATCTGGACTCGCCCGCCAAGCGGCTGTATATCCGCATCTCCATGCAGGCGCTGGAGCTCTACAGGGAAGAGCTGGGCAAATAGACATACGGAACATAAAAGCACCGCCCCCGACGCGGCCTTTGCCGCGGCGGGGGCGGCGCTTTTTGAAGAGGCGCCATTTATCAGTCGTCGCCGAGAGCCTCGAGCCCGTGGGCGTTTTCGACCTTTCGGGCGCGGATGTTTTTGACCCGGGTCGTGAACACCAGAAAGCTCAGCGCGGTCAGCGCCGCCGCGTAGACCGTCAGCGTGCGCCAGGCCATCGTGGCGTTGAGCACCAGCCCCAGCAGCACCGGCGTGATGGTCTGGGCGGACATGCTCGCGGCGTAGTAATAGCCGGTGAAGCGGCCGATCCGGTTGGACGAGCACAGCTCCACCACCATCGGGAAGGAGCAGTTGTGCACGAAGGCCATGCCCAGACCCTTGAGCGCCCACACGAGGAACAGCATCTTCGGGAAGGCGTACTCGCCGTTGGCGCCGGTGACGACGCCGGTGGGGGTCACGAAGCAGGCGATCACCAGGCCCAGGAAGGTCAGCGCCAGCCCGCAGGAGATCGTGTACTTGCGGCCGATCCTGTCTGCGACGGAGCCCGCGGTCGCAAAGCCGATCACCGAGGCGAGACCGCCGAGGATCGTCAGGATCATCGTGGCGCTGGAGGCTGCGTTGAGGTAGTAGATGACGTAGTTGCCAATATAGGTCGTCAGGGCGTTGTCCGACATGAACCACAGGAACTCCGCGCCGAGGATGGCCAGCAGCATCTGCCGGTTGGCCTTTGACATGGGCTTGTCGTCGTCGATGGGCGTCTCCACGGCTGCCAGCGCCTCGCCGAGCTCGAGCTGCTCGCGCATCTCCGCCTCGACCTCGTTCTCCTTCACCGTGAAGAACAGCACCAGCGCCGAGATCACCATCAGCACGCTGGCGATCAGGAAGGGCAGCTCGATGGTCCAGAGGCTCCGGGCCGCGTCGGGGGCGTTGATGTAGTTGGAGAGCACGAGGAAGATCCCCAGCACGGTGGCGAAGGCCCCGCCCAGATAGCCCATGATGTTGATGACGCCGTTGGCCCGGGCCCGCAGGGGCTTGGGCGTGATGTCGGGCATCAGCGCCACGGCGGGATTGCGGTACATCATCATGAAGATCAGCACCACCGCCATCATGGCCACCATGCCCGCGATGTTGTTGCGGTGGAAAAACAGCGGGATGAACGGGAAGGCCACCGCCGACACGAAAGTCCCCGTCAGGATGTAGGGCATCCGCTTGCCGATGGGCGTGCGGGTCTTGTCCGAGAGCGCGCCGAAGATCGGCAGCAGGATCAGCGCGGCCAGGTTGTCGCAGGCCATGATGATGCCGACGATCCACTGGACGTTGAGGATCTTGTCGGGATCGGAGGCCTTGAGCTGCGCCGAGGACAGCCCGTACATCCGCCGGGCGAAGATGTCCGTCAGAAACGTGGGGCACCAGGAATCATAAACCTGCCAGAGCAGAAGGATGCCGAAAAAGGCGAAGCCGATCAGAAAGGTCCGTTTATAGTTGAGCTTGAGCACGGGAGCAGCGGTCTCCATGGCGATTACCTCCGATCCTCGGATATGTCTTTTGCCGCAACTCTATTCTACGACAAAAAGCGGCTCTTTACAACAGCGCATTATTGGTTTACAATAACGGGAGAATCGGCACACTATGTATTCCTGTGCCCGCGTCCGCCGCGTGCGGACCGCGGGAACTGTCGGCCGGGAGGTGGCGGAACGTGAAAAAGGACCGGAGAGATCTGCTGCGCGGACTCGGTGCGCTCTCCTGCGCCGGGGCGGGCCTCCTGTGGCTGATCGCCCCCGCGCGAGCGGACGATGCGCAGCGCGCCATGCTGCGGGGCCGGTACTTCGCCCACCGGGGCCTTTACGACGAAGCCGCCGGGATCCCGGAAAACTCTCTGGCGGCCTTCCGCGCCGCGGCGGAGGCCGGGTACGGCGCGGAGCTGGATGTGCGCATGACGGCCGACGGCGTGCTCGTGGTCGCCCACGACAGCGACCTTGCGCGCATGACCGGCGCGGCGGTCAGGGTGGAGGACACGGACTTTGCCGCCCTGGAGGAGCTGCGCCTGTCGGGCACCGGGGAGCGCGTCCCCCGGTTCGCCGACGCGCTGGATATCCTGTGCGGGGCCGGCGTGCCGGTGATCGCGGAGATCAAGCCCTGTGCCGCGGCGCGGCGGGAGGCGCTGTGCCGGAGCGTGCTCGCGGAGCTCGACCGCCGCGACGGACTGTTGTGCGTCGAGAGCTTCGACGCCATGATCGTGCGCTGGTTCCGGCGCTGGGCGCCGGACATCCTCCGCGGCCAGCTCACCGCCCAGCGGGAACAGCTTGCGGCGGGGACAGCCGGCGCGTTCCTGGCCAGCCGGGTGATGTTCGATTTCCTCGGACGGCCGCAGTTCATCGCCCACCGCGTGGGGAAAAAATCTGCCTGCGTGCGGCTCGCCGAGCGCATGGGCGCCCTGCGGGTATGCTGGACCGCCCGGGACTATGGCGAGGAGGCCGAAAACGACGCGGTCATTTTCGAGCATTTTCGCCCGCCGGTGAGTTATCATGAGTAACCGTCAGATACTGGCAGCGCTGTTCTGCCTGGTGGTCGTGCTGGCCGGGTGCTCCCTCCGGTCGCAGAATCCCGCGCCGACGCCGGAGCCCACCGCGGCCCCC
>JAFXYJ010000101.1 GCA_017541825.1 Oscillospiraceae bacterium | reverse complement strand
GACGCGTTAAGCAAATGCGCCGGGGGCGCATTTGTAGCCAAAGCGGGGAGCGATCTATGATCGCGACCTGGGGAGCGCTTCCAATGCGCTCCCCCTGGACCCCCCTAAGACTTTAGCATCAGCGGCTTTGCTCAGTGCGAAACTGAATGGGTTCCAGCAACCCCGTCCGCGCCACCGCGTCCTCGCAAGCTGCGTATCGTTCGCCCCGACCGCAAGCGGCGGGGCTCATTCACTTCGCTGCTCGTCCTTCCAAAAACACAGCCGCGCCGACACTTCGGGCCTCGTCGACAACTTCAGCCCTCCGCTGCACGGCTGCGTTTTTGTTGACGGGGATTTTCGCTCCGGCGCTGCGTGGGAGGAATTTGTAGGCTCTCAGGTTGCGTGCCCCCATTTTTGTCATCCCGAGCGAAGCGAGAGACCTCATAATCCCAACGCGTATGCCTCTACCCACGAGATTCCTCGCTTCGCTCAGAATAACAGCATTACCAAACGCCCCTACAGTAAAAAAGAACGTCGGCAAGTCTACGCACCCGCGGCAGCAGGGTGAGAGGCAGGCGCCTTAATTTATTGCCCGCCAAGCGCCGGAGCGAAATCCCCCGATATCAAAAACACAGCCTGTCAAGGCTGTGTTTTTGGAAGGAGGAGCAGCGAAATGAATGAGCTTTCGAGCCTGCGAGGAAGCGAACGATATGCAGCTTGCGACGACGCGGTGGCGCAGCAGCCTCTTGAGTGATAGACTTACGAGGCGTCAGCCGACAGTCTTGCACCGAGCCTTTTCTTTCTCGCGTATCTTTCTTTTGGGCTTTTCAAAAGAAAGATACGCAAAAAAGAAGCGCATTACCTCGGTTAACCACCGACAATGGAGCTGAATGCTTTATACCCCGGTCACGGAAAAAAACTCCAACCCCGGTCACGGGAAAAACCGATGCCTGCAGCCCCGCATTTTCTTTCAGCGGTCCATTTTGTGCAGATCGTAGGAATAATCGAGATCGCGGACCATCCACTGGTTCCCGGCGCGTACCCAGAGCATCTCGTAAACGATATCCTGATCCCTCGTCTGGTATTTCGTGGTCGTCGTGGCGACCACATGCCCCCGGCAGAGGAACGCGTCGTCTCCCAGCGGGACGTAGTCCGAGGAGGTGATGCTCCCGTAGGAGGTCGCCACGCCCACGGTCCAGTAGAGCGAGGCCCGGGCCCGGGTGATGTAATTGGCGACGGTGGAGCCGCCCACCGCGTAGCTGCCCGGGGCGTAGCGGGCGGTGTGGCCCGCGCCGTACTCGCACAGGGCCATCAGAAAATCCTCGACCCGCGCGTGACAGGCGTCATAGAGCGCCTGAGACACAGGCAGCGTGTAGACGACCGTGCCGTCCGCGGCGGTCTGCGGCGTGAGCGCCGTGCCGTCGGAGAGGGACGCGGAGATCTGCGGCTCGCTGTAGAGCCCCCCGGCAGTGTAGATATAATAGCCCGGCAGCCGGCTCTGCAGCTCTCCGGGGATGTCCATGCGGGTGGGATACGCCGTTGTCGCGGTGACGTCGTCGGCGGTGAGTACGGCGCCGTTGACGGTCACGACCGCGTCCGACGGGGCCTTGACGGCAAAGGCGTGCGATCCCGCGTCGGGCAGCGTGTACTCCCAGGTCGTGCCGTCGGAATAGAGCTCCGTGAGCCCGCCCTCCCGCGACGCGGTGAGCGTCACGGCCTCACAGATGCCGCCGATCTCATAGCGGACCCGTGTGGGATAGCTGTCAAAGCGCCGCTCGAGCTCCGTCATGTCGTCATAGGGGAGACCGCGCTCGGCGATATAGCCGGCGTCCACGCTCCGCCCGTTGAGCTTGAGCGCCGTGTCCTCCGGCACGGTGACGGACAGCGTGCGCGTCTCGGCGCGCAGCGTGTCGAGCCCCTCCGCCGAATACCCCCATTTTTGGTTTACATAACGAAACCGCACCCGGAACAGATCCGCATTCCCGGCGGAGACGAGGAATTCTGCCGACGCGTCGCTCTGGGTGCCGGGCACGGCGCGGAAGGTAAAATCGCTCCCGCCCGCGGCGGCGTCGAACAGATCGCCGGCCACCTTGTCGGCGGACTCGAATTCGCTCACGGCGGGATGGCATAGTCGGATATACTCGGCGCGCCAGCCCTCCGGGCCCTTTTCCTCGAGAAGCCGCTGCATGATGTCCTCGGGCAGATCGGAACGCAGGACGCCCCGGGGCGTCATCATGAACCAGGCCGCCGCGCCGCCGACGACGGCGGCAAACAGCAGCAGGCAAAGCAGGATGAGACCGAACTTTTTCATCTCAGCCCTCCTCTCCCGCCGGGGCGGAGGGCATCACCAGCACCGAGGTCGGGATCGGCCGGGGACCGCCGGAGGTGTTGCAGACGTTCACATAGTCGCCCTGGAAATAGAGGTCGCTGGAAGCGCCTCCGTCGAGGTTGCTGGCGCACACGCAGCCGAAGTCGATCATGATCTCCGTCAGCTGGCGGCAGGTGACACCCAGCGCCTGGAGCTGCCGGCCCTGCAGTACGATGATGACGACCTTGCCGTCGGAGCGCTGCCCGATGGCCGTGCGCGGCTCCTGATTCGTATTGTCGAGGCCGCCGCAGACCTTGCAGTCCTGCACCAGCGTCGGGCCGTAGCTCACGGCCCACCGCAGCCCCAGATCCATGCAGGTGTTGCCGTTGAACTCGCCCACATGCATCTTCCCGTCGGCGTCGATCCCGACGGTGGGCGCCCAGTAGCCGGCCAGCAGCTTGCCGTCGAGGACCACGTTGCCCGTGGGCGAGCCGCCCTTGCCCTCGCCGTTGGGGTCGGCAAAGCCGCCGCCGTTGATGGCGAGCACCGCGCCCGCTTCGTCCGCCATCTGCTTGACCGTGCGCCCGTAGGCGCCCGCGCCGAAGTAGGGACACTTGCCGACCGTCAGACGCATGGGATCGTCGACGATGACGACGAAGCCCACATAGCGCACGCCGCGAATCTTGGCCATAAAGATCCCGTCGTCGTCGTAGAGGACGCTCTCATAGCCGAAGGAGACGTACTCCTCTTCTTCCACGGCGGGCGCCGCCGCCGCAGCGGGCGCCTGCGCGGTCGTCGGCTCTTCGCCGCGGAAGAGGGAGACCGCCTCGGAGGCGGGCACGCCGGAGCCCTCCCGCAGCGCGGCGGGAGCCGGACGGCTGCGCCCGTACGACAGCATGCCGTATACGGCGAGCGCGGCCAGGGCCAGCGTGAGCAATACGCTGCCGATCACCGCGGCGGCGCCGAGTTTTTTCTTTTTCTTCCTGCGTTTATCTTTCGCCATGGAGCCGACTCCTTACGGTTAGCGTTTTCCCAATTATAACCGGTAAAAGCGCCGGTTTCAATGGGGAAATTAGTTAACCATAATTTTTTATCGTCAATCATTCTCCACGGCGACGACCGTCAGGACGCCGTCGGACACCCGGAATTTGATCTCCCGCCCGGCAAACCGGAAGCCATAGACACGGTCCGGGTCCTCCTGATAGGAGGGGCGAGGGTCCTGTTCGAGCACGCCGATGAGCGCCTCACGCCTGTCGGCGGGCACTTTTTCGAGCAGGTCCGGCGGGAACAGGACCCTTGCCGTCCTGGCGGCGGACGTGTCGGTGAAGCCGCCGGCGGCCTCCGGACGGCTGTCGGCATAGGGGATGTACGGCTTGACGTCCAGGATCGGCGTGCCGTCCATGAGGTCGGCGCCCCGGACGATCAGCACCGGGCCCTCGGGATCGTCAAGGTCGATCCCTTCGAGCTCCACACAGGACAGGCCGATGTGATTGGGCCGGAAGGGGGAGCGGCTGGCGAACACGCCTACGCGCCGGTTGCCGCCCAGCCGCGGCGGGCGCACGGTAGGGGAGAAGGTCTCGTTTTCCTTCACGGCCCCGGAGAACTGCCACAGCAGCCAGATGTGGGAAAACGCCTCCAGTCCGCGCACGGCCTCCGGGCTGCGGTACTCCGGCGCAAACACGACCCGGCCGCGCAGCGAGGGGACGAGCCCGCTCTGCTTCGGGATGCCGAACTTCGTGGCGAAATCGGTGCGGATATGCGCCACCGGGCGCATGATGATCTCATTTTCAGCCATCGAAATACACCTCCGCTGTTTCATACGCGCGCCGCAGCGAGCCGTTGAAGCCCCGGAAGCCGGCGTCGCGGTACTGCCGGTGCACGCTCTCCATGGCCTCGCTGAGAAAATACTCATTGCGGGTGCCCCGGATCTGCTCCAGATACGGGGCGAGCTCCGCCAGACTGTCCGGGGTATACTGCGACAGGATCGAATCCACGACCGCGTCCGTCGGACCGAACCGATCCAGATCATACCGGGCGGCCAGCGCGTCCGGCCGGGAGAAGGCGAATACGAGCCATGCGGCCAGACACACGGCCATGGAAAAGCGGAACAGCCGGAACTCCGGCCGGAACACGGTCCGCACGGCCCCGCCCAGCACGATCAGCAGCACGCCCAGGAACCACAGCACCGTCAGGCGCAGGAAGGTGAGTCCGTAGGCCTGCACGTACAGATACATGCGCCAGGCGCTGGAGATCTCAATGATGACCGTACAGCCGGAGATCAGGCACAGCACCGAGCGCAGGGCCCTGCCGCTCTCAAAGCGCCGCTGGGACACGATCACGAGCAGCACGTTGATCGCGCTGACCGCCAGCAGCTGGAAAAAGCCCTGCCGTGCGTAGCCCGCGTAGGTGTATCCCTCGGGCAGGAGCGCGCCGCTGCCGGAAAAGAGCGTGATGATCTGGACCAGACAGAACACCGCGTACATCGCGGCCAGCACCGAACAGAACGTGACCGCGACCAGCGTGCTCGCCCGGCGCACCGGGCGCTGCGCGCCGTCCACGGGCCGGGCCGTCTGGGCGCACAACAGCGCGTAGAACACCGCCGCCGCGGACACGGCGAAGAACAGGCCGCGCAGGAGCGTCCATAGCCGGTCCGGCAGCTCCACGCCGCCGAAGAGCCGGTCGAACAGCGCCAGGAACGCCGCGTCCGCCGAGCCGAGCAGCACAAACACCAGCGCTGCCAGCGGCGCCGCTATCAGCAGTCCGCACAGCACGTCCCGGACCCGGCCGCCGCCCTCCCGGCGAAAACCGGCCAGATGGACAAAGGGCTCGGGAAGCCGCGCCAGCAGGCGCACTATCAGCGTCGGCACGGCCTGTACCGCCTTGAAAAAGTGCCAGTCCCGGGTATCCGCCGCCAGCTCCAGTGCCCAGAACCACTGCAGCAGCGCGATCCCCGCGGCGCTGACGAACTGGATGAATCCGTTGGCGGACCAGAAGATCGCCGCGGCCAGTGCCAGGATCCCGGCAAAACGGCAGGGCTCGTCTGCGCTGCGGGGCAGGGAGAGCTGCCGCCGCGCGGTGAACGCGCATACGCACCAGACCGCCGAAAAAACGACGGCGTTGAGTCCCAGAGCGCTGCTGTCCGTGAAGAACACCGCGTATACGAGTCCCAGCAGGGCGGAGAGCGCCAGCAGCCCGGGAGCGTTCTCCCGGAGACGGCGGTGGGCTTCCGGCTCCGACGCACGGACCTGCGCGGCGTCGGCGGCCGCCGGCACGCCGATAAGGATACCCTCGTTCATGGCGCGTCCTCCCCGTCCGGGATCCACATGAGGATATCTCCCGGCTGGCATTTCAGCTCCCGGCAGAGCGCCTCCAGCGTGGAAAAGCGCACCGCCTTGGCCCGGTTGTTTTTCAGGATCGACAGGTTTGCCTGCGTTATGTCAACTCGTTCGGCCAGCTCGCCCAGCCCGATCTTCCGCTGGGCCATGACCACGTCCAGATTTACAATGATCATTTCGCCACCTCAGATCGTCAGGTCGTTCTCCTCCTTGTAGCGCACCGCGGTGTCGAAAACCCGCGAGAGCACGAAGGAGAACAGCGCGGCGATGAAAAATACAAGGATGATGATCACCGCCGCCGGGGTGAAGATGACAGCCAGCCGGACGGCGGTGATCAGCGCGATCGCCAGTCCCAGCCAGCCCATCCGCCGCAGGGAAGTCACGTTCTGCCGCACGAAGCAGTCCTCGTCGAGCACCGTGCGGAACATCCGGCGCAGCTCGCGGATGATCAGAACGGCCCCGATGCCTGAGAGCATGAACAAAACGGTGTTGAACCAGTAGTATTGCTCCAGACTCGGGTAAAACGGGACGCCGATGCGAAACAGCCAGGGCACCAGCGCCGTGCACAGGATCCCGCCGTAAAACATCACGGCCAGCAGCGCGCTGGTGAAGCGCGCGACGCCGTCAGAGAGCTTTTCATTCTGCATTCTTTATCGCCTCCGTGGAGAGAGAATAGCATGCTGAGAAGCGAATGTCAATATAAAATTATCGAAAAACAATAAATAATTACCGAAAAACAGGCGAGCCGATCGGCGGCCCGCCTGTTTTTTAAGTTAACATAATTATTTTAGCTCCAGCGCGTCGAGGACCTCTGCCAGGGTCATGTCCTTCTCCCGGGCGATGCGGGAGAGGTCGTCGTACTCGTATTTTTCCCGCCGGACGCCATAGCCCTCGGAGATCTTTTTCCGTACGGGACCGAGGGGGGAGTCCACCGTCTCCGTGCGCCGGGAGAGCACGTACCGGCGCATGGCCGACTCCCGCACCCCGATGGTGCCGGTGTGCCGAAAGAGCAGGGCGGCCATTTCCTCCCGCTGCTCCGGACGGCAGAGCACCGTCAGCAGCACGCCGGGCCGGTCCTTTTTCATCTGCGCCGGCGAGGTGAACACCTCCGGTGCACCGGCGCGCCGCAGCGCCTCGACGGCGAAGCCCACGGCCTCCGGGGTCATATCGTCCAGATTGCACTCGAGGACGCAGATCTCGTCGGCGCCCCCGGCGTTCCCGCCGAGGAACGCCCGGACGCAGTTGGCGGCGGGGAAGTCCTTTGTTCCCATCCCGTAGCCGATCCGCTCCGGCGTCATCACCGGCATCGGGCCAAAGAAGTTTACATAATGTTTCAGCAGCGCGGCGCCCGTGGGCGTGCACAGCTCGCCGTCCACCGTGCCGCCGTAGATCGGCACGCCCCGCAGCAGCCTTGCCGTGGCGGGAGCGGGCACGGGCAGGATGCCGTGGGCGCACTTCACCTGACCGCTGCCCACATGTACCGGCGTGGAGGTGATGCGGTCGGGCTTGAGTTTACATAATAAGTACGAAAACGCGGTCACATCGGCGATGGCGTCCAGGGAACCCACCTCATGAAAGTGGATCTCCTCCGCGCGCACGCCGTGGACGACGCTCTCGGCCTCAGCAATGCTGTCATAGACCGCCAGCACATGGCCGCGCACCTCTTCCGGGACGCGCAGACCGTTCACGATGGCAGCCACGTCGGTGGGGGAGCGGTGGACATGCCCTTGGTCGTGTCCGTGGTCGTGTTCATGGTCGTGTCCGTGGTCGTGCCCGTGGTCATGTTCATGGTCGTGCCCGTGGTCGTGCGCGTGGTCATGGCCGTGGTCATGGCCGTGCGCGTGTTCCTCCTCACCGCGGACGAGGACGCGCAGATGCGTGCCGGTGACGCCGCACTTTCGCGCCGTTTCGGCGCGGAATTCCACCCCGGGGAGTCCGAGGGAACCGAGCTCGGCCAGGACGGCGGCCCGGTCGTCGAAGAGCTCGAGCAGGCTGGCGGTGAGCATATCGCCCGCCGCGCCCATGGAGCAGTCAAAATGCAGCGTTCTCATCGGTTCCTCCCCATATGGTTGATCCGGCTGGCCAGAAAGCCCGCGCCGAAGCCGTTGTCGATGTTCACCACGCTCACGCCGCTGGCGCAGGAGTTGAGCATGCTCAGCAGCGCGGAAAGTCCGCCGAAGCTGGCTCCGTAGCCCACGCTGGTGGGCACGGCGATCACCGGGCAGTCCACGAGCCCGCCCAGCACGCTGGCCAGAGCCCCCTCCATCCCGGCGATGGCGATGAGCACGCTGGCCTCCATGATCTGCGGCAGCTTCGCCTGGAGCCGGTGGAGCCCCGCCACACCCACGTCGTAGATGCGCTCGACCTGATTGCCCAGCGCCCCGGCGGTCAGCGCGGCTTCCTCGGCCACGGGGATGTCGCTGGTGCCGCCGGTGGCGACGACGATCTTCCCCAGACCGTCGGGGACCGGAAAAGCACCGAGCACGCCGATGCGGGCGTCGGGATGGTAGTCGAGGGGAAACCGCTCCCGGAGTCCGGCGGCTTTCTCCGGGCTGAGTCTGGTCACGAGCACGGTCTGCTCGCCGTGGGCCAGCATGGCCGTCAGGATGCCGGCGATCTGTTCGCCGGTCTTTCCCTCGCCGTAGATCACCTCGGCCGTCCCCTGGCGCAGGGCGCGGTGGTGGTCCACCTTCGCGTAGCCCAGGTCCTCAAAGGGGACGAGCTTTAGCTCCAGCAGGGCCTGATCCACGGTCAGCCCGCCGTCGCGCAGCCGTTCGAGGATGTTTTTTGTGTCGTTCATGCTATTCACCGCTTTCCGGTATATAAGTGTTCGGGCAGCGCGGCTCAGAGCCGCCGCTCGGCCGTCACGAAGAGCCGGTCCTTTCTGGACCGACCGCCGATCCCGACGACGGAGCCCTTGCCTTTGCCGCGCAGGGAGATCACGTCGCCCTCCCGCACGGCGGCGTCCGTCCGCTCGCAGACGGCGTAATTGAGACTCACCAGCCCCAGCCGGATCTGCTCCGCGGCGGCGGAGCGGCTCAGCCGGAACAGTCCGCCGGTCACGGCGTCCAGCCGCAGGCTCTGCACCGTGAAGGTCACCGACTCGCGCCGGATCTCCTCCGGAGGCACGTCGGCCAGAGGGCAGTCCGCGGTGCGCACCGTGAACCGGCCCGCCCGGTCCAGCTCCAGCAGCAGCGCCTCCACCGTGTCCAGGCAGAAGATCCAGGCGTCCTCGCCCCGGATGCGGATATCGCCGATCCGCTCGCGGCCGATGCCCAGGGCGAGCGCGGCGCCGAGATAATCCCGGTGTCCGGGCGCGCCGAAGCTGCTGTGAAAGCGGACACAGCGGATGTATTCTCCGGGGTCGAAGGTCTCCGGGTCCATGTACTCGGGCAGGAAAAAGGCGCAGGCGCGCTCGCACTCCCCGGACCCGCCGGCAAACAGCGGCCGTATCTCCCGGCGGGCAAAGGCGTTCCCGATGAAAAACTGTTCCGCGGGGGTCAGGAACGCGGTGGCCGTCACGGCGCCGGTACGTTCGCATCGCTCCGCCAGATCCTCCGCCCGCCGCACAGCGGCGTCTGTTTCCGCGCTCACAGCTTGCTCATCAGCCCGTTGAGCACCTGCTCGATGAGGAACAGCGCCCCCTCGATGCCCAGATGGGTCTTCTTCGTCAGATCCACATACCCCATGCCCGGCAGACTGATCTCGATGCCGCAGAAGGTCTTGTTTTTGAGCATCAGCTCGGAGATCACGTTGGCGTCGCCGAACACCAGCTCCGCCTCCTCCGGAGGGGCGGGCTCCATGCCCAGATAGTCCGTCAGGAACTGTGTATAGCTCTTCACCTGGGCGTCGCTGCCCTCCACGGCGAATTTGACGCCCTTGGGCTTGCCGAAGCTCAGGTAAATGCTGTTGATCTTGTACCAGGCGAGGGCCCGGGCGCGCTCGCTCTCCAGGCGCAGCGCCTCGTCGGACGCGCCCAGCGCCGCGCAGATCTCCCCGAAGCAGCGTTCCACACAGGCAAAGCCCAGCGGCAGGGCGGGGCAGAGGTAGTACGGCTGCCCCAGCCGCTCGCGCAGGTATTCGGCGGCCTCCAGCCCCATCTCGGGGGAGAGCACCACGTTCAGATCGGCTTCGGGCATGCGCGAGAGCTCGTCGATGGAGCAGTCGGCGCACAGCGCGGCGCCGACCTCGATCCCGCACAGCG
>JAFXYJ010000100.1 GCA_017541825.1 Oscillospiraceae bacterium | reverse complement strand
GCAGCCGCGGCGGCGGTCGCCTCGGTGACGGCGGTGCCGGTGGGATTCACATACAGCGGCAGCAGGATGTTGGTGCCCGCCATGAAGGCGTAAAAGTTCTCATTGAGCCCGCTGAGCATGGTAAGGGATTTGTTGTAATCGATGCCGTAGCTCTGACAAAGTGCCGCGGGCGCTTCCCCGGCGACCAGCGTGTGCTGGAGCAGCGTATAGTAGGCCGAGGAGGTCGAGGCCGTGCTGGAGGGCATCCAGAGCACCTTGCCCGGGACCAGATAGTTGAAGTTGATCAGCCCGTTGATCTTGGCGATCATCTGCAGGTTCTTGTCGAAGTCGATGCCCAGCTTTTCGCAGATACCGAAAATGGTGTCGCCGGCCTTCACGGTGTAGGACACGAGATAGCCCTTGACCGTATCCTCGGCGGCATAGGCGGTCGTGCCCAGCCCGGCGAACAGCGTCACCGTCAGGCACAGCGCCATGACCAGAGATACAAGACGTTTTTTCATGTTGATTCTCCCTTATCTCAGCCCCTGATGGGCGTTGGATCCTTTTTGCATTCTGTCGGGCGGAAACGGCTCCGCCTCCCTGTCTCACTCCAGAAGCGTGATGGGCTCGATGTCCATCCACTCGATGCCGACGCGTTCGCCCGCGGCGTCCGGCAGGTCCCTTGCCACCTTGCCCGTGTACTGCATGGCGCCGTTCTCCAGCGTCAGGATGTACTGGGCGTCGGCGTCGGAGGTGATCCAGCTCACGCCCGCCGTACCGTCGGGGAAGCAGTCCTTCTCCTCGAGGGAGCACAGCCGCATATCCCCGGCAAAAGCGCCCAGCGGAGGCTCGCTGATGCGGTGCGCGTGCCAGATCGCGGTGATCTGACCGGCGGTGAAACGCACCAGGGCCTTGTCGGTGGCGGTGTAGAGCAGGTACAGATCGTTGCCCTGGGGGACGAATTCGGTGAACTCCGTCATCTCGCCGTCCACGTAGCCGCAGACCCGGAAGGAGCCCAGCGCGCTGTCATACTCCCAGACGCAGCGTCCCGCCCGCTCGACGGGTTCGCCGGAGGTCCGGTCGGTATAGGTATAGCGCGCCTCCCAACGGCTGTCCGATACCCGGGAGAGCACCGCGTCGGGGAAGGCGGCGCGCAGGGCGGTCTGCTCCAGATCGATGTCCCCGGAGGTCAGGCCCCGGCCCAGCGCCGGATAGACCGTGGTGAAGGGGGCGTAGACCAGCAGCAGGTAGTTGGAATTCATGTAGTAGCTGTCCGGGTACTGCTTTTCGAGCACGCTGTTGTGCGCGTCCATCCGGCCCTGGACCTCCTTAATCAGCGCGGTGCTGACGGTGAGATACTGGGTGTAGATATCGGCGTATGTATAATGATTGGACGGCGCCTCGGTGGCGTCCGCGGCCGGTCCGGCCGTCGCCTCCGGCGCCTCCGACGGGCTCTTCCCGCCGCCGCAGGCGGCCAGCGTCAGCAGCATCAGAGCGCACAGGATGAGGGCCGTTAACTTGCGTTGCATGGCGTGCTCCTTCCCTCCCGGGGTCACAGTCAGGGCGGATTGTACCCACTATGATTATTCAACATAATAATATGCCATAAAAAGTTTTTTTTGCAATACCCAATTTGCAATTTTTAAGGCGAAATTGTCGTTTATCGTTAAAATTTGTCACTATTCACAGTGTCGGAAGCGGTTTCAGCCGCCGCGGCGGCTCTCCAGGAGCCGAAAACTGAACTGCAGAAGGAAGCGGGTCTCCTCGTCCTCCGGGTCCAGACCGGTCAGCGCGCGGATGCGCTCCATCCGGTCCTGGAAGGAGGTGCGGTGGATATAGAGCCGCCGGGCGGCGTGGGTGGCGTTGAAATTCTCGGCCGAGAAGACGCGCAGGGTCTCGGCGAAATGCGTCCCGTGGGTCTCGTCGTGGCGCAGCAGCAGGGCCACCGCCGGCAGGGTGAGCATCGCGGGCGGGATGTCCTCCGAGGCCTTGCGGATCAGATAATCGCTCAGGTAGTTCTCGAAGAGGTAGTACCAGAACATGGGGTCGCGCTCCTCGCCCAGCGCCATGGCGGCCGCCGCCTGCCGGTAGGCCCCGCGCAGCCGGGAGAAGGAGAAGATCTCGTCGGAGACGCCGGCCTTGTACATGTTCTCCCGCAGGAACTCCGCCAGGACCGGCCGCAGCTCTCCGAGGGAGCCGCCGGCGCGCCGGGTGTTCTGCACCAGCAGGATCCGCTCGCCGTCCACGGTGCCGCAGGAGCCGGGGATCAGCCGCTCCAGCCGCCGGAGGATGTAGTCTGTGATGCCCGCGTCCCGCTGGGAGTACAGGGAGCGGAAAATGAAAAAACGGAAGCTGTCCTCCCGCTGCCAGCCGATCAGGGCCAGCGCGGCGGACACGTCGGCCGTCTCCCGGTATTCCGGGTAGGGCATGCGCCGGATGTGCTGCTTGAGCGCCTCATACTGCGATACCGGTACGGAAAAGGTGGGCAGATGCTCGGTGATGCGCTCGATCCGGCGGGCGAGATGCTCGAGCATGAAGCGGTCGGCGGCGGTGTATCGGTCGGGGTGTCTGAAATACAGCAGCCGGTTGTAGTAGGCGGATTCCCCGGGCCGGAACATGTTGCGGTATAGGGAGATCCCGCCCTCTCCGGCGGAGGCGTTCTCGTAGAGCTGCACGCCCCGTGCCGAGCGTACGGCGGTGATCTGCGGATCGTCGGCCAGACCGGCGATGCTCGCGTCGTCGGGGCGGGACGTGGACACCGCGCGCCCCAGTCCGAGGAGGACGCCCATGTCGCGGGTGTAGGCGGGCAGGTTGTAGGACTCGTCGATCAGCCCGAAGCTGCCGCCCATCCGCTCGGAGCTGATCTCCAGCATCCGCTGCACGCCGTCCATGTCGAAGGAGCATCCGTCGAGCTGCTCATCCCAGTCCTCCAGACGGTCATAGAGCGCCGTCAGGCAGGCTGTGACGGCCCCGGCGTCCTGCGCCCGCGCGGGATACAGCGCGGGGCTCGGCGTGTCCCGCGCCCCGTCGAGGGGGAAGACGCACACGGCCAGCACGCCGCGCCGGCCGGGCCGCAGAGCCGAAAAAGCCTCCGCTGCGGGCACGATGACGCAGCCGGAGGACGGCTCGGACCCGTCAAACTGACGGGGATAGGCATATACGGACGCCGCATCCTCGCCGCGGAGCGTCCATTCGCCCAGCGGGGACAGCGCTTCGATGATCACGTCAGCGGGTAATTTCATATCGCATCTCCTCCCGATAATCCGATTATAGCGGCTTTTTCCCGCAGGGACCACGTATCCGGCGCACGAAGGATCCGGCTGCGCCGCGCCTGCTTTTCGTACGCCCTGCACTTTGCAGGGTAACGCAAGAGAAATACCGCGCTGCGGCGGGTTGCCATCCGGCAGTACCGCCCATATAATCAACGGCAGAAGAACAGAAAAAACTTTACCGTCAAAATGGAGGAGGAAACAGCACCATGATGACCCGCAAGGACAATATGATGGCCCTGTACCATCACGAGAGCCATGATCACATCGCCACATTCTTCGATTTTGCCAGTGTCGGCGGCGATGCGGAGGTATTTGAAAACGGCCCCGCCGGCGGCGCCGGCGGTCCGGACTGGTTCGGGATGGAGTGGTCCCGCACCGCCTCCGGCATGGGCGGCGGCACCCCGTCTCCCGGCAAGATCGTCCTGCCGGATGTGACCGAGTGGAAAAAGTACGTACATTTCCCCGACGTGACCAAATACGACTGGAAGGCCCAGGCCGACGCGCAGCTCGCCAACGTCAACCGGGACGCCCAGGTGGTGGACTACGGCTGCTGGAACGGACAGTTCCTGCGCCTGGTGGACCTGATGAGCATGGTGGAGGGCCTGATGGCCTTCGTCGAGGAGCCCGAGGCCTGCGCCGAGCTGCTGCACGCCATCACAGATTACCGCATTTCCACCCTTGAATACATCAAAAAGTATTTCGACCCGGACATCGTGACGATCTATGACGACTTTGCCCACGAGCGGGGCCTGTTCATCTCCCCGGAGACCTATGCCGAGCTGATCGCCCCCGAGCACAAGCGCTGGTCCGACGCGGTGCGCTCCTACGGCATCATCCCCGACATGCATGTTTGCGGCAAGCCGGAGCAGATCGTGTCCAGCTTCATCGACGAAGGCTTCGAGGCCTGGCAGGTCGTACAGCCGGAGAACGACATCGTCAAGCTGCAGGCAGAGCTGGGCGACAAGCTGGCCTTTATCGGCTGCTGGGATTTCCAGGCCAAGTGGATCCAGCCCGGCCAGATCCCCACCGATGAGGACCTGCGCGCGAAGGTCCGCGAGACCATCGACGCCTACGGACCCGGGGGCAACATCGCGATCATGGGCATGATCACCAACCCCGCCGTGGATATGTTCTCGAGCATGATGACCATCAACGACGAGATCATCAAATACGGCACCGGCTATTACTGCCGCTGAACCGCCGCCATCGGCATATAAATCACCCGCGGGGGTGCCGGAATATCCTGCCGGCGGCCCCGCGGGTGTGTTTTTGCGCTGTTTTCCGTGACCGGAGGTTGGAGCTTTGGCTCCGTTGCGGGTGCTTGACCTGAGCTGAATGCACCAAACCCCGGTCACGGAAAAAAGCCCCCCTCCCCGGCAACGGATCAAACAGACAACAAAAAAGCGGCCGCTCCCGGCGGCCGCTTTAAACCGTGTTTCAGTTGATGTCGTCCTCGATGGTCTCCGGCGGGAGTTCGAGGTGGGCGGGGTTCTTCATAAAATACTTCAGGCACTTGAGGGCGCTGGCGAAATAGTACCCGTCGGCGATGCGCGCGTCGCAGCTGACGCGGTAGTCCACATAGTGGCGCTCGGTGACCTGGTCGTTCTCATCCAGCTCCCGGACCTTGCGCTTGGCGCCGAAGGACACGGCGCAGGGGATGTTGCCGAAGTCGGGCAGAGCGGCTTCCACGGGCATCACGCCCAGCGAACCCATGTCCACGATGCTCAGCGAGCCGTGGAAGGGGCTCTCGTCCAGCCAGCCCCGGGGCAGCCAGTCGAAGTAGTCGAGCAGGCGCAGCACCGCGGTCACCACGCGCAGGAAGGGCCTGGGCAGACGGATCAGGGAGGAGGCGATGTGCTCCGGCTCGCTGACGATCACGTCCGCCTTGACGCTGTCCACGGCCTCGGAGAGCCGCCGGTATACATCGAAGACCGTATCGGTGGGGGAGAAGCCGACCTTGACGCAGGTCTCCGTGGCGTTGGAGGAGGCGCTGCGCTTGACGGTGAGGACGACCTGGATGCCGTTGCGCGCGTAGATGTGCCGCGCGGAGATGAACCGGTTGATGGCCGGACGCATGGACACGGTGCGGACATAGGCGGCCACCAGCAGATGGATGAAGCCGAGCCCGGCCCAGCCCTCGGCGCGCTTTTCCAGAAGCCAGTGTTCGATGGCGCTGACCTCGACGCTGTCGGACAGGGTGCACAGCGCGCTGCTGCGGCGGCGAATGAAGTAGGGCATCACGTCCCGATAGGGGTTCATGCCGCGGATCCTCCGCCCTTCCCGGCGGTCACCGGACCGTTTGGAATAGCCAAGATCAGCCATGAAAAGACTCCTTTATAACAAAATAGGCGCGGATATCTGTGCCGTCCTCATTATACGGGGAAATCCGTATTTTTGAATTATACATTTTGTCGGATTTTTTTTCAATAGTGAATTAGATAGAACGCCGCTTTCCCGCGGGGTATTTTTGGCAAAAGCTACAATTAGTATTTATTATCGTTTTTTTTCGCCGGGAAGACGACATTGTCGCTTGCAATTCACCGGCTTTTCGGTATAATAAATAATGTTTAAATTTAACCACCGTCAGGAGGTGTTAAGATGGCAATGGAAGCAATCGCCGCCGTGGAGGAGGCGGAGGCAGCGGCGAACCGTCGCAGAGCCGAGGCGGCCCAGCAGGCCAAACAGCTGGCCGCGGCGGCCGAGGACCGCGGCCGGGAGGCCGTGAAGGCCGCCAGGGCGCAGGCCCAGAAGACGCTCGAGGACGTTGAGAGGGAAGCCGACAAGCGTATCGCGGCCGACGCCGAGCGCATCCGCTCTCAGACCCAGGCGGAGCTCGAGGCGCTGCGTTCCCGGGCAGAGCAACGATTGGGCGACGCAGCGGACAAAATTGTGGAAAGGATCGTGAACGGATAACATGAGCATTGTAGCCATGAAAAAGCTGCGGCTCATCGCGGTTCGTTCCCAGAAAGAGGCGATCCTGCAGGATCTGATGCTGCTTGGATGCGTGGAGGTCTCCGAGCCGGCCGCCGAGCCGCCGGAGGAGCTCAGCCGTCTCCGGCGCGGCAGCGGCGAGGCGGCCATGGAGCGCCATGCCGAGCAGACGAAGATCCTCAACGCCCTCCGTGTCCTGGACCAGTACGCCCCCTACAAGCGCGGGCTGCTCGAACCGAGACCGGAGGTGTCGAGGGACCGGTTCCTGGACGAGGAGGCGCTGGCCATGGATCTGGCCACGGCCGACCATATCCTTGCCCTGGACGGCGAGATCCGCAGCGTGAACGCCCGGGAGAGCCGGGAGCGCGCCGCGCTGGAATCTCTGCAGCCCTGGAAGGACATGGACCTCGACCTGGCATTCAAGGGAACGAAGACCTGCGATCTGCTGCTGGGTGCATTGCCCGCGGCGGTCACCGCCATGGAAGCGGAGGGAGCCCTCGCCGAGCTCGCCGCGGACGTGACGGAGATATCCGTCGACAACTCGGACCGCTACATAGCGGTGCTCTACCGGAGAGAGCTCCGGGATGAAGTCCTCGCCGCCCTGCGCGGACTGAACTTCTCCCAGGTCACCCTGTCCGGCATGACCGGAACGGCCCGGGAAAACATTCGTCTCACCGAGGAGAGACTTCAGGCTCTGGCCGCCGAAAAGGCCGAGAAGGTCGAGCTGCTGGCCGCGGAGAGCGGCGAGCGTCTCGCGCTGCAGACCAGCGCCGACGCGCTCAACGGCCTGATCACGAAGGAAGAAGCCGCCGAGCGGCTGCTCAATTCGGAGAGCACCTTCTACTTTGAGGGCTGGACCACCGCCCCCGAGGTATCCAAACTCACCCAGACCCTGGAGAAATACGACTGTGCATGGGAGCTCTCGGACCCCGAGCCCGACGAGTACGCCGACGTGCCCGTTCAGCTTCGCAACAGCAAGCTGATCGCGCCGATGAACATGGTCACCAACATGTACGCCCTGCCCGCCTATGACGGCGTGGACCCCAACCCGCTGATGTGGTTCTTCTTCATCCTGTTCTACGGCATGATGATGGCGGATATGGGCTACGGCCTCGTGATGATCATCATCGCGCTGCTGGCCATCAAGAAGGCCAAGCCCCGCGGCCCCACGGTGCGCTACATGTTCCCGCTGATGGGCCTGTGCGGCATCACGACCTTCGCCTTCGGCGCCGCCACCTCCGGCTTCTTCGGCGATTTCGTCCCCCAGCTGGTGGGCGTCATCCGCGGAACGCCGCTGGAATACTGGCCCTGGAAGCCGCTGATCAACCCGCTGCAGGACGCTGTGTCGATCCTGCTGGGCGCCCTGGCCCTGGGCGTGTGCCAGATCTTCACCGGCATGGCCATCAGCATGCTCCACAAGTTCAAGAAGGGGCAGACGCTCGACGCCGTGTTCGGCGAGATCACCTGGTATGTCATCCTGATCGGCGCGGTGCTGGCGATCCTGAAGATCAGCCCCATCGTCCTGATCCTCGGCGGCGTGCTGCTGCTGGCCGGCAGCGCCTACGGCGCGGCACAGGCCACGAAGAGCCCCGTGGGCATCGTCGTCAAGACGGTCACCGGCCTGATCGGAACGATCTACAACAGCGTCTCCGGTTACTTCAGCGATATCCTGTCCTACTCCCGTCTGATGGCCCTGATGCTGGCCGGCGCGGTCATCGCGCAGGTGTTCAACACCCTGGGCGCCATGACAGGGAACGTGGTATTGTACATCATCATCGCGATGGTCGGCAACGGCCTCAACTTCGCGCTGAACATCCTGGGCTGCTTCGTGCACGACATGCGTCTGCAGTGCCTGGAGTTCTTCGGTCGGTTCTACGAGGACGGCGGCAGAGAGTTCCGTCCTGTGGGAATAAGCACAAATTATATTGATATAGTGTAAAAAGGAGGAAAATTAAAATGAGTTTTCTGAGTGATTTCGGTGGCATCGCCCTGACCCTGCTGGGTTCCGGTCTGGCCGTTGGCCTGAGCTGCGTCGGTTCCGCCCAGGGCACCGGCATCGCCGGCGAGGCCGGCGCCGGCCTGCTGAGCGAGGATCCTTCCAAGTCCGGTAAGGTCATGGTTCTCCAGCTGCTCCCCGGCACCCAGGGCCTGTACGGCCTGGTCGTTTGGTTCTTCGCCATGATCCAGAGCGGCATCATGGGCGGCGGCGCCAACATTGAGATCATCAAGGGCTTCCAGTTCTTTGCCGCGTGCCTGCCCATGGCTCTCGGCGGATGGCTGTCCGCCGTCGCGCAGGGCCGCGTGGCTGCCGCCTCCATCAACATCCTGGCCAAGAAGCCCGACGACTGGTCCAAGGGCCTGATCCTCTGCGGTATCGTAGAGTTCTACGCCATCCTTTCCCTGCTGGCTTCCATGCTGATGCTCCTGCAGCTGTAATCCCGGAAAAGGGGTACAGAGCATGAACGGAATCGAAAAAATCACAAAACAGATCGCCTCTGAAGCGGAAACGGAGATCGCCTCCGTCCTGGCGGAAGCGGAAAACACCGCCGCGGGCCTGACGGAAAAATACGCCGCCGAGGCCAAGGCCGCGGGGGAAGAGCTTCTCCGGGCCGGCAGGGAGTCCGCCGACCAGCGGGTCCAGCGCCAGGAGCGCACAGCCCGGCTGGAGGCCAGGAAGGACATCCTCGGTCTCAAGCAGCAGCTCGTTTCCGCCGCCTACGACAAGGCGAAAGAGGCAATCCTTGCCCTGGACACCGACAAGTACGTGGCGTTCCTGGCCAAGCAGGCCTGCGCCGCGGCGCTCACCGGCTCCGAGGAGGTCATCCTCTCCGGGAAGGACCGCGCCGCCCTGGGCGGGAAGATCATAGCCGCGGCCAACGCCGCGCTGGCCGAACGGGGACTCCCCGGGGAGCTGCGTCTCTCCGACGAGACCAGGCCCATTTCCGGCGGGCTGGTACTCCGGCGCGGGAGCATCGAGGTCAACTGCACGCTCGACAAGCTGCTGGAGATGTCCCGCGGCTCGCTGGACGCTGAGGTTGCCTCCGTCCTGTTTGGCTGAGGCCCCCGGAAAGGAGGGCAGCGATGTCTAAGAAAATTTCGGACAGAGAGTATCTCTACATGTCCGCAATGCTCAAGGCGCGGGAGGCGGAGATGCTCACCCGTGACAAGCTCGAGCGGATGCTGTCCGCCGGCAGCTTCAACGACGCGGCCAAGCTCCTTCAAGAGAGCGGCTGGCCCGACATGTCCGGCCTGAACGCCGCCGGCGTGGACAAGGCGCTTTCCCAGCGGAGAGCGGAGATCTACGCCGAACTCGAGCGCACGGTCCCCGAGCCCGCGATCCTTGAGATTTTCCGGGCGAAGTACGACTATCACAACGCCAAGGCCATCGTCAAGGGCGAGGGCGCCGCGGTCAGCGCGGAGCACATCCTCTCCCGGGCCGGCCGCATCGAACCGGAGAAGCTGGAGGCGGCCTTCCATGAGGACGACTTCCGCTACATCCCGGAGAAGCTGGGGACGGCTATGGCCGAGGCCAAGGGCCTGCTGGCGCGCACCGACAACCCCCAGGCCGCCGATTTCGTGCTGGACAAGGCGTATTTCGCGGAGATCCTGGCGCTGGCGAAGACGATCACCAGCCCCTTCGCGCTGGCCTATGTCCGGACGCTGATCGACAGCGCCAACCTGCGCACCTGCGTCCGCTGCGTGCGCATGGGCAAGGACCCGGACTTCATGCGCGACGCCCTGATCGACGGCGGCGCCGTGCCCATGGATTTCGCGGTCCGCGGCTCCGTGACCGCCGACGAGCTCAACGAGCTCTTCGGCTCCACCGTGTTCAGCCAGGCCGCCGCGCTGGGCGGCACAGCGCTGGAGGGCGGTCCCATCACGCTCTTCGAGCGGGAGTGCGACAACGCCGTGAACCGGTTCCTGGACACGGCCCGGCGCACCGGCTTCGGCTCCGAGGTCGTCGTGGGCTATCTGGCGGCGGAGGAGAACGCGATCACCGCGGTGCGCATGATCCTCACCGGACTGCTCTCGGGCATCGACCCGGAGCGGCTCAAGGAAAGGCTGCGTGATACTTATGTATAAGATCGGCGTAATGGGCGGCCGCGAGACCGTCATGGGCTTCAAGGCCCTGGGACTGGACGTCTTCCCCGTGGACGGGCTGGAAGAGGCAAGACACGTCTTCCGCGAGATCACGAAGGAAGAGGCGCAGTTCGCCATCATCTATGTGGAGGAGAATCTGGCACAGGGCCTGCAGTCCGAGATCGACAAGTTCAAGGACGTGCCCATGCCCGCGATCATCCTCATCCCCGGCCGGGACGGCTCCCTCGGCATGGGCCTGCAGGCCCTCAACGCCGCTGTGGAGCGGGCCGTCGGCACCAACATCCTTTAATAAGAAAGAAGGTAATTAAGGCTTGAGCGGAAAAGTTATCAAAGTATCCGGCCCGCTGGTGGTGGCTGACGGTCTGGCGGACGCCAACGTCTCCGACGTTGTGCGTGTCGGCGCGCAGCACCTGATCGGCGAGATCCTGAATATGACCGGAGACTCCGCCTCCATCCAGGTCTACGAGGAGACCTCGGGCCTGGGCCCCGGCGCGGAGGTCGTCACCACCGGAATGCCCCTTTCCGTGGAGCTTGGGCCCGGCATGCTGGAGAACATCTACGACGGCATCCAGCGTCCCCTGCCCGAGATCCGCGACCTCACCGGCGAGACCATCGCCCGCGGCGTGGACGTCCCGGCGCTGAACCGCAAGAGAGTATGGCACTTCGACGCGGTGGCCAGGGAGGGCGATGAGCTCCAGGCCGGCGACGTGCTCGGCACCGTGCAGGAGACCACGGCCATCCTCCACAAGATCATGCTCCCCGCGGGCATCAAAAAGGCCGCCGTCAAGTGGATCAAGAGCGGCGACTTCACGGTCGAGGACAAGATCGCCTGCGTCACGCTGCCTGACGGCAGCGAGCAGGAGCTGGACATGATCCAGCGCTGGCCCGTGCGTATCCAGCGTCCCTACACCGCCAAGTACACCCCCTCCCGGCCCCTGAACTCCGGACAGCGGATCATCGACACCCTGTTCCCCGTGGCCAAGGGCGGCACGGCCGCCGTTCCCGGCCCCTTCGGCAGCGGCAAGACCGTCGTGCAGCACCAGCTGGCCAAGTGGTCCGACGTGGACATCGTGGTCTACATCGGCTGCGGCGAGCGCGGCAACGAGAT
>JAFXYJ010000099.1 GCA_017541825.1 Oscillospiraceae bacterium | reverse complement strand
GCCGGAAGTCATCATCAGCCACAGCTTTTTCCTGGAAAACCCGGTGGAATTCTATCGCTTTTACCGGGACAAGCTGCTGATCCGCGGCGCGCAGCCCAATCCCGCCCACAAGGCCCTGGCCACCCTGGAAAAGCAGGGCAAGCTGAAGTGCGTCATCACCCAGAACATCGACGGGCTGCACCAGGCCGCCGGCAGCAAACGGGTCATCGAGCTCCACGGCTCGGTACACCGCTGCTACTGCGCCAAATGCCGCAAGCCGTATCCCGAGGAGTTCGTCAATTACGGCGAGGGCATCCCCCGCTGCAGCTGCGGCGGCATCGTCCGCCCCGACGTGGTGCTCTATGAGGAGGGGCTCGACGAGCAGGATATCACCGACGCGGTGAACTATATCCGCCGCGCCGACGTCTTGATCATAGGCGGCACCTCGCTGGCGGTGTACCCCGCCGCCGGATTGATCCGCTATTTCCGCGGGAAGCATCTCGTGCTCGTCAACCGCGGCGCCACGCCCTATGACGAGATGGCGGAGCTGATCATCCGCCGGAATATCGGGCAGGTGTTCGCGCAGATATGACCGTGTCCGTGATGGGCGTGGAGTATGACGCCCTCACGCTGCACCGGGCGGCGGAACGCGCCGCCGGGATGATCGGCAGGAAGCGGGGCGGCAGCATCGTCACGGCCAACACCGAGATCCTGCGGCGCTGTCTGCGCGACAGCGGATACGCCGCCGCCATCAACGGCGCGGACATGGTGCTCGCCGACGGCGTGGGCGTGGTATACGCCAGCCGCATCCTCGGCACGCCGCTGCCGGGCAGAGTCGCCGGCGCGGATCTCGTGCCGCTGCTGCTGGAGCGCCTGGCAGGGGAAAAGGGCGGCGTGTTCCTCTACGGCGGACGTCCCGGTGTGGCCGGGCGGGCCGCGCAGCGGCTGCGGCAGCGCTTTCCCGGGCTCCGTATCACCGGAACGGAAAACGGGTATATTCCCTCCGGAGACGATCTGTGCCTCCGGGAGGCCGTCCGCTCGGCGGACCTGCTGCTGGTAGGTCTGGGCGCTCCGCGGCAGGAGCTGTGGATGCGCGATCACCGCGCGGAGCTCACCGCCGTGATGATCGGCGTGGGCGGCCTGCTGGACGTGTTCGCCGGGGATGTTCCCCGCGCGCCGGAGCGCTGGCAGCACGCGGGGCTCGAGTGGCTCTGGCGGCTGTGCCGGGAGCCGCGGCGCATCACGCGGATGGCGCCGCTGCCGGGGGTGCTGCTGCGCGCGGCGGCGGAACGGATCGGAAACGGGGCCCCGAAGGGCCCCGGAAGGAACTGATAAAACTGTCTTTTATGATCCGGCTCAGTTGCAGCCGCAGCCGCAGTTGCCGTTGTTGCTGCAGCCGCACCCGCAGCCGAAGCCGTCGGTGCCGAAGAGCAGGATCAGGATGATGATGAGCCAGAGATTGCTGTTGCAGCCGTTGGAGCAGAACATGATGAAAATCCTTTCCCCGTGCGCGCTTCCCGTACCGGCCGGGCACGGTTGGATGGCCGGGCGCCGCTCGGCAGGTGAGGATGGAGCATCCATCTGCGATATCCTATGCCCCGTGAGCGCAGAGCGTTACATCGCCAAGGAGAGCGCCAATGTCGGATGAAGAAAAGAAGATCCCTGTGACCGGGGAGGACAGCGCGCCGGGCGCGCACTGGGACGGACCGGCCAACCGGAAATGGCCCCGGGTGCTCGGCGGGCCCGCCGCCGGGGAGGAGACCGCGCCCGTGCCGCGGCTCCCCCGGGAGCAGGAGCGGGAAGTCCCGCCCACGCCGGAGATGGTGGAGCTCACGCCGGAGGAATTCAGCGCCATCGCCGGGGAGACCGCCGCGCCGGAGACGGCGCCCGGGACGGAGACGACCGGCTCCGCCAATGAGCTGATCCTGCCCGTTCCGACGCCGGAGCTGCCCGCCGTCCCGAAAAAGAAAAGGGCCGGCATCCGGCGCAGGAAGCGTGTGCGCAGCCCCGCCGCCCGGAAGCGGGCCGCGGAGAGAAAGAAGGCAAAGGAGGCCCGCGCGGAGAAGCGCGAGGCCCGCCGGAAGAAGAGGCAGATCGACCCCGATCCCTGGGAGGTCGAGCGCGATTACCGGCCCATCCGCGGCCGCAGGGACGGCCGGATCGGCTGCCTGGGCGGACTGATGTATGCCACGTTCATCATCAGCCTGAGCATCGTGCTGGCGGTGTTCATGTGGATGGCCGCTTCGGACGTCCTCGCGCTCAACAAGGCCCCCGTCACCGCGGAGGTGACGCTGCCCGTCGAGATCTTTTCCGACAAACGGGTGGAGATCAAAGATGACAGCGGCAAGGTGACCGATACGAAAACGGTCCAATCCGCCGATGTGGACGCGCTCGCGAGCATCCTCAAGGACGCCGGGCTCATCAACTACAAATGGCTGTTCCGCCTGTACTCGGGCTTTTCCCACGCCGACCAGAAGGTGGACCCCGGCACCTACACGCTGTCCACCACCCTGGACTACCGCGCGCTGGTGACGAGGATGCGCGCCGGGGCAGACTCCCAGCTCCAGACGCTGATCATGTTCCCAGAGGGCTTCAACATGGACCAGGTCTTCGAGCGGCTGGAGGAAAACGGCGTGTGCAGCCGGGAGGCTCTCTATGAGGCCGCGGCCTCCACGGAGTTTTCCTATGCGTTTCTGGAAAACATGGAGACCGGCGATCCCTACCGGCTGGAAGGGTATCTGTTCCCGGATTCCTACTACTTCTATCAGGGGATGCAGGCGTCCAGCGCCATCAACAAGTTCCTCTCGAACCTGCATTACCGGATCACGGAGGAGATGTGGCAGAAGGCCGGCGCCCTGGGCCTGACCTTCCGCGAGGCGATGACCGTAGCCTCCATGATCGAAAAGGAAGCCGCCAACGACGACGAGCGGCCGCTGATCGCCTCGGTCATATACAACCGTCTGGCCGCGGGCATGCCGCTGCAGGTCGACTCCACCGTGGTCTATGCCCGGCGGGATACCGGCGACTCCTATATCTCCCCGGAGATCATCCAGGAGACCGACAGCCCCTACAACACCTATCTTTACGAGGGACTGCCTCCCGGACCGATCTGCAACCCGGGCATGGTATCCATCCAGGCGGCGCTCAACCCGGCCGCGACGAGGTATTACTACTTCGCCCTGGAGGTGGAGACCGACAGCGTGAAGTTCTTTACCAACTATGCGGACTTTGAGGCCTTCGTGGCCACACAGGATTACGGTCAGAGGTCGGAGTAAACCGAATCAGGCAAACAGGGGCTGTCTGTACGGCAGCCCCTGTTTGTTTTATGTGTCCAAAACCGCTGCCGCGTCCTCGCAAGCTTCGTATCGTTCGCCGTAACCGGGGTGGACCGGTTCTGCTCCATTGTTATACTGACTTTCAGGCAATTCGCTTTTTTGCGGGTCTTTTCGCGTCCTCGCAAGCTCCGTATCGTTCGCTTCCTCGCAGGCTCGAAAGCTCATTCACTCCGCTGCTCGTCCTTTCAAAAACACAGCCGCGCTGTCGCTGCGGGCCTCGTCGACAACTTCGGCCCTCCGCTGTGCGGCTGTGTTTTTGTGAACGGGGGATTTATGCAGGAGAAAAGACAGCCAGGGCGCGACGCGTTAAGCAAATGCGCCGGGGGCGCATTTGTAGCCAAAGCGGGGAGCGATCTATGATCGCGACCTGGGGAGCGCTTCCAATGCGCTCCCCCTGGACCCCCCTAAGACTTATTGCGT
>JAFXYJ010000098.1 GCA_017541825.1 Oscillospiraceae bacterium | reverse complement strand
GGGAGATCGTCTCCGTTCCCGATTCCGATAACGCTTACGTCGATACAAGCGAGTACACCGAATTGTTGGAACAGATCGATGAATCAGATCTGTATATCAGGCTTCCATCTCAAGATGATTTGCATGAATATGATATCATGGAGGCCTTCGCAGAAGAACAGAATGACGATCGCCTGATGCGGGCGTTAAACGGCCGCAAGCCCTTCCGTTCTTTTAAAGATACCGCACTCAATCAGGGAGTAATCGATCAGTATTATTCTTTCCGCTCCACCGCGTATGCAAGAATTGCCCGTGACTGGTGCGAGGAAAACGAGATCGACACCGACGGCGGCGAGATCGTGCTGCAGCGCCGGCTGACCGCGGAGGGAAAATCGTCGGCCCGGGTCAACGGCGTGCCGGTTTCCGCCCAGCAGCTTCGGGCCCTGGGCGCGCTTCTGGTCGATATCCACGGGCAGAACGACGGCCGCCGGCTGCTGGATGAACGGAAGCATCTGGACTATCTCGACCGCTACGGCGTGGACGCCGCAGTCCTGGAAGCGTATCAAAAGGATTACGAGGTCTGGCGCGGCCTGTGCCGGGAGGCGGACCGCCTGCGCATGGACGAGGCCGAAAAGCTGCAGCTGGAGGACACGCTGCGCTTCCGGATCTCGGAACTGGAGGCCGCGCAGATCCGTCCCGGAGAGGAAGCGGAGCTCAGCGAGCGCAGGGATCTGCTGCGCAACGGGGAAAAGCTCACCGAAAAGCTCGAGTCGGCGCTCTCAGGCCTCTATGACGCCGACGAGAACGCGGTCGGTCTGTGTACCGACGCGCAGTACGCGCTCGAGCACGCCTCCGCCTGGAGCCCCGATCTGGCCGAAACGGCGGAGCTGCTGCGTCAGGCGAGGCTCAATATGGAGGACGCGGCGGAGCGGATACGGGAAAAACTCTCTGTTCTGGATTTTTCCCCGGAGGAATACGACCGGCTGGAGGAGCGGCTGCAGCGGCTCCGGCGGCTGGAGAAGAAATACGCCGTTGACGAGACGGGCCTGGCCGCGCTGCTCGAGGACAGCCGGAAGCGGCTCGACGAGCTGGAATATGCCGGAGACAGACTCATTAAGCTCGAACGGGAGACCGAAGAGGCGTACAAGACCGCGTATCGCTCGGCGGAGCGCCTGTCGGCAGAGCGCGATGCCGCCGCAAAAAAGCTCGAAAAGCAGGTGGAAGGCGAGCTGCGTGATCTGAGCATGCCGTCCGTTCTCTTCCGCGTGCAGAGAGAGCGGCGCGAGGGAGAAAATGCGCTGACCGCCTCCGGGTTCGACGAGGTGCGCTTCATCATGTCCGCCAACGCGGGCGAGGAGCCGGGCCCCATCAGCCGCATCGCCTCCGGCGGCGAGCT
The DNA here is from genome assembly GCA_017541825.1 of Oscillospiraceae bacterium. Classification (GTDB taxonomy): domain Bacteria; phylum Bacillota; class Clostridia; order Oscillospirales; family Oscillospiraceae; genus Apopatocola. Next base: position 46,965 of record JAFXYJ010000098.1, on the reverse strand, counting down.
CTCGCGCATCATGCTGGCGCTCAAAAACGTGTTTGCGGAAAAAGACGACGTGGACGCGCTGATCTTTGACGAGATCGACACCGGCGTTTCCGGCGTGGCCGCCCAGCGGGTCGCAGAGAAGCTGGCCAGGCTCGCCATGGGCAAACAGGTGCTGTGCGTGACGCATCTTTCACAGATCGCCGCCATGGCGGAGCACCAGTATCTCGTGGAAAAGCGCGAGCGGAACGGCCGGACATATACGGACATACTGCTCCTGGACCGGGAAGGCCGGCGACGGGAGATCGCGCGCATCAACGGCGGCGACCGGCTGACCGAGACGATCCTGGCCGGCGCGGAAGAGATGCTGCAGAAGGCCGATGAATTCCGGGCAGATTTAAGGGCTTGACTTTTGCCCGGCGATTGGATAGAATAGCACCGCCACAGCGATGATGCGGACCAGTAAGCGAAGCAGACCCTGTACAGAGAGCCCCCGGCCGGTGGAAGGGGGAGAGGGTGTTTTGCCGAATACACCGCGGAGCCGGCGCCCGAACGGCCTTTCGGCCCAGTAGGCTCGCCCGGGGGCGCCCGTTACAGCGCGGACCGTGTGATGGCACGGCACGAGGCCGCTTTCGTGAGGAGGCGGCGAATGAGGTGGTACCGCGAGTTGATTTCGCCCTCTGTTCCTTGTGAACAGAGGGCTTTTTTCACGAAAACAATACTTCAAAGGAGATATAAAAATGCAGATCTATGAAGAACTCCAGCGGCGCGGGCTGATTGCCCAGGTCACGGACGAGGAGGAGATCCGTGAGCTCGTCAACAACGGCAGGGCCAAATTCTATATCGGCTTTGACTGTACCGCGGACAGCCTGACCGCCGGCCATTTCATGGCGCTGACACTGATGAAGCGCCTGCAGGAAGCCGGCAACACGCCCATCGCGCTGATCGGCGGCGGCACTACGATGATCGGAGACCCCTCCGGCCGCACGGACATGCGCAAAATGCTGACACGGGAGGACATCAATCACAACGCCGAGTGCTTCCGGCGCCAGATGGAGAAATTCATCGATTTCTCCGACAACAAGGCCATCATGGTCAACAACGCCGACTGGCTGCTGGACCTCAACTATGTGGAGCTCCTGCGCGAGGTGGGCACATATTTCAGCGTCAACAACATGCTGCGCGCCGAATGCTACAAGCAGCGCATGGAAAAGGGTCTGAGCTTCTTTGAGTTCAACTACATGATCATGCAGAGCTACGATTTCTACCACCTGTACAAAGAGCTCGGCTGCAATATGCAGTTCGGCGGCGACGACCAGTGGAGCAACATGCTCGGCGGTACGGAGCTGATCCGCAAAAAGCTCGGCAAGGACGCCTATGCCATGACCATTACGCTGCTCACCGACTCCCAGGGCAACAAGATGGGCAAGACTGCCGGCAACGCCGTCTGGCTCGATCCGAACAAGACCTCTCCCTACGAGTTCTTCCAGTACTGGCGCAACGTGGGCGACGCCGACGTGCTCAAGTGCCTGCGGATGCTGACCTTCCTGCCCCTGGAGCAGATCGACGAGATGGCCGGCTGGAAGGACGCGAAGATCAACGAGGCCAAGGAGATCCTGGCTTTCGAGCTTACAAAGCTCGTCCACGGAGAAGAGGAAGCCTCCGCCGCGCGGGAGAAAGCGCGGGCGATTTTCAGCGCGGGCAGCACTGAGGAGATTCCCGAGACGGTCATCGGTGAGGCGGATCTGAACGGGGAAGGCGCGGATATCATGAACCTGCTGGTACTCAGCGGCCTGTGCTCCTCCCGCAGCGACGCCAGGAGGAACATCCAGCAGGGCGGCGTGATCTGCGGCAGCGACAAGGTCACCGACATCGATCTCGTGATCTCCACCGAGGAGCTTCGCCGCGGCGTGGTGCTCCGCAGGGGCAAGAAAAACTTCAGGCGTGTCGTGCTGAAGTGAGCTCGGACGGCTTGCGCACGCCCTGACGGAGCGGCTGCCGCCGGTTTATAAAATTGCAGGATCCGTCGATTTTTCTTGCATTTTTGAGCTCGATGGATTATGCTGTTTGTATAAAATAGAAACAGGAGGCTCTGACGATGGGCAAATTTGTTATTAGAACGGTTAAAACCGGCATCATGTTCAACCTGAAGGCCGGCAACGGCGAGACGATCGCCACTTCAGAGGTCTATACCAGCGAGGCCGCCTGCCGGAAGGGGATCGCCAGTGTGATCCGCAACGCGCCGATCGCTCCCGTGGAGGATCAGACTGTCGAGGGCTACAAGACCGAGAAGCACCCCAAATTTGAGGTCTACAATGACAAGGCCGGTGAATTCCGTTATCGGCTGAAGGCGACAAACGGCCAGATCATTGCCGTCGGCGAGGGCTACAAGTCCAAACCCAGTGTCATGAACGGCATCGAATCGGTCAAAAAGAATGCCGCAGAGGGCAGCATTGTAAAGGAAGAGAACAAATAATTACAAGTTATAAATTTTCTTTATCCAATGATGCACAAAAACCGCGGAGAAAGTTTATGCTTTCTCCGCTTTTTTGATTCTTGCGTTCAATATCCATATCTGATACAATACATACCATGCTATTGAAATGAAAGGGAGATGATGAGATTTGGCAAGTTTTAAGGACCTGTTCCAGCCGCGCAACATGAGTGAGGGAACTCCCTGGAAACGTTTGGGCATGTTTGCCGTCCCGCTGATCCTCGGCAACTTCGCCCAGCAGCTCTACAATACGGTCGACACCATCGTTGTAGGCAACAGTAAATGGGGCTACACCGCACTGGCTGCAGTCGGAAGCGCCTTCCCGGTCCTGATGGTGATGATGGCTCTTTTCGTGGGCATCGCCACCGGCGCCGGCATCATGGTGGCACAGTTCTTCGGCGCACGCAACAAGGAAGGTCTGGGCAAGACCATTGCCAACTGTGCGATCCTGTCTGTTATCGTCAGTGTATTCATTATGATCGTCGGTCCGATGATCGTAGACCCGATGCTCCGTGCGATCAACACTCTCCCCGAGCTCTATGACGACTGCCGGACTTACCTGATCATCTCTTTCCTCGGCATTGCCGGCAACTTCGGATACAACATCTTCAGCGGCATCCTCCGCGGCATGGGGGACTCCTTCTCCGCGCTGGGTTATCTGCTCCTGACGACCGTGCTGAACATCATCGGCGACCTTCTGCTGGTCAATTCCATGGGTGTGGCCGGCGTGGCGCTCGCCACGATCTTCGCGCAGGCCGTTTCCGGCATCCTCTGTATCCGGAAGGTCCTTTCTCTGAAACAGTATTTCACTCTGACCAAAACGGAATGGAAGCCTGACGGCGCCTATATGAAGAGGATCGTCAGCCTGGGCATCCCCTCCGGCATCACGATGGCGCTCACCAGCGTCTCCAACCTGCTCGTGACCCGCCTGATCAACAGCTTCGGCGACAGCCTGTTCATCGCCGCCAACTCGCTGACCATGCGTGTGGACGGTTACGCGATGATGCCCACCATGACCTTCGGTATGGCCATGTCCACCTATGCCGGTCAGAACATCGGCGCCGGCAGGATGGACCGCGTCAAGATCGGCCTCAGGCAGTGCATCATCATGTCGCTGATCGTCACCGCCGTCATGGGCCCTGCGGTCCTGCTGGGCGGACCGTATCTGCTCCGTGTATTCACTCCTGAAATGGCGCTCAACAAAATGACCATGGGTCTCATATACATCATCGCGCCCTGTTATGTGATCAACTCCTTCTCGCAGCCCATGATGGGCGTCGTCCGCGGCGCCGGAGATACGATCTCTCCGATGTGGATGGGCATTGCGACCAACATCGTTCTCCGCCTGATCACCGCCTACGGCTTCGTTGCGCTGGCCAGAGGTGCGGGCGCCACGCTGTGGACGCAGGAGCGGATGGTGTTCGTATCCATGGTGTTCGGCATGATCGTCAACGCGATCGCCACCTATTTCATCTACAAATACGGCCGCTGGAAGAATCTGCGCATCATGCAGTTCGGTCACGGCCCTGGAGGTCCCGGCGGCCCCGGTGGACCCGGAGGTCCCGGCGGCCCCGGTGGACCCGGAGGTCCCGGCGGCCCCGGCGGTCCCGGTGCGCCCGAAGGCTTCGGCGGGCACGAGGCTCCCGAAGTCCCCGACGGGCTTGCGCAGGATGCCCCCGGGGGCGAGGTTCCCGCGGACATTATTCCCTGAGTCTGTATCGCAGTATCAAGGACGGACGGCATTGCCGTCCGTCCTTTTTTCAGCACGGCGCCTTTGGACGGATGGGCAGGTTCACCCGCGGGAAAATAAGCAGTTGACGGGGATGACCGCGGCGCGTACAATAAAGATACTTTAAAAGAAACGATTTGTCTGCTACGGAGATGCAATATGAGCAAAGTCGCGCAGGTAATCCGAAAAGTGAAAAACACCACATGCAGCGTCGTCGTCGTGGCGGCCGGACGCTCGGAGCGTATGGGACAGGACAAGCTTTTCCTTCCGCTGGAGGGCATGCCGGTGCTGGCCCGGACGCTGCGCGCCTTCGACGGCTGCGGCTTTGTGGATGAGATCGTCGTTGTGGCCAGGGAGGACCGGCTCGAACAGACGGCGGAGCTCTGCCGCTCCTACGGCATCGGAAAGGTCAACAAGGTCGTGATCGGCGGCGATACCAGAACGAAAAGCGTTCTGGCCGGCGTCTCCTCCATCCGCCGTGACGCCCGCATCGTGCTCGTTCACGACGGCGCGCGCCCGCTTGTCACCGAGGAGATCATCCGCGACGCGATGCATACGGCAGCGATGTTCCGCTGCGCGGCGCCAGCGATCCCGGTGACCGACACGGTCAAGGAGATCCGCGACAACGTCGTGGTCAGCACGCCGGACCGCAGCAGCCTTGTCGCCGTACAGACGCCCCAGGCATTTATCCCGGACCTGCTCAAGGGCGCCCTCACCGCGGCTGTCAGGGAGGGGAAGGAGTACACGGACGACTGCGCTGCCGTGGAGGCCATGGGCTTTACGGTGCGTCTGTCCAAAGGCTCGCCGGAGAATATCAAAATTACGGTCCCGGCGGATCTGGCCGCTGCCTCCGCCATATTGAGGAGCCGCCATGAGTGAATTCCGCATCGGACAGGGCTATGACGTCCATCAGCTCGCCGAGGGGCGCAGGCTTGTCCTCGGAGGCATGGAGATCCCCTGGGAAAAGGGGCTGCTGGGCCACTCGGACGCGGACGTGCTCCTTCACGCGATCATGGACGCGGTCCTCGGCGCCGCGGCGCTGGGGGATATCGGCCGGCATTTTCCCGATAACGACGAGCGGTATGCGGGGATCAGCAGTCTTCTGCTCACAGAGCATACAGCCGGAATGATCCGGGAAAAAGGCTGGGAGATCGTCAACATCGACGCCACGATCGTCGCACAGAGGCCCCGGCTCGCACCGTATATGGAGCAGATGCGCCTGAACACCGCCCGGGCGCTGGGGATCGATCCGGAGAGGGTCAATATCAAGGCCACCACCGAGGAGCATCTGGGCTTCACAGGCCGGGGCGAGGGTATTTCCGCCCAGGCGATCGCGCTGCTCACGTCAAAATAAACGGATCCGGACCCTTCGCATAGAATGGAGTGTCATTCATCTATGCGGAGGGTTTTTTCATGTCTGCCATCATCCTGTTTCGTTCTCTGACCCATGCCCAGCGCGGCACACGGGTCCTGAGCGCGGGCGGCGTCCCGGCCAAGATCATCAAAGCGCCTGCGGGCCTCTCGGACAAAGGCTGCGTCTACGCCGCCGGAGTGACCGAGAAGCGTCTGCGGCAGGCCCTGGAGGTCCTTGACAGCCGTCAGATCAGCCACGGCCGCGTATTCGTGCCCGACGGCAGCGGCGGTTATCGGGAGGTGTGGGCGTGATCTATCTTGACAGCGCCGCGACGTCGTTCCTCAAGCCGCCGGAGGTGACGCGGGAGATGATCCTCGCCGTAAAGGAATGCGCCTCCCCCGGTAGGGGGCTCCATGCCCCGGCCTTGGCCGCGGCGGAACGGGTCTATGCCTGCAGGGAACAGGCGGCCGCGCTCTTCCATGTCCCCGATCCCGCGCAGGTCGTATTCACGCTGAACGCCACCCACGCTCTAAATATCGCCATCCGTTCCCTGACAGGGGCAGGCACGCGGGTGCTTGTGTCCGGTTATGAGCACAATGCCGTGGTGCGGCCGCTCTACGCTTCCAGGGCCGCGGTGCAGATCGTGAGCGCCCCGCTTTTTGATACCGGAGGCTTTCTCGATGCGTTCTCCGAAGCCGTCAGCGGTGTCGACGTCGCTGTATGCACCCACGTTTCCAATGTGTTCGGCTATCGTCTGCCGATCGAGGAAATCGCCGAGATATGCCGCAGGGCAGGCGTTCCGCTGATCATTGACGCGGCCCAGAGCGCGGGGATCTATGATATGGATTTTCAAGACCTCGGCGCCGCCTTTATCGCCATGCCCGGTCATAAGGGGCTGATGGGTCCGCAGGGGACGGGACTGCTGCTGTGCGGTCAGAGGGGCGTTCCGCTGATGCAGGGCGGTACGGGCAGCCTGAGCGCCGAACCCGGGATGCCCGAGGAGCTGCCGGACCGTCTGGAGGCGGGAACGCTGAACGTTTGCGGGATCGCCGGGCTTTCGGCGGCGCTGCGCTTTATTGCCGGCCGCGGTATCCGCGCGCTCAGAGGCAGGGAAGAAGCCTTGGCGGAACAGCTTGCCCAGGGCCTTCTGTCCATTGACGGACTCGATGTGATCCTTCCGGAGCAGCCGGACCGCACCGGCGTCATCTCCGTCGTGCCGCGCGAAATATCCTGCGAGGAGCTCGCGGCTCGCCTCGGAGAAGAGGATATCGCTGTCCGGGCAGGCCTGCAGTGCGCGCCGCAGGCGCATGCGTGTGCGGGCACGCTGAAAACCGGAACGGTCCGATTCAGCGTGTCTCCCTTCAACACGCCGCAGGAGGTCGATACGGCGGTGTGGATCGTCAGAAATATTTTAAAAATTAGTTACAAAATGTAACCATTTTCTTGCTAATATACAGATCATACCGTATAATATTCCAAAGAAACGATCATGGGGATATGAGGACCTAAAATGGATATTTTCTCTTCCATCAAGCAGACTTTCAGCCAGATCGGCACGATCCGCATCATGGATATCATCGATATCGCGCTGGTGGCTGTGCTGCTGTATTTCATTATCATGCTGATCCGGAGGACCAGGACCTCAAAGGTCTTTATGGGCATTCTGATCATCCTGCTCGCGCTCTGGCTGTCCGGGGAGATCCAGCTCTACACCGTCAACTATATCCTTCGCAGCGCGGTACAGATCGGACTGCTGGCGCTGGTCGTGCTGTTCCAGCCGGAGATCCGCCGATTCCTCGAAACGCTGGGCAACGGCACGCCCTTCACGATGCTCTTCGGCGGAGAACGCAGTCTGACGTCGGAAAACGCCATCACCCAGACCGTGCTGGCATGCACAGACCTCTCCAAAACACGCACGGGCGCGCTGATCATCTTCGAACGCTCCAACCGACTGGAGGAACAGATCCGCACCGGCACGATCCTCGATGCGGAGACCACCGCGGAGCTGCTCAAAAACATTTTTTATCCCAAGGCCCCCCTGCATGACGGCGCCGTGATCATTCGCAACGGCCGGATCGAAGCGGCTGGATGCATGCTGCCGCTCTCGGAGAACCCGAATCTCAGCCGGGACCTGGGCATGCGCCATCGGGCGGGCATCGGCATGAGCGAGGCCACCGACGCGCTGGTCGTCATTGTATCCGAGGAGACCGGCGGCATTTCCGTGGCGGAGAGCGGGATGCTCAAGCGCCACCTTTCGCGGGACACCTTTGAAAAACTGCTGCGCAACGGACTTTTGACCGAACAGGAGGAACAGACGCCGTTCTCCCTGTTCCGCAAAAAGGATAAGGGAAACATCTCATGAAAAAAGAACAGGCCAAGAATACAAACAGGATACTGGACAGCAAAGGGTTCTGGATGGTCTTTTCGCTGCTGGCGGCGATCCTGCTCTGGACATATGTGACGTCTACCGAGGGCGTCGAGGTCGAAAAGGTCTTTTCCAATGTGAAGATCGTATTTTCCGGGGCCGAAGCGCTCCGTGAGTCCAGCGGCCTGATCGTCACCGAGCAGGATATCTCCTCGGTGGATCTGACCCTCAGGGCGACCAGACGGGTGATCACCAAGCTCAACAGCGCGAACATCACCGCCGCGATCGATCTCAGCCGCGTCGTCACCGACGGCCGGTATTCGGTCTCCTACGAGATCAACTATCCGAACACGGTCAGCTCCGACGAGGTCACCGTGGTGCGCTGCAGCGCCGACGTGGTGAATTTCTACGTGGACCGGCAGACCAGGAAGACCGTGCCCGTGGAGGGTGAGTTCCTGGGCAGCACGGAGGAAGGATATCTCGCCGACGACAGCCTGATCTTTGATCCGATGGTCGTCACGGTGTCCGGACCCAAGACCGCCGTCAACGCCGTGGATCACGCCTATATCGCCATCACGCGCATGGATGTGGACAAAACGCTGCAGTTTTCCACGACCTATGAGCTCCGGGACGCCGAGGGGAATCCCGTGGACGATGCGGACATCCTCCTGGACACCCAGGAAGTCACGGTAACGCTCAACGTGCTCTCCACCAAGCTGGTGCCCCTGGACGTCACGATCGTCAACGGCGGGGGAGCGACCCGGGATGAGAACACCAAGATCACGATCGTACCGGCTTCCGTTCTGCTCAGCGGCGACGCGGCCGCCATAGACAGCGTCTCCAAGATCGTTCTGGGCAGCATCGACCTGTCCGATTTCGCGTCCGGCTATTCAGCGACATATACGATCGTTCCTCCCGACAGCACGGACAACCTCTCCGGTGTGAGCGAGGCCTCCGTGAGCGTGGAGATCGTCGGCCTCTCCACCGAGGTGTTCACTCTCGGCCATGACAACATCTCCTGCATCAACGTGCCGGAGGGATACAATGCCGAGATCCATACCCAGGCTCTGTCCGTCACGGTTCGCGGACCGGCGGAGCAGATCTCGCAGATGAACGCGTCGAACCTTCGTGCTGTGGCGGATCTGTCGGATATCTCCGTCGGCGTGTCCGGCGTTATCAATCCGTACGCGCGGATCTACATCGACGGATACCCGGACGTCGGGGTAATCGGGGATTACAGCATATACGTCGGTCTTACCCAGAGCGACGCCGGTGAGTGAGGGCCTGCGGCTTGTACGGCTATATCCGACCCGACACGGGGGAGCTGCGGGGCAGGGATTACGCGCTGTTCCGCGCCGAGTACTGCGGACTGTGCCAGACGCTTCGGCAGCGCTACGGCATTCCGGCGAGGTTCGTGGTCAATTATGATCTGACGTTTATGGCCATGGTCCTGTCCACGCAGCCGCCCGCCACAGAGCGACGGCGCTGTCCCGTGCATCCTGCGCGCCGTCGTTCGATCATTCGGACAGACAGGGCCCTGGAGGCCGCCGCGGATTACAGTATGATCCTGACCCGGTGGAAGCTGGACGATACCCGCCGGGACGAGAATGCGCTCAAGGCGCTGGCGGCGAAGGCGGGAGAGTTTTCCTTTGAGAAAGCATACCGCGCCGCGGCGAAACGGCGTCCGGCCTTTGCGGAAAACGTGAAGCGCTGCCTTGCGGAGCTCGATGAACTGGAGTCTCGGAACGATCCCTCGCTGGACAGGGCGGCGGACTGTTTTGCCCGTATCCTCGCGTTTGCCGCCGAGGAGGCTCCCGATGAGGAGTCAAAACGCATTCAGCGCGAGCTTTTTTACCACATCGGCCGGTCGGTCTATATCCTCGACGCGGTGGACGATCTGGAAAAGGACATCCGAAGCGACCGCTACAATCCGCTGCGGCACCGGCTGAAGCCGGGCGAGGACAGGCTCTCCGAGGAGGAAAAGGCCTCCCTGCGCGCCACACTGAATCTTTCCGAGCGCAGCGCCGCCGCGGCGCTGATGCTCAGAGCGCCGGATCTGTGGCAGCCGATTTTGGAAAACATCGTCACCGTCGGCCTGCCGGAGATCACGGAGTTCGTGTTCGCGGGCAAATGGAACAAGAGAAATAAAAACGGCGGAGAGACGGTTCCGCCGCAAGGAGCAGAGATAGTATGAACGATCCTTATGTAACGCTGGGCGTTTCGCGCACCGCCTCCGACGAGGAGATCAAAAGGGCCTATCGGGATCTGGCGAGGAAATACCATCCCGACAACTATGTGAACAATCCCCTCGCCGATCTCGCCCAGGAGAAGATGAAGGAGATCAATGAGGCGTACGACGCCATCGAAAAAGAACGCGCCGGCGGCGGATCCGCCTACCAGTATCAGACCTGGACACAGGACACCGGCGCCGCTCACAGCACGCGGCCGACCGCGCTCAATGACGCCCGCACCGCCATCAACGTCGGGGATCTGTCCCGCGCGGAAATGATCCTCGGCTCCATCGTGGAGCGCGGGGCGGAGTGGAATTACCTGATGGGCATGCTGTGCTTCCGCCGCGGCTGGATGGACGAGGCCTCCCGGTATTTCCGCATCGCCGCGACACTCGATCCTTCCAACGCGGAGTACAGGCAGGCCGTGGCCTATATCGAGAACAACTCCCGAAAGCCGTATACGACCACCTCCGTCGTCCGTTCGGATCAGTCGGACATGTGCGATATCTGCACCAAGCTCATGATCGCCGACTGCTGCTGTGAGATGATGGGCGGCGATCTGATCCGCTGCTGCTGATGTCCTCCGGTGCGAGAGCCCTTGCCCGCGCCTCGCTGGCGGCGGCGCTGGGCACGGCGGTGCTCTATCTCGGATCGCTGCTGCCGGGCGGCAAGCTGGCGCTGCTGTGCGTCGCATCACTGGGCGTGGTGTTCGTCAAGATGAGCTGTCCGGGATTCTGGGCGCCGGCATGCTATTTCGTCACGGCGCTCCTGTCGCTGCTGCTGCTCCCGAACAAGGCGCCCGCGATCCTGTATGCGGTATTCGTGGGCTATTATCCTCTCGTCAAGCTGCGCGCGGAGCGTTTTGCCGCGCCGGTGAAGCGCTGGGCGCTGAAGCTCGGCGTGTTTGCCGCCGCGATGCTCGCGCTCTGGCTGCTGTCCGGCAGCTTTGCTCCCGCCGCGGAGGTGTTCGAGGGCGCTGCGCTGTGGATCGTGTTTGCGGCCGCGGCCGCGGCATTTTTCGCGTATGATTTCGCCCTGGGACAGCTTATCCTTTATTATCTGAGAAACATCGCCGGGAGGATCAAATAATGGCTGAGTTATACAGCATGACCGGTTACGGCAGCGCCCGCGGCACCGTTGGCGGGCAGAGCGTGACCGTGGAGCTCAAAAGCGTAAACAACAAGTTTCTCGACTGCAATGTGCGCCTGCCGCGCAGCTATCTTTTCGCGGAAGAGACGATCAAAAACACCGTGTCCGACGGCGTACGCCGCGGCAAGGTGGATGTTTTCGTCACGGTCCAGTCCGGCGCGGAGGCGGACGTCGTCGTCCGGGCCAATATGGAGCTGGCGAAGGAGTATTACGGCGCCGTATCGGAGATCGCCGGGTCGCTGGGGCTCGACTGCGGACTCAACGCCGCCGCCGTGGCGAGATTTCCCGACGTGCTGACCCTGGAGAAGAAGGAGCTTGACGCCGAGACCGTGGGCGCCGAGCTGCGGGAGATCACGCGCAAAGCTGTGGAGGAGTTCAACGTCATGCGCGCCCGGGAGGGAGAGCGCCTGCGCGAGGACATGCTCGCCAAGCTCGCGAATATCGAGTCGCTGGTCTCCGTCGTGGAGGAGCGCTCGCCTCAGACCGTACAGGAATACCGGCAGAGGCTGGAGGCGAGACTCCGGGAGCTGCTGGAGGACCGGGGCATCGACGAGCAGCGGCTCATCACCGAGGCGGCCATCTTTGCCGACCGTACGGCCGTGGACGAGGAAACTGTGCGGCTGCGCAGCCATATCGGTCAGTTCAGGGCCATGCTCAGCGAAGGGTCTCCCATCGGCCGGAAGATGGATTTTCTCGTCCAGGAGTTCAACAGGGAGTCCAACACGATCGGTTCCAAGTGCAGCGACGCCGCCCTGGCCCAGGTTGTGGTCGATCTCAAAAGCGAGATCGAAAAGCTCCGTGAGCAGCTGCAGAATGTGGAGTGAACAGTCAAATGAAGCTTTTGAATATCGGGTTCGGCAACATGGTCTGCGTGGAACGCATCGTCGCCCTCGTCAGCCCCGAGTCCGCGCCGATCAAACGCATCATCCAGGATGTGCGTGAGCGCGGGGACCTCATCGACGCCACCTTCGGGCGGCGGACCCGCGCCGTCATCGTGATGGACAGCGGTCACGTGATCCTGTCGGCTCTGCAGCCGGAGACGCTCAATACCCGCATGAATCAGCTGGGCGACGAGACGCCCGGAGGGGAGAGGACGAATGGATAAGCGCGGCAAGCTGCTGGTGATCTCCGGACCGTCCGGCGTCGGGAAGTCCACGGTGATCTCCTGCCTGATGTCAATGATGAGCAATCTTGAATTCTCCGTTTCCGCCACGACCCGCGCGCCGCGGCCCGGCGAGACGGAGGGCGTCGATTATTTCTTCGTCAGCCGTGAACGATTTGACGAGATGGTGGTCAACAACGAGCTGCTGGAGCATGCCACCTTTGTCGGCAACAGCTACGGCACGCCCCGCTCCCAGGTGGAGGCGAGGCTCGCGGCCGGGATCAACGTCATCCTCGATATCGAGGTACAGGGAGCCGGACAGGTCAAGGCGCTGATGCCCGAGGCTGTGACCGTGTTCCTTGCCCCGCCGAGTCTGGAGGCGCTGGAGGCGCGTCTGCGCGGCCGCGGCACGGAGACCGAAGAGGTGATCCGGGGACGTATGGAAACGGCTGCGCAGCAGATGGAGCTCGCGCCGACCTATGACCACACCGTTGTCAACGACGACTTTCACAGAGCCGCGGAGGAGATCCGCTCGATCCTGGAAGCCTGATCGATCAAATACTGTTAAAGACCCCGGCGATGCCGGAAAAATGGAAAGGAATGAAATCCGTTATGATGCTCTATCCGCCTATGGCCAGCCTTGTGGAGAAAGTCGGCAGCAACTATCTGCTGGTGAATCTCATTGCCAGACGTGCCAGGGAAATTGCCGCAAAAGCTGAGGAAAACGAGGAGATACTGGATAAAAAGCCGGTGTCTATGGCCATTGACGAGGTGTACTCCGGGAAACTGACGCTCGAAAAGAAGAATGGCTGACAGAGCGGCGAAGGTCGCCGTGGCCGCGGCCGCCTATTGGCTCGACCGGCCCTACAGCTACCTGATCCCCGCTGACCTGGCCGACAGCGTCGTACCCGGCGTCCGCGTGCTGGTACAGTTCGGCAAAGGCAATCGCCGTACAGAGGGGCTTGTCCTGTCGGTGGGTGACGCCGAAAAGACCGAGCGCCGGCTGAAGCCGGTCACCTCGGTGCTTGATGGCGCACCGGTGCTCTCCCCGGAGATGCTCCGCCTTGCCGTATGGCTGCATGACAGGTATTTTTGTACGGTGTACGAGGCCATGCATGCCATGCTGCCCGCGGGACTGTGGTTCCGGATCGAGGCATCCTATTCGCTTTGCGCCGGCGTGGACCGGGAGACGGCATATTCCGCCGCGGGCAGCGCCAAAGGCGAACAGCTGATCCTGGATGCGGTGTACGCTCACGGCGGCAGCTGCCCGCTGAGCGATATCCGGCGCGTGTTCGAGGAGGCAGACCCCTCCCGGGCGCTGCAGTCCCTCGTGAGAAAGAGGATCCTGGAGCCGGACAGCACGCAGAAACGGCGCGTGGGCGATAAAAAGGTCAAAATGATCTCGCTGGCCGTCTCTCCGGAGGATGCGCAGGAGCTGGCCCGCAGGAAGGAAAAGCGCGCGCCGATGCAGGCGGCTGTGCTCCGTCTGCTGTGCACGCTCGAGCGCGTCTCTCTCTCGGAGCTGTGCTATTTTACCGGCGCATCGTCCGCGACGGTAAACGCTCTGATCCGCAGTGAAGCCGTCGTCAGCACGGAGGAAGAGGTATTCCGCCGCCTGGCGGCACCCGGCGGGGAGCTCACGCCGCTGCCGGAGCTCAATGACGAGCAGAAAGCCGCATTTGAGGGACTGCTGGCGCTGTATGACGGCAGCAACCCCGCGGCCTCGCTGCTCTACGGCGTGACGGGCAGCGGAAAAACGGCCATTTACGTGCATCTGATCGACCGGATGCGTTCGATGGGAAAATCGTCGATCCTGCTGGTGCCGGAGATCGCACTCACGCCCCAGATGATCCGTATTTTTTCCTCCTATTTCGGTGAGGATATCGCCGTTCTCCACAGCTCTCTGGCCGTGGGGGAGCGCTATGACGAGTGGAAGCGCATCCGTTCCGGAAGGGCGAAGGTCGTGATCGGCACCCGCAGCGCCGTATTCGCGCCTTGCGAAGATCTGGGCCTCATCATCATCGACGAGGAGCAGGAGTATACCTATAAATCCGAAAATTCGCCCCGTTATCACGCCAGGGATGCGGCAAAATTCCGCGTCGCAGCCGCCGGAGGCCTGCTGGTGCTCGGCTCCGCCACACCGGATCTGGAAAGCCGTTACTGGGCCGAGCAGGGACGATACCACCTGTTCCGACTGTCGTCGCGCTATAACGCCATGGCGCTGCCTGCGGTGGAGATCGTAGATATGCGCGCCGAGCTGAAGGACGGAAACGGGTCTTCTTTGAGCCGGGCGCTCTGCCGGTCTCTTCGGGAAAACATTGAGCGCGGGGAGCAGAGCATCCTCTTCCTCAACCGCAGGGGCACGGCCAGTCTGATCGCCTGCGGCGAGTGCGGATACACCTACACCTGCCCGAACTGCAGCGTCCATCTGACATGGCACGGCAGCCGCCGGCGGCTCATGTGCCACCACTGCGGCTATACCCGCGCCCTTGACGACAGCTGTCCCGAATGCGGCGGCATCCTGAACCAGTACGGGACCGGTACGCAGAAGCTCGAGGAGGAGCTTGCCGAGGCGCTGCCCGGCGTGGAGGTCCTGCGCATGGACGCCGATTCCGTCTCTCACGCCGGCTCCCACGAAAAGATACTCACGCAGTTCCGGGAGAAAAAAGTGCCGATCCTCCTGGGCACGCAGATGGTGACCAAGGGCCTGGATTTTGAAAACGTCACGCTGGTGGGCGTTATCAACGCCGATCAGTCGCTGTATACGGGCGATTACCGCGCCTCGGAGCGCTGTTTTTCCCTGATCACCCAGGTCATCGGCCGCTCCGGCCGGGGGACCAAGACCGGTCGGGCGATCATCCAGACCTTCACCCCGCAAAATCAGGTTCTCCGTCTGGCATCGGCGCAGGACTACGAGGGTTTTTACGCCTCGGAGATCGAGCTGCGCCGGCTGCAGAACTGCCCGCCGTTTTCGGATATCGTGACGGTGTCCGCCTCCGGATATGACGAATCCGACGTCATGCGCTGCTGCGCGTATATCCGGGACCGGCTCAAAAACGAGCTCATCGCCCGGGAGGACGCCGACGTCCTCGGACCGGCGCCGCTGCCGGTAGTGCGGGTCAACAACCGCTACCGCTATCGGGTCACGGTGCACTGCCGCTTTGACAGACAGATCCGGACCCTGATCTCCGGGCTCTTGATCCAGTGCAACACAGTAAAAGAATTCAAGGGTGTGTCCGTGTTCGCGGACTACAACCCCATGGAGTGAAAGATATGGCTTTAAGAAACGTTCTCACCGACGAAAACCCCGCGCTTCACAAGGTCTGCCGGCCCTATACCGAGTTCGGACCGCGGCTCCATCAGCTCCTGGACGACATGATCGAGACGCTGATAGACGCCGACGGCGTGGGCATCGCCGCGCCGCAGGTGGGCATCATCCGCCGCGCCTGCATCGTCATGGAAACCAACGTGGCCGAGGGTGAGGAGCCCTACTTCATCGAGCTGATCAACCCGGAGATCGTCCTGGCCGAGGGCGAGCAGGAGGGCGCAGAGGGCTGCCTGAGCTTTCCCGGCCGCTTCGGCATCGTGTGCCGCCCCGAGCATGTCGTCGTCAAGGCGCTCGACCGCAACGGAGAACCCTTCGAGGTCGAAGGTCATGGACTCACGGCCCGGGCGTTCTGTCACGAGATCGATCATCTGGACGGTGTCGTGTTCGTGGAGAAGGCGACCCACATGCTCACCGACGAGGAGCTCGCGCAGCTTCGCGGTGACGATGACGAGGACGCCGACGAGGAGCTTGACGGAGAAACCGCGGAATGAGGATCGTCTTCATGGGCACGTCGGACTTTGCCCGTGCGTCTCTCTCCGCCCTGATCGAAGACGGACAGGAGATCGTCGGCGTTTTTACCCAGCCCGACAGACCGCGCGGCCGCGGGATGGAAATGTCGTATTCTCCGGTCAAGGCTCTCTCGCTGGAGCATGGGATCCCCGTTTTCCAGCCCGAGACCTTCAGGGACGGCACGGCCTGTGACCAGCTACGCTCACTGGTTCCCGATCTTGTCGCGGCGGTGGCCTACGGGCGGATCCTGCCCCCGGAGTGTCTGGACATCCCGCCTCTGGGCTGCATCAATCTGCACGGCTCTCTTCTGCCGCGGTACCGCGGCGCCGCGCCTGTGCAGTGGGCGGTCCTCAACGGCGATGAAGTCACCGGCGTCACCGTGCAGTATATGGCGCCCGGCATGGATACGGGCGATATCATTTCGAGCCGTGAAACGACCATCGGAGAATTCGAGACCTCCGGTGAGCTGTTCGGCCGCCTGATGGAGATCGGCGCAGAGCTGCTGACGGAAACGGTCCGCGCTGTCGGCGCCGGAACGGCGGGCCGCACGCCCCAGAACGAAGCGGAGGCCACTTACACGACGATGCTCACAAAGGCGATGAGTCCCATCGACTGGAACAATACGCCCCGGCAGATCGTAAAGCATATCTGCGGTCTCGATCCCTGGCCCGTGGCGTCCGCACGCTTAGGCGGCGCCGAGCTGCGTGTTTTCCGCGCGGAGTATACGGACCATACCACCGCGCGCTCTCCCGGCAGTATCGTCGCGGCGGGAAAGGACGGCATCGAGGTCGCCTGCGGCGGAGGACAGACGCTTCTTGTCACCGAGGTCCAGCCTGCGGGGAAAAAGCGCATGAGCGCCGCGGCCTATCTGCTCGGGCATCCGATCGCGGTCTCATGAGCAGCGAAGTATCCCCCGCCAGAGAGGCGGCGGCCTGGGTGCTCGGACGGTGCCGGCGTTTTGATGCCTGGTCGCAGCAGACGCTGGATGCGGCCCGTTCCCGGTATCATCTGGATGAACGGGATGCGGCGCTGTGCACGAGAATGTGTATGAGCGTGCTGCAGAACGCGGCGCTGTGCGATCACTATATCGACACGGCTTCCTCTGTTCCGGCCTCCGAACTGGAGCCCCGGGTCAGGGACGTGCTGCGCCTGGGCGTCGTTCAGCTCCTGACGATGGACCGCATACCCGATCCGGCAGCGGTCAGTCAGAGCGTAGAACTGTGCAAGCGCGCCAATCCCAGAGCGGCGGGCCTCGTCAACGCCGTGCTGCGCAAAATCGCACGATGCCGGGACACTCTTCCGGAGCCTCCCGACGGCGAAACGGCCGAGGCGCTCTCGATCCGTTTCAGTCATCCGCTCTGGCTGTGCGAAAAGCTCCTTGCGGAGCACGGATATGAACACACCCGCGCATTCCTCGAGACGAACAACAGGGAACCGGCGCTCAGCCTGACGGCGAACCTTTTGCGCACCGATGCCGTCCAACTGGCAGGACGTCTGCGCGGCGAAGGCTTTTCGGCTGAGACAAGCGCCCTCTCACCGGTTTCCGTGCATTTGACGGACGCGGGGGCCGTGACTGCGCTGCCCGGCTTTGCCGAGGGCGATTTCTTCGTGCAGGACGCGGCGGCGGCCATGGGCGTGCTCGCCGCGGCGCCGGGAAAGGGGATGCGGGTCCTGGATGCCTGCGCGGCACCCGGTGGCAAGAGCCTGCTGTGCGCCTCGCTCATGGGCAATGAAGGTGATATCGCGGCCTGTGATATCCATGAAAAGAAACTCGCACAGATCGTGGACAGCGCCCGACGGCTGCATATGAGCATCATTCGCACCGCCGCCATGGACGCCGCCGATCCGCCGCCTGATCTTGAAAACGGCTTTGATCTCGTAATGGCCGACGTGCCGTGCTCGGGGATGGGCGTCATCCGGAAAAGACCGGAGATACGCTACAAGGATCCCGACGCGCTCCGGCGGCTGCCGGAGGTGCAGCTTCGGATCCTGCGCGGCGTGTCGCGATGCGTACGGCCCGGCGGCACGCTGCTGTACTCGACCTGCACGGTATTCCGCGAGGAGAACGAAGACGTGGTCGGCGCGTTTCTTGAGGAAAACGGGGATTTCCGTATGGAAGAGTGCCGGACGATCTGGCCGCAGGAATACGATACGGACGGTTTTTTCTATAGTATTTTGAAGAAGAATGAACACTGTCAATGACAAAATCGATATAAAATCCCTGACGCTAGAGGAACTGGGCGCGCTCATGAAGGAGCTGGGGGAACCGGCTTTCCGCGCCAGGCAGATCTTCACCTGGCTGTCTGCCGGATGCGGCGGCTGGGACGAGATGACGAATCTGCCCAAAGCTCTGCGTGAAAAGCTACGGGAGCGCTGTCATCTCTATGCGCCAGGTGTGCTGCGCGAACAGATCTCGGCCGAGGACGGCACAGTGAAGTACCTCTGGGAGCTTCACGACGGCAACGCAGTGGAGACCGTGGTCATGCGATACCACTACGGCAACACCGTCTGCATCTCCTCACAGGTGGGCTGTCGGCAGGGCTGCGCCTTCTGCGCCTCCGCCATCGGCGGACTTGTCCGCAGCCTGACGCCCTCGGAAATGCTCGATGAGGTGCTCTTCTCCGAGAAGACGTCCGGGCTGAAGATCTCGCACATCGTGCTCATGGGGATCGGAGAACCGCTGGACAATTTCGATAACGTCATGCGTTTTCTGGAACTGGTCAACCACCCGGAGGGACGGAATATCAGCATGCGCCATATCTCCCTGTCCACCTGCGGCATCATTGAACGCTTTGACGATCTGGCCGCAAGGGACCTGCAGCTCACGCTGTCGGTCTCCCTCCACGCGCCGGACGACGAGACGCGCTCCAGGATCATGCCGGCCAACCGGAACCGGGGCGTCGACGCGCTTTTTGAGGCCTGCGCGAAGTATTTCCGCGCGACAGGCCGGCGGATCTCCTTTGAGTACGCGATGATCGACGGCGTCAACGACGCGCCTTGGCAGGCGGAGCTGCTGGCTGAACGGGTGCGGCCCATCGCCGCCCATGTGAATCTCATACCGCTCAACCGCGTGGAGGAACGCAGCTTTGAACCGTCGAGCGGCGCAAATATCCGGCGGTTTATGGATATACTTACAGGCAGCGGAGTCAATGTCACTGTCCGGAGGAGGCTGGGAAGCGATGTGAACGCTTCCTGCGGACAGCTTCGACGCAGTACGGTGAGGCCAGGAAAATGACAGTTTTCGGTCTGACGGACAAGGGAAAAGTACGTACGGTCAACCAGGACGCCTATCGGTTTTACGAGGCGCCCGGCGGTGATGCGTGCGTTCTCGTGCTCTGCGACGGCATGGGCGGCGAGAGGGCGGGGGAGATCGCCTCCGCCGCGGCGGCGGACGCCTTTCTGGATTACGCCGTGCGCCGCTTTGCCGAACCGGAGCCGCCGCTGGCGGTGGACGTGGCCAGAGAGGCTGCGGCCTGGGCCAACCTGCAGGTCTATGACCGCGCGAACCGGGACGAGAACTGCCGCGGCATGGGCACCACTCTGGTGGCCGTCGTGGTCTCCGCGGACGACACCGTCATCGTCAACGTGGGAGACAGCCGCTGTTACTGGCTGGCCGAGGGACAGCTCCTCCAGGTGACACGGGATCACTCTCTGGTCCAGGAAATGGTGGATCAGGGGATGATCAGCGGTGACGAGGCCCGCTCTCATCCGCGCAAAAATGTCATCACCAGGGCCGTCGGCGTCGAAAGGCGCATACGCACCGATGTGTTCCGGATCGATCTGCGGCCCGGCGACAAGCTGCTTCTGTGCTCTGACGGGCTGAGCAATCAGGTCACCGAGCAGGAGATCGCCGACCTTTTGAAGCGCACGAAAACACCGGAGGCGACCTGTGAGACCCTCGTCTCCCTCGCGCTGCAGCGAGGGGCGCCGGACAACGTGACGGTATTGCTGCTGCACCGCTGATCGCCGTGATCATGACCAACGGGAGAACGACATGGATAATGAAGTAATGGACAAATATCCCGGCATCATACTCGAGGACAGGTATGAGCTGATGGATCTGGTCGGCAGCGGGGGCATGGCCGTGGTTTACCGCGCCATGGACAACCGGCTGCACCGGCAGGTGGCTGTCAAGATTATGCGCCCCGAGCTCGCCAGGAACGAGAAGTTCCGCATTCGGTTCCAGAACGAGTCGCAGGCCATCGCCAAGCTCAGCCATCCGAATATCGTCGGCGTGTACGACGTGAGCCACACGGACAAGATCGAATACATCGTCATGGAGCTGGCAGAGGGCATCACTCTGAAGCAGTACATGAACGAACACGGGCCGTTGGACCCCTCCAAGGCGCTTTCCTTCTCCATGCAGATCGCCGGCGCTCTCAGCCATGCGCACAGCAAGGGCATCGTTCACAGGGACATCAAGCCCCAGAACATCATTGTCATCGGAGAGGACACCATCAAGGTGGCGGATTTCGGGATCGCGGACCTGCAGTCCGAGGTACCCGAGGTGGAAAACGAGGCCATCGGCTCCGTGCATTATATCTCGCCCGAGCAGGCCAAGGGCCTCCCCGTGGATGAGCGCAGCGATCTGTATTCTCTGGGCATCGTCATGTATGAGATGCTGTCCAACCGCCTGCCCTTTGACGGGGACGACGACCGCACCATCGCGCTCAAGCATCTCTCCGCCGTTCCGACGCCGCTGCGCGAGCTCGTGAAGGAGATCCCGGCCGAATTTGCCGCCATCGTGAACAAGGCCATGGCGCCGACGCTGGAGGAACGATACCAGACGGCGGATCAGCTCCTCGCGGACCTGGAAAAGCTCCGCCGCGTACTGGCGGGCGCCTCGGAGGACATCGGCGGCAATGTGGCGCCCGTGGGAAGCTCCGGAGAAATGAGCCGGGACAGTTATCTGCTCCGCCGCCGCCGCGCCAAGGTGGTGAGCACGCTCTCCGGCATCTTCGGCGTGCTGGCCTTTATCATGCTTCTGGCGGTGTTCCTCTGGAACTACTGGCTCAAGGAGATCTTCTCTCCGGGACAGCGCATCACCATCCCGAATTTTGTCGGCAGCTATTACGATACGATCATCAACAGCAAGAGCTTTACCAATTCCTTTAATTTTGACCTGACCTATGAGATCAACCCCGACGTGGAAAAGGGGATCATCATCGGGCAGTCTCCGGAGGCGGGGAAGAGCTATATGCTCTCGGACAAGGGCATCAACGTGAGCCTCACCATCAGCACCGGCGTCATGCTCACGGAGATCCCGGACTATATCGGGCATGAGTACCGCGAGGCGACCAGCGAGCTGGAAAAACTGGGCTTTTCCGTGGAGAAGATCTACGCCTCCTCGGACGATATCGAACAGGATTATGTGGTGGATATCAGCCCCTCGCCCGGAGAGAAGCTGCCGGCCGGTGCCACTGTGTATGTGACCATCAGTCTCGGGCCCGAGGTGGCCACCGTGATCATGCCCTATCTTGTCGGCACGCCCAGCCGGGAGGCCGAGGCGCTGATCGAGGCGTATAACCTCACGCTTGTGTCGTCCAGCGCCGTCCACAGCGATACGATCCCCGAGGGCTGCGTCGTCAGTCAGAACGTGGACGCCGGGACAGAGATCGCCGTACGCTCCCGGATCTATCTGCAGATCTCTCTCGGACCCGAGGCGACGCCCACGCCCGTCCCGACGGCCACGCCCACGCCGGAGCCGGAAGAATGAGCATGACCGAAGGAAGGATCGTCAAGGCTCTCAGCGGCTTTTACTATGTGGAGACGGACGCCGGCACGGTGACCTGCCGTGCCCGGGGAAAATTCCGGCTGGACGGCACCAGTCCGCTGGTCGGCGACCGGGTCCGCCTCGCAGCAGACCGGGACGGCAGCGGCAGCATCCGCGAGATCCTGCCGCGCCGAAACTGGTTCGTCCGTCCCGCCGTCGCCAATATCGACCTGATGGTCATGGTGGCCGCGGCGGTCAATCCGGTGACGGACCCGTTCATCATCGACCGGGTCTGGGCACTGGCGGCATATCACGACTGCGATTTCCTGCTGTGCATCAACAAGACCGATCTGGACGCGGCAGAAGCGCTGTATGCCGTCTATAACGCGGCGGGAGCACATGTACTGCGCGTCAGCGCGGAGAGCTCTGCGGGCGTTGAGGCGCTTCTGAGCGCGGTCTCCGGGCGGGTATGCGCCTTCACCGGCAATTCCGGCGTCGGCAAGAGCAGCCTCTTGAACGCCATGGCTCCCGATCTCGCGCTGCGGACCGGAGAGGTGAGCCGTGCGCTGGGCCGGGGCCGCCATACCACGCGGCATGTGGAGCTCTTTGCCTTGCCCAACGGCGGCTACATAGCCGACACACCGGGCTTCGGCTCCTTTGATATCGACCAGATGGAGAGTATCCGTCCCGCGCAGCTGCAGCACTGCTTCCCGGAGTTCGGGAAATACCTCGGCCGCTGCCGCTTCAGCGACTGTACGCATCGCAGAGAGCCCGGCTGCGCCGTGATCGCCGCACGGGACGCCGGAGAGATCCAGCCCTCGCGCCACACATCGTACGTGCGGCTTTGGGAAGAGGCCAACGCCGTCAAGGACTGGGAAATTAAATAAGCACATATAGACCCCCGCCCGCGTAGAATGGAACAGTATCATTCCGGGGCGGGGGGTCTTTATGCGCGGACACAGGAACAGAGGCAGTCTGATCGGTTGTATTTCCATCGCCGCAGGGCTGGCCGTGATCCTTTCACTCCTGCTGCCGACCGGCTTCTGGTGGTTCCTTTTCGGCACCGGTCTGGTCGCGGCAGGGATTTGGATGAATAAATGCTGCTGATAAGAGGGATGTAAAATGAGGGTGATCATGATCCGGCTGCCGATTTTTCTCTACAGACTGCTGACACGGAAAAAGCAGTGAATAGTTTTTCGGGCTCGCTCATACTGTTTATCGACTAACAGTAAGGAGATGGGCTCCATGGACGAGATCGAGAAAAAGGGCATCGAATATTATGAATGTGTATATAAAACGCTGCTCAGCCGGGAATTGACCGGCGAGGCGGTGATACCGGACGCCGTGCCCGACGCCGAGCGCGTCCTGTGCGCGCAGGCCACGCTGTATATCCGCAGCAGCGCCGTTTCTGAGGGACGCGCGGCGCTGGAGGGCGTCGTGCAGGGCACGGTGCTGTTCCTGGCCGGCGGGGACGGGACGCCGGTGAAAACGGAGCTGACGCTGCCCTTCACGCTGGAGGCGGCGGACACGGCGCTCACAGAGGCGGCGGAAATGACTTACAGCGCGGCGCTCGGTCATGTGGAGGCGAGGCTGCTCAACTCACGAAAGCTGTCTCTGCGGGCGGATGTCGCCGCGGAGCTTGCCGCGTACCGCACTTCCTCGCTCGAGCTGACCATGCGGACTGAGGATCCGACAGAACTCGAAACGCTCGGTGACCGCGCCGAGATCGGCTATATCTCGTCGATCACGCACAAGAGCTTTTCGGTCTCCGGGGACATCACCCTGAGCGAGGAGCAGGGGAGGCTTTCACAGCTGCTCACCTGTGAGGCGGCCCTCAGCGTGGGGGACAGCCGCCGCGTCGGGGCGAAGATGATCGTACAGGGCACGGCCTTGCTGTATCTGAGCTGGCTTTCGACAGAGAACGGACAGCTCCGCTGCGGCAGATTTGAAGTGCCCTTTTCCCAGATCCTCGATATCTCCGAGACGGATACGGACGCGGCCATCGTCACCGTGACTCTTGCCTCGGGCTACGTTGAGCCGCTGCCGGGGATCAACGGCACATCGGAGATCGGCGTGGAGCTGCATCTCAACGCACAGACGGTCTGTACCGCCGTCCGTGAGATCGAGTATACGGCGGACGCGTACTGTCTGCGCCATCCCTGCCGCATCGAGACGCAGACCGCGTCGGTTTGCCGGCCCTTCCGGGAAAGGCTCCTTCACGACACGGTGAGGGAAACCATCGAGCTGCCGGAGCGGGCGGCGGAGGTGGTCTACGCGGATGCCAAGGCGTCGCTGCCGGTGCTCACGGACGGCGCTGTGCGCGTGCCGATCCGGATCACGGCCGTGGTTCGCGGTGAAAACGGCGAGCTGTGGCCGGCTGAGCGGCGCGTCAATCTGGAAATGAAGTATGACGACATGAGCGCTGGCGACTGTCTGACCGCCCTGCCATTCTGCGGTGATATCTCCGCAGCGCCGACCTCCGGCGGGATCGAGCTCACCGCAGGCGTGGGGGTCCGGACGCTCTCCTCGGTACGTTGGGAGCTTTCCTATGTCAGTGCAGCGGAGACGGACCGTGAGACGGTCACCGTCACGGAGGATGAGCCGTCGGTCGTGGTGGTCCGGCGGGACGGACGTACGCTCTGGTCGCTGGCAAAGAGTTACGGCTCCACCGTGGAGACGATCGAAGCGGCCAATGCCGACAATTCCGGCGCGCTGCTGCTGATACCGCGGGCAAGATAAGTCTTTCCCCTTGTCACCGCAATATAACTGTGCTATAATTCCCCCGGAAATAATCTTACTGGGGGAATTTCAACATGTCCGGACATTCCAAATGGCATAACATACAGAAAACCAAGGGAGCGCAGGACGCCAAACGCGCCCAGGCCTTCACCAAGATCGCCCGGGAAATGATCGTGGCCGTCAAGGAAGGCGGCAGCGGCGATCCGGCGAACAACTCCCGCCTGGCGGCCGTGGTGGCCAAGGCCAAAGCGGCCAACATGCCCAACGACAACATCAAGCGCACGATCGAAAAGGCCCTGGGAAGCGGCTCCACGGACAACTACGAATCCGTGACCTACGAGGGCTACGGCCCCTCCGGCGTTGCCGTGATCGTGGACGCCATGACCGACAACCGCAAGCGTACCGCCTCCGACGTGCGCCACTATTTCGACAAGTACGGCGGCAATATGGGCGCCAGCGGCTGCGTGTCCTGGTCCTTCGACAAGAAGGGCGTCATCGTCATCGACAACGAGGACGGCGATCTGGATGAGGACAGCGTGCTCGAGGCTGCGCTGGACGCCGGCGCCGACGATCTGGAGACCGAGGAGGGCATCTTCACCGTCTACACCCAGCCCGACGACGTGGCCGCGGTGGCCGAAGCCCTCAGCGAGAAATACACCCTGCTCTCGGCCCAGGTGGAAATGGTGCCCCAGAGCTATATCACCCTGACCGACGAGGGCGATATCAAGAACATGTCCAAAATGCTCGAGATGTTCGAAGACAACGACGATGTGCAGAACGTCTGGCACAACTGGGACAATCAGGAATGATGCCCGAAGAGGATGATACGGTATGAGCAGGATCCCCACGCCCGAAGAGGCATTTGAGATCATCAAGCAGTACAACACCGAGCCGTTCCACCTGGAGCACGCGCAGATCGTCTCCAGGGTCATGGGTGAGTTTGCGAAGGAATACGACCCGGAGCGGGTAGATTTCTGGCGGACCGTCGGCATGCTCCACGACATAGATTTTGAGCGCTGGCCGGAGCAGCACTGCGTCAAAGCCGACGAGCTGCTCCGCGAGCTGAACATGGACGAAGCGCTGATCCATGCGGTGGTCAGCCACGGCTGGGGCATCTGCTCCCAGGTGGAGCCGACGCTGTATATGGAAAAGGTCCTTTACGCCACGGACGAGCTGACCGGCCTGATCGGCGCCGCGGCACGGATGCGGCCTACCGGACTCGAGGGCATGGACGCCAAATCGTTGAATAAAAAGTTCAAGGACAAGAAGTTCGCCGCCGGCTGCAGCCGGGACGTGATCCGGAAAGGCGCGGAAATGCTCGGCATGGAGCTGAGCGAGCTGTTTGAACGCACCATCGCGGCCATGCAGGCATGATAACGCCATGATGAAAAAACCTTCGGACTTGTACCGAGGGTTTTTTCGTTCGTACAGCGTTTATATAGCGATGGTTATTGAAAACAGCATCAATATATGGTATATTATTATTTCAGAATAAAGAACGCTATGCAAGGAAGTACATGCGATGACTGAGAAAAGCCCTTCCGCGGGCAGCAAAAACCGTTATCTGGCAGACCCCCGTTTTTCCGGGATCCTGCCGTTTCAAAACAAAGTCTGGCTCTCCTCTCCGACGATGCACGGTGAGGAACAAAAATGGATCAACGAGGCTTTTTCGACCAACTGGGTCAGCACGGTAGGGGAGAATATCAACGAGATAGAACGCATGACCGCCGAGCTGATCGGCCGCAGACACGCCGTGGCGCTCGCCTCGGGCACGGCGGCGCTGCATCTTGCCATTCGTCTGTGCGGCGAAAAACTTTACGGCCGTCCGATGAGCGGACAGGGTACGCTGGCCGGCCGACGGGTGTTCTGCTCGGATATGACATTTTCCGCGACAGTGAATCCGGTCGCTTATGAAGGCGGCGAGGCTGTCTTCATCGACTCGGAATACGACACCTGGAACATGGATCCCGCCGCGCTGGAGAGAGCCTTCGCGCTGTATCCGGAGGTGCGGCTGGTGGTCGTGGCGCATCTGTACGGCACGCCGGCAAAGATCGATGAGATCGTTTCGATCGCACGGGCCCATGATGCTCTTGTCGTGGAGGACGCCGCGGAATCCTTCTGCGCCACGTATAAAGGGCTGCAGACCGGCAGCTTCGGCGACGTGTCCATCTGCAGCTGGAACGGCAACAAGCTCATCACCGGCAGCTCCGGCGGCATGCTGCTGACCGATGATCCCGATGACGCGGCAAAGATCCGCAAATGGTCCACCCAGAGCCGGGAACCGGCGCCATGGTACCAGCATGAGGATATGGGATACAATTACCGAATGAGCAACATCATCGCCGGCGTCGTGCGAGGACAGCTCCCCCATGCCGGAGAACACCTCGCGCAGAAAAAGGCCGTGTACGAGCGCTATAAGGCCGCCTTTGCCGACCTGCCGGTGACGATGAATCCCTTTGACGGCTCGACCTCCTGCCCCAATTACTGGCTCAGCTGCCTGCTGCTGGATCGGGATGCCCTGTGTCAGACCAGCCGCGGCGCGCTGGAGGCCGTTTACACGCCCGAGAGCGGAAAATCCTGTCCGACAGAGATCCTGGAGGCGCTCGCCGCGTTCAACGCGGAGGGGCGGCCCATCTGGAAACCGATGCACATGCAGCCCATCTACCGCTCACATCTGTTCGTCACGGCAGACGGACAGTCCAGGACCTGTTTTTCCGACGATCCGGATCCTGCCGACCGGTCGGATATAGGCGCGGATATTTTTCGACGCGGTCTCTGCCTGCCCAGCGACAACAAGATGACCGCCGCACAGCAGGACGTTGTCATCGAGATCATCCGCCGCTGTTTTGAATGATCCGCCCGTGTGCGCATAGAATGCATTCCCGCGGCAGGGAGGAGAAAATGACGCAGAATATCGATTTGAAGAGCCTGCAGAACGAGCTGTTGGCCATGATGAAGGATATCGACGCCATCTGCAGGGAACAGGGCGTCGAATACAGCCTCACCGGCGGATCCCTTCTCGGCGCGATCCGGGAGTCAGGCTTCATCCCATGGGACGACGACATGGATATCATGGTGGACCGTCGGAACTACGCGCGTCTGTGCGCGGCGATCCGGGGATGCGATAAATACGAGATGGGGAGAGGTCCCTGGCTGCAGCATATAAAACCCGTTTCCTTTGATTCGGATATCGATCCGTATATTGATGTTTTTATCATGGACAACCTCCCCGACGACCGTCTGCGCGCCGCGCTGAAGATCCTTCTCCTCCGACTGCTGCAGGGGATGCTGAAGGAACAGGTGGAATACAAAGGTTTCTCGGGGTTTTACAAAACCTGTATTTTCATCACGCATGCCATAGGGAAGCTGTTTACCAGACGGTTCAAGCTGCGTCTTTATGACAGCGTTTCCCAGATCGGGGATTCGTCGCCCTCTTCGTATATTTCGATCACAAATGACGGTTTCAATCTGCTCACGAAAAAACACCGCGCGGAATTGATGAAGGAATATGAGGACCACCGCTTCGAGGATACCGAATTGCGCGTGACAAAACTGGCGGACAGTTATCTCACCGTCCGCTACGGCTCCGATTACATGACTCCGCCCGAGGAGAGCGAGAGGATCCCGGCGCAGCACAGATACAGACCGAAAGTCAAGGATGAAAGGTTGGAGATCGGATGAAGAATATCGCATTGATCATCGCCGGCGGCGTCGGCGCCAGAATGAATCAGGATATCCCCAAGCAGTTCATCAATGTGATGGACAAGCCTGTGATCGTCTATACCATGGAGGCCTTCCAGAAGCATCCGCAGATCGACGGCATCGAGGTCGTCTGCCTTGACGGCTGGCAGGATATGCTGCTTGCGTACGCCAGGCAGTTTGGGATCGCCAAGCTGGAGAATGTGGTCAGCGGAGGCAAGAACGGACAGGATTCCATCCGCAACGGATTGTATGACATCGCTGCCCGCCATACGGAAGATGACGATATCGTCCTGATCCACGACGCGATCCGGCCGATGGTGAGCACGGAGATCATTTCCGACAACATCCGCGTATGCCGCGAACACGGCAACGCGATCACCGTGGTCCCCTGTACGGCGGCGATGCTGAAAACCTTTGACGCCCATTCCTCGACCGAGCAGGTGCCGCGTGACAATCTGAAGATCACGCAGACCCCGCAGGCTTTTTTCATCAAGGATATCGTTGAGGCGCATAAGGAAGCGCTGAGCAAAGGCATCACCAATTCCGTCGCCTCCTGTACGATGTATATCGAGCTCGGGCGGGAATTGTTTCTGTCCGCCGGCTCGGAGAAAAACCTCAAGCTGACGACTTCCGAGGATATCGAGATGTTCAAAGCGCTGCTGCTTGCAAAGAAAGACGAGTGGATCCATTGATGATCATTTCAAGCCCGACTTATCGCAGCACGGTACGATCCCTCGCAGAGGAGATCCCCGTATCGGACTGTTCCGTTCTGATCACGGGGGCCAGCGGCATGATCGGATCATGTCTGGCAGATGTTTTTGCCGAGGCGGATCGAGCCTTTGACAAGAAGATCACCGTCTACGCCATGGGGCGCGACCATGAAAAGCTCAGGAGAAGATTGGGCGAATCGGCGCGATTTCGGCTGATCGCGCAGGACGTTTCCGAACCGATCACACTCCCCGGCGTGGATTATATCATCCATGCGGCCAGCAACGCAGATCCGAGGAATTATGCCCTGTATCCCGTCGAAACGATCCTCACGAACATCATGGGAGCCAAAAGCGTGCTCGAATGCGCCGGCAGGAACAACGCGCGTGTCATGTTGACGTCCAGCTTTGAGGTATACGGAAAACTGGATCGTGACGAGTATTCCGAGACCGATTACGGCAGTGTCGATCTGGATCTGATCCGATCCTGTTATCCCGAAAGCAAAAGAGCTGCCGAACAGCTTTTTACCGCTTACCGCCATGAATACGGGGTCGACTGCGTCACGGCGAGACTGTCCAGCGTTTACGGACCTACCATGCAGACGGACGACAGCAAGGCGCACGCGCAATTTTTGCGGAATGCGCTTGCCGGTGAGGATATCGTCCTCAAAAGCAAGGGAACGCAGAAGCGTACATACTGTTATGTCGCAGACGCGGTCAGCGCTCTGCTCGCGGTCTTGTTCAAGGGCAGATCCGGCGAAGCGTACAACGTCGCCAATGACCGGTCGGCAGCAACGATCGCGGAGGTCGCCGGTACCATCGCCGAGCTGGCAGGTACAAAAGTCAGATATGATCTGCCGGACGAAGTAGAGAGCCTGGGATTTTCCAGGCCGCAGAATTGTGTGCTGCGTACAGACAAGCTCAAATCACTCGGCTGGCAGGGACGGTACGATCTCAGACGCGGGCTGGATGAGACGCTGCGGATCCTTCGCGGTGAGTGATGCAGCCGCGCCGCAGACGCATTGAAAACCGCCGGAAGGAGATTTTATGGCGCATAGAGAAGGTTTTTACGAAAAATACATAAAGAGGCCGCAGGATTTTCTCTGCGCCTCGGCCGCACTGGTGGTGCTCAGTCCCGTGATGGCCGTCACCGCGGCGCTGGTCCGTACGAAGCTCGGCTCACCGGTCATTTTCAAGCAGGAACGTCCCGGACTGAACGGCAAGCCTTTCATGCTCTACAAGTTTCGCTCCATGACCGACGAGCGCGACGCGAACGGGGAGCTGCTGCCCGACGAGGACCGTCTCCCCGCATTCGGCCGCAGGCTGCGCTCGACCAGCCTGGACGAGCTGCCGGAGCTCTTCAATATCTGGAAGGGCGATATGTCGGTGGTCGGTCCGCGGCCCCTGCTCATGCGCTATCTGCCCCGTTATAACGAGCATCAGGCGCGGCGCAACGAGGTCCGTCCGGGCTTTACCGGCCTTGCACAGGTGCATGGACGCAATGCCATCACCTGGGAGGAGAAGTTCGACTGGGACGTAAAATACGTGGACAGCATCAGCTTTCTGGGCGACTGGAAGATCATATTTCAGACCATCAGGACGGTCCTTTCCCGGGAGGGCATCAGCTCGGAGACCTCGGCCACCATGGAGGAGTTCATGGGAAAGGAGAGCACGCCGTGAAGATCATGTTTACCAGTGCGGGGCGACGTGTCGAGCTCATGCAGGCATTTCGCGCCGCATCGGAAAAGACCGGCATCGCGCTGGAGCTCTTCGGCGCGGATATGAATCCGCACGCCCCGGCGCTGGCCTTCTGTGACAGGAGCTTGATCGTTCCGGCGATCCGCAGCGACGAGTATATCCCCGCGCTGCGTAGGGCCTGTGAAGAGAACGACATTGACGCGCTGATTCCCACTATTGATACCGATCTGATGCTGCTGGCCAAAAACCGCGGCACCTTCGGCCGGACAAAGGTCATTATCAGTGATCCCGAAAAGGTGGCCCTCTGCCGCGATAAGCGGCTCACGGCGGACTATTTCCATTCGGTCGGACTCAAAAGCCCGGATCCCGTAGATGACATCGCCGACTATCGGGGAGGGTTCCCGGCTTTCATCAAGCCGCGGGACGGCAGCTCGAGCATTTTTGCTTACAAAGTATCCGGTCCCGCAGAGCTGGAGGATTACGCCAGGCATGTGCCGGAATACATCATCCAGCCGTATATAGAAGGCACTGAGTATACGGTGGATATTTTCTGCGATCTGGACGGCGATCCGATCTACATCACGCCGCGGATCCGTCTGGCGGTACGCTCGGGAGAGGTGCTGCAGACCGAGATCGATCAGGATGACCGCATCATCGCGGAAATGCTGGCGCTGGTCGCGGATTACCGCCCCCGGGGCCAGATCACCGTGCAGCTCATCCGTCAGAAGGGAACGGGGGATGACTATTATATCGAGATCAATCCTCGTTTCGGCGGCGGCGCGCCGCTGTCCATCAAGGCAGGGGCGGACAGCGCAGCCGCCATGCTGCGGATCCTGAACGGGGAAAAGCTGCCGTACCAGCCCAAGGCCGCCGAGCACGGCGCGGTCTACAGCCGCTTTGACCAGAGCATACGGATAAAATGATGATCACTGTCGGTTTGATATGCGAGGTGGCAGATCATGTCTCTGATCTGGACGCCGTTATCTTCGATTTGGACGACACGCTCTACCCGGAGAAGGACTATGTCCGCTGCGGATACCGGGCGGTAAGCGCTCTGTTTCCGAACGTTCCCGACATGGCGCAAAGGCTGTGGGCGGCCTTTGAAGACGGCCGTCCCGCCATCGATGCCGTTCTGGAGGAGGAAGGCCTGCAGTCGTATAAGGCTGCGGCGCTGGAGGCTTACAGACAAAATGATCCCGTGCTGACACTCTATCCGGGAGCGCGGGAGCTCTTGCAGCGTCTCGGGGAGAGAGTTAAGCTTGGCATCATTACCGACGGACGGCCGGAGGGGCAGCGTGCCAAGCTGCGGGCGCTGTGCATCGAACCGCTCTTTGACGAGATCATCGTGACAGATGAGCTCGGCGGGACGCAGTACCGCAAACCGGATCCCACAGCCTTTCGGCTGATGAGCGAGCGCCTGGGTACGAGGTATGACAGAATGGCTTACGTGGGCGACAATATCCGGAAGGATTTTATAGCCCCCGAGGCGCTCGGCATGCGATGTATCTGGTTTCAAAATCCGGACGGACTGTATTACAGACAATAGAAAACAGGCTGCCGCATCAAAAGATGCGGCAGCCTGTTTTTCGTATAAAGGATCACACGATCTCCCGAGAGAGGACATGGAGCTCGGAGAGGCGAATGCTGCCCCAGTTTTTGCTGTCCCATTTCAGACTTTCGTCCTCACTTTTTTTGATGACGAGAGGGATCATGACCGGAGGATTGTCGAAGGAATAACAGCTTCCGGCGGCGTTGAACTGGACGATCTCTATGCCGATGCAGTATTGGTCCGGCACCAGCCCCTGCGTGTTCATACGAAACCGCACGGTCTGTTTTGACCCGCTGCTAACGCAGAAGCCTTCGGAGAGACAGGAGGCGAAGGTGGACACGTTCTGCCGGTCCTTTATTTTCAGCAGACACTTGATGTCGTCCCGTGTGATCTGGGAGGAGAGCGTCAGTTCAAAAGTCAAATCATCGCCGGAGAAGAACTCGGCGCTGTCACAGGCGGGAAAACAGAAGGCCTCGGTAAAGATCTCCTTGCCGTGATGCTTCGCGCGCGGAAGCTCGGCGAGGGAGTAGCTCGTGGGATACTGAGTGACATCGACGCTTCCCATATAAACGTCGATGCCCTCCGCCACGCCTCCGTCAAACACGATATGTCCGTGATCGAGTACGACCACCCGATCACAAAGCTGCCGGATCGTATTCATGTTGTGGCTGACATAGAGGATCGTGCGGCCGTCTTCTCTGGAAACATCGCTCATCTTTTCCAGGCATTTTTTCTGGAAGGCCATATCACCGACGGCCAGCACCTCGTCCATGATCATGATCTCGCTGTCGAGATGCGCTGCCACGGAAAAGGCCAGCTTGACATACATGCCGCTGGAATAGCGCTTCACGGGAGTGTCGATAAACTGACGGACCTCAGAAAACTCAATGATGTTTTCGATCTTGGCGTCTATTTCCTTTTTCGTCATGCCGAGGATGGCGCCGCTCATATAAATGTTTTCCCGGCCGGTCAGTTCCTTGTGGAAACCGGTGCCCACCTCCAGCATGGAGGCGACGCGGCCGTTCAGACCGATCTGCCCGCTGGTGGGCGCGGTGATCCGGGAGATGAGCTTCAGCAGAGTTGATTTGCCGGCGCCGTTGTGGCCGATGATGCCGACACGCTCGCCCTTCTTCACCTCAAGAGAAACATCGTCCAGAGCCAGGAAAGTCTCGCCGTCCTTGTATTCCCTCGCGCCGATCTTCCTGGTGGGGTCCTCCTGTCCGCGCATTCTGGCACCCAGACGCTGGAGCTCCGCACGCAGAGTCGTTCCGCCGATCTGTCCGAGCCTGTACTGCTTGGAAATATGGTCGATTTTGATCATCACATCTTCCATGACAGCACCCTCACACCGTATCCATAAATGTACGTTCGATCCGGCTGAACATGATCAGACCGATATAAAAGAGCGCAAGACTGACGATCCAGCCGAGCAGATAGTAGTGGAGATCAAAATACCCGAAGCCGAACACCGCGTAACGGAAGGTGGTGATGATCGGCGTGACGGGGTTGAGCATGTATAAATACATCCAGCGCTTCGGGACGAGCTGGAGTCCGTAGGCGAGGGGAGTGCCGTAGTGCCATAGCTGGATGCCGAATCCGACAAGCATGTTCAGGTCCCGGTACTTGGTGGTAACGGAGGAGATGATGATGCCGCAGCCGACGGAGAGGATCATCATCTGCAGAATGACCAGCGGGATCAGCAGCAGTCTGGCCGAAAGGACGATGCTCGTACCGCCGCGGATCAAAAAATACAGCCAGAAGATCGTGAAAATGCCAAACTGGATGCCAAAGGAGATCAGATCGGAGATCGACGTGGAAACGGGCATGACCAGGCGGGGGAAGTAGACCTTCCCCAACGTGTTCCGGTTGGCGATGAATGTGGCGGAGGTCTTCTGCAGCGTGTCGGAGAAATAGCTCCAGCATATGTTGCCGGACATGTAGAAAAGGAATCCGGGCAGCACATAGTCTCCGGCCACATCTGCCGTGGTCAGACGGGCCAGGCTGCCGAAGATGACTGTGAAGACGATGGTCGTGAGCAGAGGCTGAATGATGGCCCAGGCGGGACCGAGGATCGTCTGCTTGTACGTCGCAATAAAGTTCCTCTTGACGTACAAAAAGATCAGATCCCTGTACTGCAGCGTTTCCTTCAGATGCAGATCCAGCAGCCTGTGCTCCGATGTGATCACGGTTTTAAAACGATTGGCCTCTATCATGCTGGGCGTTCTCCTTTGGGAAGAGGTTAAAACCGAATGCGAAATGTCAGATCGGATAAGAAAAAGAAGAATCAGTTTTCCTGCCTTGTTGCAGGCATATGCTCATTTGAAACAAAAGAGAGAATGGAATGGATCTGTTTTTATTCGGAGAGGTATTTTTTCTTCCAGTACAGATACAGCGCCTCGCCCGGCAGGGCAAAAAGCGTCACATACGGGTCTCTGCCGGATGCGATGATCCGATACAGAGGCATGCCGTCAAATTTGCCGTAGGCCACGTACAGCATGGCGTTTTTCGCACGGATCTTCGGGGAGACCCGAGGATCGAAATAAGTCTTTGAATTGGCCATGCCGCCCTTGGGACAGCGGATGCGCAGCCTGCGGCCGGATCTCGTCAGCCCTCCCGGAAGATAGCGGCAGATATAGAGCACTTTGTTGATATATACCGTCTTGTATCGGTATCCGATCTGATTCCAGATATAGCTCTCTCCCAAAAAGCGTTCGTTTTCAAATTCCGGGAAAGAAAACTGCGTAAAGATATCGGTGCGAATGACCTGGCTCGCGTCCGGAATATGCCTCCGGTTGACCTGTTCGCGGATGCTGGTCGAGACGAGCCGGTCGCCGGGATAGGTGAAGCCGCGGAGCGGATGCTCCCGGTCCGAACCGCGCAGATAGACGATGCCTGCGATCTCCGGATCGTGCCGGTATTCCTCCCAGTCGGACAAAAGCGTCTCGATCGCCTCATCCACCAGCTGATCGTCACTGTCCACGATCCAGACAAGCTCGCCCTGTATATAGGGGTGAGCGTAATTGAGCGCTGTATGCTTCCCGCCGTTCGGTTTTTGAAAATACGAGATGGAGAGCTTCCCCTCGGCGACATAACCGCCGATCAGTTCCCCGGTGCCGTCGGTGCTGCCGTCGTCCACGACGAGCCATTCAAAATCCCCGCAGGTCTGGCGCGTCAGGCTGTCATACAGCTTCGGAAGCTGGTCGGCCCGGTTGAATGCGGGCGTCAGAACTGTCACACGTACGCTGCTCATTTGTGGCCCCTCAGCTTTCTGCTCAACCGGGCATATCCATCGGAACCCAGACGATTGCGCAGCACACCCACGCCGTAGCGAATGATCCGCCCCTTCAGCGTCGTCCTGTCCACGGCCGTGGGACGCCAGCTCGAATCGGCATGATGCACGGTATAGCTCCGGGGGGACGGAACTCCCCAGATCCGCGAGAGATTGTTGGGACAGAAATAGATCTGCGGATAGATCCGCATCCCGTCGACGAGTGCCTCACGGCCGTCGGGCACGAAGCCGTGCTCCCGCAGTATCCGGGTAGTGATGGAGGTGATGGCGAGCATATTCGGCGATCCGTCGGGCTTGAGGAAGGATTTGTCGCCATAATAGGCAAGAAATTCCCCGATCAGAGCATTTTCCGGCACCGCGCCGATCGCTCCCATCTGCAGCATGTCGTTGGCCTCATAGCCCGCAAAGGCTTCGTTGTCCAGGAAAACGTCGAATGGACGCAGGACCTCCATATCCGTGTCAAAATACAACCCGCCATAGCGATAGAGGGCGGTGAGTCTGGCATGGTCGGCGACAAAGGCCCATTTTTGGCGATCGTACGCCTCGGATGTATAACGGCAGATATGAACGTCGTAATTGTCCTCGTTCCACTCTGCGATCTCATAGTCGGGCAGGATCCTCCGCCAGCTCTCGATGCATCGGAGCACAGAATCGCTTTTCTCGTTACGCCCAAACCAGCAGTAGTGGATGGTCTTCGGGATCATCGGATCGAACTCACCCCTTGCACGAACAGCCTCTCAACGGTTTTTTCCACGACATGTGTCTTATCAAACGTCTTTTCCATATGCGCCCGGCCGGCCAGTCCCATGCTTTCCCGCTGCGCGGCGGAGAGAGACAGAATCCGCTTCATGGCCTGATACAGGCTTTCCTCGTCCCTGGGGGCGCAGAGGTAACCGCTGACGCCGTCGATCACGGCTTCCCGACAGCCGGGAATATCCGAGGTGATCACGGGAAGCCCGGAGGCGGCGCATTCCAGGTTGGTATTGGCCATCCCCTCGTGCCAGGAGGGGAGGACAAAGCACTGGCATTGACGGATAAACGGCCGTACGTCCTGCTGGAAGCCGAAATACCGCAGCCAGCCCTCGGACGAATACTGCCGGAGCACGCGGCGGTAATCCTCTTCCTGGCCGCCCAGGATCCACAGCTCACAGCCGGCGCCGTCCGCAGCGAGCCTCCGCATGGCGGAAAAAAGCTCGTCCACGCCTTTTTCCCGCATGACCCGGCCCATGAAAAGGAATCGGAACGGCCGCTCGTCGCGGTAGGGCTCGAGAGGGAAACGTTCAAGATTGACGCCCGCGCCGGCCAGTACGCAGGACTTCTCCGGCGAAACGATCCGCTGCTGGAGAAAAACGTGCTCGTCCGCGCTGTTTTCAAAAAACACGCATCTGGCCCGCTTCAAAGCGTTCCGGTACATGGCCGTGACGGCGCTGCGCAGTATACCGCCCCTGTCAAAAGCGGTGCCCAGCCCGGTCACGTTGGCGGCATAGGCCGTGCCGGTGAGGCGGCAGGCGAGACCGCCGTAGATATTGGGCTTGATGGTATACGAAATGACAAGGTCCGGCTTCCATGAACGGATCTCCTGGACATACCGGCGAAGCAGCGCCAGATCACGGCGCGGATCCGTTCCCCGTCTGTCGATTTCCAGAGTCGTAACGCGGCAGCCCAGCTCCCGGAGCTGTTCGAGCCGGCCTGTATCGGAGGTCAGCACGCGGACCTCCGCAGTCTCCATCAGCCTCGTCAGAAGCTCCTGCCGGAACAGGTACAGACCGCCGCTGGTATTCGTAAGTATCAGGATCCTGTCCATGCCGTGCTCCCAACAGATGCGATCTTCACTGATCCGGAACGATCACTCGAAAATCGCAGATATAGTCCTTAATAAAGTATTATACCATACATATAGTGTCAATGTCAAAGAAAGCTTTGTATTGCGGGACAGTATAAAACGAAAAAACGCGGCCTCGGAACGTCAGCAAAGCATCCGCCCGGAGCTCGCCCGAGCGGATGCTTTGTTCTCATAAAAGGAAGTCTCCCGTCGCCACGGTGACCGCGGGTCCGGTCAGATAGATATCGGTGACGTGTCCCTGCTCTTCCGTCAGCGCGACGGTGAGCTCGCCGCCGGGAAAATCGAGCCAGACAGGACCGTCATCGGCGCAGCCTGCCAGACGCATGGCCACTGCCGTGGATCCGGCCCCTGTGCCGCAGGCAAACGTGAAGTCCTCCACGCCGCGTTCATAGGTGACGGCTTTTGCCTGATTTGGGCCGGAGGCGGACCAGAAGGTCACGTTGGCGCCCTGGGGGAAGGCGGGCCAGAAACGGATATGCGCGCCGAGAGAGAGAAGCTGTGAGCGGTCCATCGCGTCCCATCCCTCCAGACGGACGACCGCATGGGGGAGCGGAGGGCTGCCGAGTTCTATGTATACGCAGGAGATCAGCTGATCCTCCCAGGGGATCGCGACCTCGGGCTCAATGCGGGTCAGATCGTTGAGGCGGATGCAGTAGAGGTCCCGATCGATCCTCTGTCCGACGACGAGTCCGGCAGTGGTCTCGATCTTTTGTGTCGTGCCGGCCAGAGAGTGATCATAGCCGTATTTGGCGATACAGCGGGCGCCGTTGCCGCACATCTCTCCCTCGGAGCCGTCGGAATTGTAAAACTTCATGGCAAAGTCGCCGTCCTCCCGGGCCGGAAGGACCACGATGAAGCCGTCGGCGCCGACGCTGAACCGGCGCGGACACATGGCGGCGGCCAGTGCGGCGTAATCCTCTGTCGCAACAGAGCCGTCGCGGTTGTCGATGATGATGAAATCGTTGCCGGCGCCTTGCATTTTCGTGAATTTCATTTCCGGGCCTCCCTTTATTCAATGGCGTCGTCGGGCAGAGGCTGCATCGTCATCCGTCCCGTTGGCGTCACGCCGAAAAGCTTGCTGTATGCGCGGGAGAATGCGGAATAGCTGCGAAAACCGGACTGGAAACAGGCCTCGGTGGCAGTCGCTCCGCTGCGGATCAGCTCTCTGGCCAGAAGGAGGCGCTTTTCGGAAAGATATGTGTGGATCGAGGTGCCGGTCTCCTCCCGGAAGCGCCGCATCATATGATATTTGCTGATATAAAAGCGCGAGGCGAGCTCATCGATGGAGATATCCTCCGTGAGATTCGTGTCAAGGAAGCGCAGGATCTCCAGGATCTTCTCGTCCTTCGGCGCGGCCGGCCCCGCCGGAGAAACGTCCGTGCGGTCCATCTCGCGGCCGATGGTGACGAGCATGCGAAAGAGGGTACATCTGGCGAGGATCGAGGCCCCGGGCTTGCGTCCGGCCATCTCACCCTCGAGTTGAGAGGTCATGCTGAGCATTTTCCGGCGGAATTCCTCACCGGAGCGGAGCACGTGACCTTTCTTGCCCGCGAAAACGTGCTCCAGAAGGAAATCCTCCGAGGAACCCGCGCGCAGGAGCTCGGGTGAGATATAAAGGATCACCCGCTCATAGTTGAAGCCCGGCTCGAACTGCGGTTTGTGCACGCAGCGGCTGCCCACGAGTACGATGTCGCCGGGAATGAGCTGGTAATGCCGTCCCTCCACCGTGTAGCTGCCGGAGCCGGACAGCAGGAAGACCAGCTTGTAAAACTCATGATAATGATAGCCGACCGTGGCGCCGCGGTCGTCCTTCAGGTAGAACAGCCGGAAATCCTCGGTCAGATATCCCCGTTTGTCAGCGTTTTCTTTCATATCTGATCCCTGATGATAAAAGCATTATTTGCAGATACTATAACACAATGACCATATAGAATGCAACCCGTGCTTTTCCGAAAAAGACGTTCAGCCGACGTCATAGATCCGGATGCTCCCGGCGCTGAATACGAAAGGATATTTCCCGGACAGGTAGTCGTCGATATTGCCTGCCATGGCATGTTCGTAATAGCCCATATAAACGAAATCGATTTTCATTTCGTCTCTATAGTGTTCAAAGACCTCCGGGTCGGTGAGCATCTGTTCGGCAATACGCTGCTGATAGGTGTAGTCCACGCCGTGAAAATAGAGGTAGGAAGCGCTGCCGCAGACGATATTGCGGCCGGTGAGCACAGCCACGGCGTTGTCATGGTTGTCGTCGGTCAGAAAGACCGCGTCGGGCGCCGTGTTCGTTTTGATATACTCTGCGGCGGCGGCTTCGTCGGCGGAAAAGAGCTCGTAGCCGTATTCCGGGATGCCGGAGACGGCCTCCCGGCCCAGCGTAAAAACACCAGCGTTCAGGCAGAGGAACAGAAACAGCGCGATCAGGGTTTTTCTGACCGGCGGTGAAAACCGGTTTTCGAGCCGGTATAGTACAGCGTCCGAACAGAGAAAACAGCAGAAAGCGTAGCCGACATACAGAAGCTTGTTGTCATCGTACACGTTGGGCTGAA
Organism: Oscillospiraceae bacterium; assembly: GCA_017541825.1. GTDB lineage: Bacteria > Bacillota > Clostridia > Oscillospirales > Oscillospiraceae > Apopatocola. Next base: position 6,941 of record JAFXYJ010000098.1, on the reverse strand, counting down.
ATACGAGGAATTCGCAGATGATGAAGATCAGGATCGCGCCGGAAAAAATGTGCCGCTGCTGTCTGTCGGCGAAAAGGAAAGCGACCGGGGTGATCAGAAATACGGGACCGACGTTTTTAAACCAGAACCAGAACCAGTTTTCCCGGCCGCCGTTGACCCAGTCAAAATTGATACGCAGGAAATGCGCATTTCCGCTGACGGAACGGAGAGTCCAGATCCACAGCTGGGGAAACGCCAGCGCCACGGCGGTAAGACCGAACCGGAGCCAGCCGGAAAACCAGATGCGGGAGAAGCCGTCCCGGACGGCGGAGCAGCCCATCCAGCAGGCGGCGACGAGACCCAGCGCAAGAAACGAATGGGTATGGATCATCGGCAGCAGCCCGCCGATGACGCCTGCGGGGAGCCAGGCGCTGTGATCCTCGCGGAACACGGCCAGGAAAAGCAGATACATCGCCGCGCTCAGTGCGGCCCAGCCGAACAATGTGGCCCGCTGGGGCAGCAGCATGTCCGCGATCACGTTGACCCAGCGCATGCCCTTTTCGGTCAGGTTGGTAGGCGTGACGTAAAAACCGGTGAAAAGCTCATGGAGGGAATGATCCTTGATGAAATAGATCATCCCGAGACCGCCGTTGAGGAAAAACAGCAAAAAGGCAAGCACCGGTCCCTTCGGTTCCCGGCAGATCTCCCGCGCGAGGAACCAGAACCCGCAGGCAAACTGCGCGAAGGCGAAAAACATGGGGACCATATACGCCCAGCGCAGCGGCGTTCCCAACAGCAGCATGCTCGATGACACGCTGTCGCATAAAAACGGGTAGGCAATGGGAACGCCGGGAAGGATGCTGTACATCGGCGGAAAGTCCTGCTGCACAGCGAGGGAAGTGATGAAGCCGAGATGCATGGACATATCGCCGTAGGTGGCCTGGCCGGTATACATCGAGCCGCTGACCGGCCGCAGCGTGTGGCTCCAAACGAGTAAGATCCACAGGATCATAAACGGAACGAGCAGCCGGAGAAGCGGCCTGTCTTCAACACAGGAGGGGGCCTCGGGACTTGCTTTTCGGGGACGCAGGAACAGCACAGCCACGGCGGTCGCCGCGCCGACAAGCGCGGCGGCAGCGTGGGCCGTCAGACTGAAATTCCAGACAAAAGCAAAGGGGATCGGAGTCCACATGGACAGCACCGTGCCGAGGACGCTGCCCAGCCACAGCTGAACCGTACGCTTTTTGTCCCGGAACAGCCGAAGCGACAGCGCCGTTCCCAGCGCCTGCCAGAAGAAAAACCACAAATATCCGAGCATGTTCGATCCCCTTCGGTGGAATAGGTCAATTATAGCCCAAATCGACGGATTTGCAATATCCGTTCCGCTGTGATAGACTTGTACGGCGGAAAAACGGGAATAGTATCAATCAGGTGAAACGATGCGGAAAAGATATATCAAAATCTATGCCGCCATGCTCATCGCGGCGCTGCTGCTGACCGTTCCGGTCAGGGCGGAGGACGCACTGCTGCAAAACGGGGAGCTGGCCGGAGAAGACGTGCCGGAGGGCTGGTCGGTCGTCAGCTACAACAGCGACGGCTGGTCCGTTTCCATCGAGGACGGAGCCGTCGTCCTTGCGTCCTCCGGGGCAAACGACCTGCGGCTTTGTCAGACGGTCTGTGTCGAAGAGAACACGGCCTATGTTTTCTCGGCGGAGATCTCGGCGTCCAACGTAATGGGGGGCCGCGGCGCTTCGCTGTCCATAGATAATTACGGCATCGACGGCTGCTATATCTACGGAAAGAATATCCTCGGCAGCGTGGACTGGACCGCCGTGCAGCTCATTTTCCGCACCGGCGAGGGACAGACCGAGATCCGCCCCGCGCTGCGTCTGGGCGGATACAGCGAGATGTCCAGCGGAACGGTGCGCTTCCGCAATGTCAGCCTGGAAAAGACAGCCGACGGCTCCGCGGCCGTCCCGCTCACCGGAGGGAACGGCGGGTCGTACGCGTCCGGTCCCGAGGAGATGACGGAGGCCCGACGCATACAGCTGCGGTCCTTCCTGCATCTTTTTATCGTGCTCGCCGCCGCTGCCGCGGTGGTGCTGATCTTCGGCGTATATCGGAACCGGGAACGGATCGGTCAGCGGGATATCACGGAGGACAGGCGCAGGAAATACTTTCTGCTTGCCGTGCTGGCGGGCCTCATGCTGCGCTCGCTGCTGAGCTCCGCCTGGGACGGACACGACACCGATATGGGCTGCTGGATGGGCTGGGGCAGCTATATCGCCCGCAGCGGCACCGCATCGTTCTATACCGCGCCGGGTCATGACTGGTACGACTATCCTCCGGCTTATATGCTCGTCCTCGGCGTGCTGACAAAGCTCCTGGACGCGCTGGCTGTGCCTGCGTCCTCCCACGCGAGGGTGTTCGCGTATATGCTGCCGGCTTATATCGCCGATATCTGCACGGCGCTGCTGCTGATGCGCTGTGCGCGGAAAAGGGGATTTTCGGGGAGCTGGCAGCTCCTGCTGGGCTGTCTTGCGCTGTTTGACCCCGCCGTGGTGATGCTCTCCGGGGCCTGGGGACAGATCGACTCGATCCTGACGCTGTTCCTGCTTTTGTCCTTCTGCGAGCTGCTGGAAGGTCGCCGTGCTGCCGCCGGGGCGCTCTACGGTCTGGCCGTCATGGTCAAATGGCAGGCGCTGATCTTCGGACCGGTGCTCTGCTGCGCTTATCTGCTGCGCATACGATCGCGCCGGGATCTTCTGGAAACGGCTGCCGCGGTGGCCGCGGCCCTGGGCGTGATCCTCGTGCTGAGCCTGCCCTTCAAGGGCGAACAGGGCCTGTTCTGGTTCGTCGGGCGTTTTCTCAACGCCGCCGGCGGCTATGACTACGCCAGCGTGGAGGCATACAATTTCCAGGCTCTCTGCGGCGGCAACTGGAAAAGCGCGGCCGCGCCGCTCCTGCCGGGCATATCCTGCAGGGCTTTCGGGACTGCCAGTATAATCCTGGCGGTAGCGCTGGCCATGCTGCTGCAGTTTCGCGCCGCCGGACCATGGCTCGGCCGTCGGAAACCCCATGCCGAAGATGGCTGGGCCCTCTGGCTTTCCGCTTCTCTTTGCATGTATATGATCTTCACCTTCGCGCAGTTCATGCACGAACGTTATGTCTTCCCTGTGATCTTCCTGCTGATGATGGCGTTCGTTTTCACCCGGGAGCCCAAATGGCTGCTGTGCTCCATGCTGCTGTCGGTGACGACCTTTCTCAACGAGATGACGGCCATGTATGTGATATCCGAGGCTGCCTCTTCGGTGGTGCGCGGCGGCCCCGAGCACAACACCGTCGTCGCTGTCTGTTCCTTCCTGGAGGTCGTGTCCTTCGGATATTTTGCCTTTCTGTGCGGGAGGATCCTGTTCCATACTGCGGAGAAGGGAGGACAGGCGGATGCGTAAGTATTTCTCCGAAGGAGAGCGCTCCTGGCGCCTTGACCGGAAAGACCGCGTGCTGATGTATGTGCTGACGCTGGTCTATACGGTTTTCACGCTCATCAATCTCGGCACTCTCCGTTTTCCCACGACGGTGTGGGAAGCGCCCGCGGAAGGATCGGTCGTCCTCGATCTGGGACAGGAACGCCATGTCGGCTCGCTTTGGTTCAACGGAAACATCGCCGCGGGCACGCTTCTCATCACCGCCGACGACGGCGGGAGCTTCGTGTACGAACAGGTCTACGGCGAAATGTTCAGCTGGAGGATAAAGAACGTCGACTTTCGGACGCGGTTTCTTCGTCTGGAAAGGACAGGCGGGAGCGTATCGCTCAACGAAATGGCTGTATTCGATCCGGAGGGCGGTCGATTGCCCGTTACGGCTGCGGACGGGACAGGAGAAGCGCTGATCGACGAGGCCTCCGCCGTTCCCGAAAAACCGGGCTGCTTCAACGGCATGATCTTTGACGAGATCTACCACGCCCGGACCGCCTATGAATTCCTGCACACGATGTCGGTCTACGAGTGGACCCATCCGCCTCTGGGCAAGGAGATCATCGCCCTGGGCGTGCTGATCTTCGGCATGAAGCCTTTCGGCTGGCGCGTGATGCCCGCCCTTTTCGGCGCGGCCATGCTGCCGCTGATGTTCACACTGGGAAAAAGACTTTTCCGCCGCCGGGACTACGCCTTCCTCGGCGCGGCGCTTTTTGCCCTGGATACGATGCACTACGCCCAGACGAGGATCGCCACCGTGGACGTGTTCGTGGTCTTTTTCATATTGATGATGTATCTGTTCATGGCGGATTTCCTGCGCGCCGACAGCGAGGATGAGCCGCTGCGGCGGGCGCTCGTGCCCCTGGGGGCCTGCGGGATCAGCTTCGGCCTCGGCACCGCCGCCAAGTGGACCGGACTCTACGCCGGGGCGGGCCTGGCGGTCATATTCTTCGCCCACCTGATCCGCGCGCTGGCCGCTGCGGAGAGGGGAGAGGCGCGCCGGGAACGCTGGAACAGGACCTGGGACATCATCGTGTTCTGCTGCGTGTTCTTCCTCGTGATCCCCGCGCTGATCTATTTCCTCTCCTATATCCCGTTTTACCGTTACGAGGCCGCGCAGCGCGGCGCAGCTTCACTGTCCCTGCGCGAAATGCTCGACGTGCTCATACGGCAGCAGGAATCCATGTACAGCTATCACAGCAATCTGACCGCCACCCATTCGAGCCAGTCGGCCTGGTATGAATGGCCCTTCACCGCGGTGTCGGTCTGGTTTTACTTCCGCAGCGGTGAGACGACGGTATCCAACATCTCCACCTTCGGCAGCCCTGCGGTGTGGTGGACCGCATCCTTGGGAACGATGTGCGCGATCGTCGAAGCCGCGTGCGGACGTTTCCGCGATGACGCGCTCTATCGAAAAAAGGCGCTGGCGTTCCTGCTGACTGCCGTCGGCGCGAACTATCTGCCCTGGACGCTGGTCACGCGCTGTGTGTTCCAATACCACTTTTTCCCGACGATCCCGTTTGCGCTGCTGTGCGGCGTGCTGCTGCTGCAGCATCTGGAGGAGGCCGGCGAGGTCTCTCCGAAGGTGAAGTGGTACTGGCTGATCGCGGCGGCGGTCTATTTCCTGCTGCTGCTGCCCGCCTGTTCGGGACTGCCGATGACGCGGCTGTATGCGCGGTTCATCGAATATGTGCTGCCGGCGGGAAATCTTTTCCACGGCGCGGTCTGACGCGTCATACCGTAAGCTGACCATTATTTGCATCTTTTTTTCGGAATATCACCGCGGTTCCGGGCAAAGCTATGCTCGAACACAGCCCCGGAACGATGTGAGCGGTGTTCAATCCAAAGAAAAGGAGATGCAATCGGATGTCCACCAACAGCAATCAGCTGGTCAATCCCCAGGCCCGCGAGGCCATGGATCGCTTTAAGATGGAAGCCGCCAACGAGGTCGGCGTGAATCTCAAGCAGGGCTACAACGGCGATCTGACTTCCCGTCAGGCCGGCAGCATCGGCGGCCAGATGGTGAAGAACGTGTTAACCGTACGACTCACGAAAAAGGCTTCTTTTGAGCGTGAAAATCGGATCGTGGACGGACATAAGCAGACGGTCAGATACATAGCCGGGATTGCGATTTAAGGGGGATACTTACATGAAAAAGTACGAAGAATGGGCTTACAACATGGACACCTGCTGTGTCGAGTTGAAGCAGGCTGACGGGACGATCATTGCCATCGATACGCTCGCCGTGGAACGGGAATTCGTGGAGACCTGGCTTGACCGCAGGGAGCTGGACTACCTGATCTACAATGATCCCGATGCTTACGCAGAGCTGGTGCTGAACGGTGATGTGAAGGCGTATCTGGATACGGTCAGGCAGGGACAATAAACAGGTACATTGCAAGGAGGTGGCAAAACACCACCTCCCTTAAGGGCGTGCGTTCTGTGCACGCCCTTTCTCCATATAGAGGACGCAAGGATACGGATTCAATCCTCACCCTTGAAGGAACAGAAAAAGCAAGGGTACAAGTACTGTTTGTATCCTTGCTTGAAGGGAAGGAGCGGAGTTCAATTCCTACCCTTGTTTGCCCACATTTGAAATGACGGTGGGAAGTCAGCTGACCGAACGATTTGTTTTGTCAGATACTCGCCCGCACTAAAGGGTGGGATTACACGTCCCGCCCTTACGGTTGAGAAGGCAGATCAATCAAGGCCTTTTAGTACCAGCCTGTCACTTGATGCAGCCATGCTTCAAAATCAGGGCAGAGATGGAGGACGATTACAAGCAAGACTCCAATGACGATCAGAATGATGATGGCTTTACGCATTCTTTCAGCCCCTGTCAGCGCAGAACCTTTTCCATCGGTTTTCCCTTTGCAAGTTCGTCCACCAGCTTGTCCAACTGCCGGATCTTCTTCATCAGCGGGTCCTCGATGGTTTCTACCTGGATTCCGCAAATTTTCCCTGTGATCAGCTCCGCCCTCGGGTTGTATGCCGGCGCATTATTGAAGAACTCCGCATAGGATACATCCAGGTTGGCAGACTCCATATCATATCCGGTCAGCCACGAGGTGACTTCATCAACCTCTGCCTTGGTTCTGCCTTTCTTCTCCGCCTTAGCTACCAGCAGCGGATATACTTTTGAGACCTTCATATCAAAAACGGATTGTCTGGGCATCGTTCGTCACCTCACGCATGGTTTCCGGTCTTCCGATACCAGTCCGCGATCTCTGCGATCAGATCCAGCGGAAGATCATCGGAATACGGGATCTGAATGGACCCCTTGCTGTATTTGCAGCCCGCCTGATCCAGCTTTTCCGCAAAAAACGTCACCGCTTCCGGGCCGGGATACAGCCCGATGTGCTTCTTCGCGGCGGCAAAGTGGATGATGTTATGGCCTTTCCACCAGGTCGGCATCGACCAGGAGATCTTCTCAACCGCATCCGGCAGGCTGGCGCGGAGCACCTCCCGCACGCTTTCCAAATGGCC
>JAFXYJ010000097.1 GCA_017541825.1 Oscillospiraceae bacterium | reverse complement strand
TTTTGGTCGGAAGACCGCATCATAAAAAAGAGGAGGAAAAACCGTGCTTAATCAAAAACAGAACCTGCTGAGAATGATCGACGGGCAGATGCCCGAATACGTCCCCATCAACAGCTTTGGAGACATGAGCAAACCGCCCCTGTTTGCCGGCGCGATGATGTTCAATCCCTCGATCCTGGGCGATTTCCGCGGCCCGCAGGGCGGCTATGATCCCTGGGGCGTGCATTACACCACCGAGTCCTCCGCGGGCGTCGTCGCCTCGATCCCCGAGCCCGGCAACTTCATCCTCAAGGATGTAACAAAGTGGGAAGAGGTCATCAAGGCCCCCGCTCACTTCAAGGACTGGGACTGGGAGCGCGCCGCCAAGGCGGATATGGCCAATATCCCCTGGGATCCCGAACAGAGCATTTTTGTCGCCAAGGGCTGGGACGACTTTTTCCAGCAGTTCATCGGCATGATGGGCTTCACCGAGGGCCTGTGCGCTCTGTACGACGAGCCTGAGGCGGTCCACGCCCTGCTGGACTTCATGTGCGACACGGTCATCGACATCACCAAGAACGTCCTCTACTACTACAAGCCCGAGGCCTACTACATGCTCGACGACTCCGCCGCCAAGCAGACGCCGTTCGTGGGCCGCGAGATGTTCGAGGAGTTCTTCGTTCCCCGCTATAAGAGAACGCTCGACCTGGTTCGTGACGCCGGCATCCCCGTGCTGTATCACAACTGCGGCCGCTGCGAGGACCTGCTGCCGCCCATGGTGAAGCTCGGCGTCAAGATCTGGGACCCCGCACAGGTCGAAAATGATCTCGTGGAGGTCAAGAACCGCTTCGGCCGTCAGCTCATCATCAACGGCGGTTTTGAGTTCAAGCCCAAGGATATCCAGGCCGTCACCGAGGAAGAAGCCCGCGAAGCTGTGCGTGCCGCCTTCGACAAGCTGGCTCCCAACGGCGGCTGGATCTTCTCCGGCATGGTCCAGAGCCTCGACTTCATGGATCCCAAGGTCCAGCAGATCAACGCCTGGATCAAGGACGAAGCCGAGCAGCTCAGCGTCAAGGTCTACCGGTAACATTCCAGCCGGACAAACAGTCTTAGACACATAATGATTCAGGGATGGCATGAGCCGATCATGCCATCCCTGTTTTTGTCAGTACGTGAAAGGAAACCTCGGTCGTGTTATTCCTATCACTTCTGCTCTGCCGACGTTTTCTTCAGGTTTTTTTTGTTCTCATACATGGCAGCGTCCGCGCGGGCAAAAACATCCGCCATCACCGTGTCTCGGGCGGGGTCATATTCCGCCATGCCGCAGGCGATGGCAGCGCCGCCCTTTTTCACGCTGGCTTTGTTCTCCCGGGTGAACTGCTCCACCAAGGCAGCGCGATTATCATAGTCGCGCCCGCGCAGCAGCACCACGAACTCGTCCCCGCCGTAGCGGAAAACCGGGCTGTGGGTGAAAATATTGCAGATCTCCATGGCAGCGCTGCGCAGCAGATCATCGCCCGCCGCATGGCCGAGACTGTCGTTGGCCTCCTTGAGGCCGTTGATGTCGCACATGATGACGCCGAATGCCTTTATCTCGCCGCTCCGTATCTCCTTGTTGATTTCGCCCTCGGTCTGGACATAGGCGTGCTTGCTCTTGACGCCGGTCAAAGCGTCCCGATTGGCCGCCTCCCGGGCAAGCCGCAGGGCGGTGGCCTGCTCCTGCTCGCGCTTCATCTGGACATCGATATTGCTCACGCCGATGACGATGTGCTGATCGTTCGGGTCCTCCATTCGGCTTGCTTTCAGGTGGACGTAGGTGGGTTCGCCGCCGCGCATCATGCGGTAGGTCAGCGTATAGGACCGGTTGTTCTCCAGAGCGGCCATGATGTATTCCTTCTGCAGCGCCTCACTCACCATCTGCTGATCCTCGGGGTAGACAGATCGGAGGATATTCCTGCGGCTCCGGTTGAAAAAGTCCTCCCCGCTCCTCTCGATACCGAGGGAGAAGCCGCTCTCGGCGGAACTGTACTCAAGGAAGCGGTCGGTCTCGCTGTCTACATAGTAGATGCTGAAGTAGTCCCGGGCCAGCGCCTTGGCAAGTCCGGTGAAATTGAGGGCGCTGTTGTCGTTCTCCCCCTCTCCGATCTCCCGGAGCTGGTCGTCTATGTTGCTGACGCCGATGACGATGTGGCGATCGTCATTGTTGGCGGCCCGGACCGCTATAAGACTGTAACAGACCGGTGCGCCGTCCACGATCTGCCGGTAAGCCATGGCAAAAGGCGGCCCTTCGCTGACACGCTCGACGAGCTTGTCCTTTCGCAGGCACCGGGTCACCCGCTCCCGGTCCTCGGGCCAGATCACCCTGCCCGTGCTGCGTGCGGCGTCGGCAAAGAAGTCCGCGCCGCTGTGCTCGATCTGCAGATCCTCATACCGGCCCTCGGGGCTGAATTTCACATAGTGGTTGTTCTCGGTATTCACGTAGTAGATGGACTCAAAACCGCAGGAGAGGGCGCAGGCGATCTTTCCGAAGGCAGAGCTGTCACCCGGGACGTTCAAGTCCTTATTATCCGCGGAACCCTTGAGCAGCGCCACGTTGAGATCGCGCCGTTCGATGACGAACCGCTCATATTTCTCCGCCGGGACCGGCGGAGAAAAATAGTAACCTTGAACCATATCACAGCCCATGCTTTTCAGCGCGTTGAACTGCTCTTCGGTCTCCACGCCCTCGGCGATGACCGGAACGGAGAGATACTCGGCAATATCGAGGATGACCTCGAGCATGCGGGTGTCCTTGCGCTGGTTAAAGGCGCTGCGGATGAACTGCATGTCCAGCTTCAGCGCATCGATGGGCAGACTGGAGATCATATTCAGGGAGGAGTAGCCGGTGCCGAAGTCGTCCATCTCGATCTCGAAGCCCAGGGTGCGCAGTCTGTTGACGGTCTCGATGATCTGTTCGGAATCCTTGGTGTAGGCGGACTCGGTGATCTCCAGCTGGAGATCATGGGGTCGGAGGCCGTTCTCCCGGACGATGCCCTGCAGGGTGTCCACCATGTTCGGATCGTACATGTCGATACGGGAAACGTTGACCGACACAGGCACCGAAAAGCCGAAGCGGTCCTTCCAGTCGCGGATCTGCGCGGCTGCCTCCCGCCAGACATAGTTGTCCAGCTCGCGGATGAGGCCGTTGTCCTCAAACAGCGGGATGAACATGCCCGGGCTGATCATGCCCAGACCGGGGTGTATCCAGCGGACCAGAGCCTCGGCGCCGGAGAGCACAGGGATCTCGGGCCGCACGTCAAACTTGGGTTGATAGTAGACCTTGAACTGTTTTTCGCAGATGGCGCTGTGGAAGCTCTCGATCAGCTGTTCCAGAAAGAGCTCCTGCTCATGCATGGCGCTGTCGTAGATGCCGATGGCGCGCGTGAAGCTGCCGCGCACGGTATCCGCGGCCATCTGTGCCCGGTCCATACGCCGCTCGATCTCGAGGGATTTGTCCACATTGGCATAAACACCCATGCGCAGCCGCACCCGGTTGGTCACCGAGTCGTCCCCGTCGAGACCCACGGCGGCGTTGTCGAGAATGGCCCTGTAATCCTTGCCGTGGGGACAGTAGACCATGAAGGTGTCCGCCTCCCGGCGGCAGACGATGCCGCCGGTGTCGAGCACCATCTCGCGCACCTTCTCGCCGATCAGCCTTAATATGCTGTCGCCGTAGGCGTTGCCGAAGCGCTCGTTAATTGTGTGGAAATGGTTGACATCCACAACGATGGCGTCCATCTCCGTGTCCTGATGGTGCTGGTCAAACTGCTCTGCGTAACGGTAAAAATACTCCCGGTTATAGAGCCCGGTCAGCGGATCCCGCTCCGTGGACTGGATGATCTGCCGGTCCTCGGAGAGCTCGATCGTGCGGCGCACCCGTGCCATAATGACGCCCGCGGACGGATATGGCTTGGGAATGAAATCGATGGCGCCCAGGTCAAGGCTCTCGATCTCGGCGTCCTGCTCTGCGGTGAGGACGATGATCGGGATCTTTTCGATCTGGGGATCGTTTTTCATCTCCCGGATGACCTCGAGCCCGGATTTGACCGGCATGCGCAGGTCCAGCAGCACCAGGGAAAGCGTCAGCCGGTTCTCCCGGATTTTTACCAGGGCGTCGGCGCCGTCCGCGGCGTAAAGCACGTCATAGTCGTCCTCGAGAGTCATACCCAGTATCTCGCGGTTGATTTGCTCGTCATCGACGATCAGGATCTGCCGTTTGCCGTTGACGGAATAGATTTTTTCGTGGCTTTTGAGCATTATTTATTCTCTCCTGCCTCATCTGGTAGATGTTTCGCCGTGATCCTGCTGAGGAAGCTCAGTCTCCGCGGGACTCAAACCAAGTAGGTTCGGCCTCGTCCTCCTGATCGCTGACCGTATCCATCGCGCTCTCAATGAGCTTGATCATCTCCCAGACCGAACGGAAGGAAACGGTCTTGTCCTGCTCCATCCAGGTGATACGCCCCTGCCAGCTGCTGTTCTGGCGGTGCTGTACGCGTACGATAAAGGTACCAATCTCGCCATGTCTGCTCAGAAGAGATTCGTCGCTCATGATCTTTTTCCTTTCTAAAGTGGGCTGCACCGGCATCATCTCACCGGCAAAGGTGCGGCTGTTGTTCGAGGGGTGGGGAAAGCGGAGCTCGTCATACAAATGCTCCATGCGCAGGGTCATCTGCTCAAAGTTTTCAAAACGGACGGGATCCGGGCTGTAACTGTGGTAGAGTTCCCCCGACGGTTCTCCGCCGGAGACGGCGTTGATGCACAGCACCACGCCGTTGGGCGCGCCGATGTACCACTGGGTGTGCTCATTCGAACTCATTTCACAGCTCCTCCCCCGTTATCGCCGAAGACTCCCGACGGCGTCCTGAAAAGGCTGTTGACATAGTATTCGATGCCGGTACGCTGACGGCCCACCAAAAAGTGATAGTTGATACGTTTCTGGATGATACTGCAGTTCTCACGGGTGGTATTCACCAGAAGCGCGAGGATCTGTCCCTTGCCGTAGACACACATCGCGTCGCCCCGGCGGATAGAGTTGTGCACCGCGTCGCACATCCGCACTGACAGTTCATCGAGCACGGGCCCCTCCCTGAGCGGATTGCCCTTGGAGTCCACCAGCGTGCATAACATCAGGAACACAGACTGTCCGCCGCGTTCCATCATCCGTTCCACCATCCGGTAAATGCCCTGGAACACCGGGTAGGTGCACAGATATCCCCCGGGCTTCTTGTCGGTCAGGCCGGACAGGTCGGACTGGATCTGGTCCAGAGCCGCATGCTCATGCCGCAGCCCGGAGCCCAGGCGTTCAAACTGCTCCATGAGCCGCCGGGAGGGCCTCAGTCCCTGTTCGCTGAAGTAGAACTGCACCGTTTCATCGTAGAGTTTGCGGGCGTCGTCATAGCGCCGCAGACCGGCCAGTGCCTCCATAGCCAGCGTCTCCCAGTCGGACAGCGGGTCCATTTTCGCGGCGTAGAGGCCGAGCTTCTCCAACTGGAAATAGTCCTGATTCATGCGCAGGAGCGCCGCGGCGCGCTCTACGCAGGTGCAGAATATGGCCTTGAGCCGCCGTGCCTCCTGGGCAGCCCAGATCGTGGCGGTCTGCATGGGCAGAAATTCCCCGGCGTACCAGTTGACCGCGTCCATGAGCAGCGCGAGCTGCTCGTCCGGGTTTGTCGTGTTCTCGGACTCGAGGTACAGCCGCTCAAACTCCGCGGCGTCCTCTACCACGGGCAGTTCATGGGACCAGTAGAACATGCCCTTACGCTGTTCGATCACGCTGCTCGAAGGCAGGCCGGCTTTTTCCAGCTTTCTCTTCGTGTTATATATCACGCTCTGGAGCGCGTGATGCACATTGCTGATTTCGCGGTCCTCGAACAGCAGATCCTCCAGCCGGTCACGGCTGACGCCTTTTTCCCGGGCGTGGATCAGGATCTGCAGAAGATATACGCTCTGGGATTCGTTCGCCTTGGAGCCGCCGGCGATCAGCTTGCCGTTGTACTGGATGGAAAAGCCGCCCAGCATCCGCACGAATACGTCCTTTTCCCCCACGTCGGTAATCCGCATGGCCTGTCACACTCCTTTATCGATGGATTTGTGCACTGTTTAGAGTCTCTTGGACATGTTCTCATAGTTTACACAGGCCAGCAGCGCCGTGTCCCTGGTGATCCTTCCCTCCCGATAGAGCTGCAAAAGGCTTCCGTCCATGGTGCACATGCCCTCCGCTGCCCCGGCCTGCATGGCAGATTCGAGCTGATGCAGCTTGTCCTCACGGATCATATTCTGTATAGCCACGTTGGGCTTGAGGATCTCGAACACCGGGATCTGGCCGCCATCCACCGAGGGCACCAGCTGCTGGCACACCACGCCCCGAAGGAGCTGGGCGAGCTGGATCTTTACCTGCTTTTGCTGGTTGGCCGGAAACACGTCCAGGATACGGTTGATGGTGTTGGCCGCGCTGGAGGTGTGCAGCGTGCTCAGCAGCAGCACGCCGGTCTCCGCCGCTGTGATGGCCGCGGAGATCGTGTCATAGTCGCGCATCTCTCCGAGCAGAATGACATCCGGACTCTCCCGCAGCGCCGAACGAAGGGATTCCAGGTACCCCGGAGTGTCGATGGAGATCTCCCGCTGGGTCACGATGGATCTTTCATGCCGGTGTATGTACTCGATCGGGTCCTCCATGGTGATGATATGGCTGTCCCGGCTTCGGTTGATCCGGTCGATCATACAGGCCAGCGTGGTGGACTTGCCCGTGCCCGCCGAGCCGGTGATCAGCACCAGCCCTTTCTTGTTGTCCGCCAGAGACAGCACGCTCTCGGGGATGCCCAGCTTCACCGGGTCGGGCAGACCGAAGCGGATGATCCGGATCACCGCGGCAAGAGAGCCTCGCTGGCGGAACACGTTGACCCGAAAGCGACCGAGCTGGGGCACGGCGAAGGAGAAGTCGTCGTCGACGTTCCGCTCCAGGTTCGTCCGGTCCCGGCGCGCGATGGTATAGATCTCGTCCACCAGAGCGCCGATCGCGTCGGGCTTCATGATATCGCTCCCCTGGCGCTGCTGGCGGCCGCCGCATTTAAAGGTCACCGGGAGCCCGGCCACCAGAAAGAGGTCGGAGGCGCTGTCTGCGACCGCCTTTCGCAGTATTTCCAGTATTTCCATGGTTCCTCCTCAGTTTCCCAGCCAGAGGTTCAGGCTGTCGTCCTCTTCCCAGAGCCGCTCGTGCCGCCAGGCCTCGACAGTGAGCTCCCCCTCCTGCTGCCGCAGGCCGATCTTCAGCAGGGAGCCGTCCTGCTCGATGGTATGCCAGTACACGCCATCGGCGTCCCGGTCGAGACCGTCCGTCGGCGAGAGGCCGCCCCCCGACGCCGCGTTCCGGGCATCGGCGAGGAATTCCTGTCCCCGGACTTCCAGCGCATAGCGCGTTTGAACGGTCCGGGCGTATTTTTCCGCCAGGCGCAGGTCTGCCCTTGCGGTGGTAAAGATAAGGATCGCCAGCACGGTCAGGCATATGCTGATGACCGTCAGCAGCAGCGCCAGCGGCCCGAGCTTGACAGGTACCTGTTTCACGGACTCACCTCCCCGAGTAACACCGCCGTCTCCAGGCGGTAGACGGGCTCCTCCTCGCCGCTGTACCGGGCCAGGATCACGCTGCGGACGATGGTCCCGGTCCCTGTCATCTCCGGCTGCCAGGTCACCTCCACGCGCAGCGCTCCCTGCGGATCCGGACGCATATCCGTGTCATAAAACGCCGTGACGCCGGAGGCGCCGGTCATCCTTACCGCGTTGCCGCCGCGGTCGAGCAGGGCAAACAGCTCGTCCTCGCTCCCGGAGGCAGAGACCGCCTCGGCGGCACTCTGGGAAAGCGTGACGGCGTTGGTCAGCCGTCTTGCCTCTCTGCTGTCCCGTTTGGAGAGACTGAACACGCCGGTCAGCACCAGTATGATCGACACAAAAACAAGGATCAGCACCAGCGTTTCAATATAAAAAGCCGTGATCTGCCGATGTCGGTTCATGACACACCTCCTTCGCTGCGCACACGGATCAGGATCTCGCCCGCGTCGGTGGTCAGCCGCAGGACATCCTCCCCGACCTCCTCGACGGCAAAGGTCTCCGTCGCCCCGATGATCTGGGCGCTGTCCGGATCCCGCGCGGCGTCGTCCCGGCAATACTGCTCCACGAGCGCGCCGTTTGATAGATAAATACGCAGCGAATACCCGGTGTCGCCGTCGGCGAGACGCAGCTCGTCCCCCTCCTCCCGGAGTACCCGCACCCCGCCGGCGGCGTCATAGGCGCGGACCGACGTGCTCAGGTAGGAGCTCAGCACGCGGACGTCCATGTTGCCGCGCTGTCCGGCCACAGTATCCCGATAGCTCTGCGCGCCGAAAACTACCAGCAGAAAGAACCCCACCAGAAACAGCGCGGCCACGCCGATCATATACAGGCCCAGCGGCGAGCCCGTTTTGCTCTTCATGGGTATCGGCTCCCTTCTCCCGACGGGATCATCTGTCCGTGACGCGGATTATCGGCGGCAGGTTGGAGGCAAAAGCCTCATAGGTGACGTGGAAGTCTCCGGTGTTCACCTGCAGCCCGTAATTCTCTTCAAGGTATGCAAGATCGGGCGGATATACTCCCTCCACTGCGTAGCACTGCAAAGCGCTGCGGCGGACCGCTTCATATATGGCCGCGGCGCTCTCCTCGCCGAGATCCCGGTCGGCGTAGTGACCCAGGAGGAACACCAGCCCCGCCAACAGCGTCGCGGCAGCCAGCACGGCAGCGATCGCACGCCAACGCGTCTTTTTGACGTCGGTATACATCTCATGCCCTCCTTCAGCCGATGGAATTCATCATGCCGATCAGCGGCAGCATCACGCTGATGAGCAAAAACCCCACCGTCACCATCAGCACGCCGGAGAGCAGCGGATCCACGATGCCCACCAGCCGGTCCACCAGACTGCCGCTGTTTTCCTCCAGCAGACCATTGAGCCTCCCCAGAATACTCTCCAAACTGCCGGAGCGCTCGCCGGCGAGCAGCATGCGCCCGTATACCGGCTCGAAGAGCTCCTCGTCATAGGCCGCCTGGGCGAAACTGCGTCCCTTTTCCATTGCCTCCACGCACCGCCGCAGCTTATCCTCCACAGCGGCGCAGTCGGTCATGGGGATACTGTTGAGCACCGCCTCGTCCTGCATCTCGCCGCTGGCGATAAAGGTGGCCATCGCCGAGGTGAAGCGGAACATCCCCAGGTTTTCCAGGATCGCCCGGCACAGGGGGATCCGCTCCAGCGCCTTTTCCACTACGGTGCGGCGGCCGTGGTTCCACATCCACAGCCCGACGGCCAGCGCCGTGGCCAGAACAACCATGACGGCTAGCGCCGCGTAGCAGAAGCCGTACGCCCAGCGCACGTAGCGGTAGGAAGAGGAGACGAGACTGCCCGTGAGCGTGTCGTAGACGTCAGTAAAGGACGGCAGCACCATCCCCAGTATCACGGCCAGCACCGCGATAATCATCACCAGCATGGCTGCGGGATACGTCACCGCGTTGCGTAGCTTGTCCGATATCGTCTTTTGATCCGCAAAGTACCGGGAAAGCCGGAAAAAGATGTCCTCCAGCCGGCCGGAGCTCTCCCCTGCGGAAACCATCTGCAGTGCATATGACGGGAAGATCCCGCTCTCTCGCATGGCCTCGGCCATGCCGCTGCCCTCGTCGATTTGCTGCTTCATCACCGCCAGTCCCTGTTCAAGCACGCCGCCGTGTTTTTTGTTCTGCTGCAGCAGCGATATGGCCTCGTCGGTCTGAATACCGGAGTGGAGCATCATGCCCATGCTCTCGCAGAAGGCGCTGACGCCCAAACTGTCCAGTGTCTGTTTTCCCATGGTATTCTCATGCCTCCGATCGCTCATACTGTTATCTCATTTTAATAAAAACGTCATCAGTACTGATACACCTCAGAATAGTTGCCCCCGTCGCCGACGAATTCGTCGCTGGCGCCGCCGGCGGAGAAGGTCAGATCCAGCCGGTTCCACAGTCCGCTCCGGACCTCGTAACTCACGGTCACCCAGCCGGTCTCCTCCGTGTAGAACATATTCCAAGCGTGATAGATATCGTCGGGCGACACATAGCCGAATATGAGCTTTGTCGGGATCCCCTGGCTGCGGAGCATGGCCGCCGCCAGTGACGCATAGTCAAAGCAGATCCCCTCTCCCGTGCGGAGGGTCTCATCGGGATCGGGCAGATATCCGGTGTTCACAGTAGTCGCCTTGACGGAATCATAGCGGACATTCCTGACGATATATGCGTACACCGCCGTAACCACATCCAGCGCAGAGCCAGCCCCCTCCGCTAGTTCCCTGGCCTTAGTGACGCTGCTGGAGTCGGCATTGTAGTTTACATAATCGCTCGGTACCAGAAACGGTGCGAAGGGATCGGCAAGCTCCACCTCGCAGTCCACCGCATAGATTTGAGCGTACCGGGTGTCCACCACGTTTTCCATTACCCGTATATGATAGCTTCCGTCGCCGCACTGCAGCGGCAGGACGGACGGCGTGCCGTCGGAGGCGATGTTGTAGGTATAGGTGTCGTCCCCCTTGATCACCTGCAGCTTGAGGCGGCGATCAGAGGAGGCGGAGACGGCGAAATATCCCATGGAGACGGCAGACAGGTCGATCCTCGTGTCCTCGGGTCCCTCGGCCAAGTCGGCGTGAAACTCCGAGAGCGTCAGCGCCGGCGCGGTATAATATACGGCCGTCCGAAAGGCCGCAGCGGGGACGGCGTTTTCCTCATATACCTCGAGAGTATCATTATTCGGTTGTGCGTTTCCGCAGCCTCCCAGGAGCAGCGCTGCCATCAGTGCCGCAGCCAAAAAGCGTTTCCGTCGAGCCATGTCTACACCACCTTTTTTCCGGCGCAGCAGTTCAATCGGGCTTTTATACTCTTTCCTGTCAGATAATAGCATCGACCTAGTTTCGATTGTAGCACAGATTTATAAAGAATCAACAGATTTCTCATTATTTCCGTTGATTTTCTCTTCTTTTGATGTTTTCAGCCGCTGACGTTCTTCTTTTGAGGGTTAATCTTGCTTTTCCCGCTTGTTTCCTTTAGAATGTTCTGGAAGCGAAACAATGGCTGCCCGTGCGGAAAGGAGCCTCCCATGACCGATTATGACGCTTTGAATCAAAGCCTGCGCGGCCTGATCGAGGGCGTTCCCCACTCGATCGCGAATCTGGCCAACGCGGCCGCGCTGCTGTGGGAGTCGCTCGAGGACATCAACTGGGCCGGGTTTTACCTGCTCGAGGGCGACACGTTGGTCCTGGGCCCCTTCCAGGGCAAGCCGGCCTGTATAGAGATCGGTCCGGGCAAAGGCGTCTGCGGCACCGCCGCGGCACACAACCGGACGCAGCTCGTGCCCGACGTGCACGCCTTCCCCGGCCATATCGCCTGCGACAGCGCCTCCAACGCGGAGATCGTGGTGCCGCTGCGCCGCGCCGACGGTACGGTGTTCGGGGTGCTCGATATCGACAGTCCCGTTCTCGGACGCTTTACCGAAACGGATCGGGCCGGCCTGGAAGCCTTTGCCGCTGTACTGGAACGGCAGCTCGATCCGGCACAGGGCCGTTAAACATAAAGGAGCAAGTATGATGGAACGCACAAAGCTGAGCGAACTGTTCATCACCTTCGCCAAGGTGGGCGTCATGACCTTCGGCGGCGGCTACGCCATGCTGCCGATGCTGCAGCGGGAGGTCGTGGAAAACCGGGGATGGGTGACCGAGGAGGAGCTGACCGATTATTTTGCCATCGGTCAGTGCACGCCGGGCGTCATCGCAGTCAACACCGCCACCTTCGTCGGGCGGAAAAAGGCCGGCGCGGTCGGCGGCATTGCCGCGACGCTGGGCGTCGTTTTCCCGTCGCTGGTCATCATCACCCTGCTGGCGTCTGTGCTGCAGAACATCTCGGAGTTCCCGCTGGTGAAGCACGCCTTCGGCGGGATCCGCGTGTGCGTATGCGTACTGATCCTCAACGCCGTGGTCAAGCTGTGGAAGAAGACCGTGATCGACGCGCCCACGCTGATGATCTTCCTCGCGGTGCTCGCGGGGAGCCTGTTCACCGGCCTTTCCCCCGCGGTCTTTGTGCTGCTGTCCGGTCTCGCCGGGCTGACGGTCAAGATACTGGAGGCGCGAAAATGATCTATCTGCAGCTATACTGGGAGTTTTTCAAGACCGGCCTGTTTGCCGTGGGCGGCGGCATGGCCACGGTCCCCTTCCTCAATGAGATCGGCATCCGTACCGGCTGGTACTCTCCGGCCATGCTGGCAGACATGATCGCCGTGTCCGAGTCCACCCCCGGCCCCATCGGCGTCAATATGGCGACCTTCGTGGGCTACACGGTGGGAGGGATCCCCGGCGCGGTCATCACCACCCTCGGGATCATCTCCCCGTGCATCATCATCATTCTGATCATCGCGGCGTTCCTGAACGCCTTCCGGAGCAATCCCACGGTGGACCGTGTGTTCTACGGCATCCGTCCTGCCTCCACGGCGCTGATCGCCTCCGCCGGGATCGGCGTGATGCGTCTGTGTCTCCTGGACGAAGCAGCCTGGGCCGCCACCGGAAGGATCACGTCGCTGTTCCATCTGCCGGAAATCCTGCTCATGGCCGCGATCTGGTGTCTGACGAACCTGGTCCGACAGACCAAAAAGCTGCATCCCCTGGTGTTCATCGCCCTGTCCGCCGTGGTGGGGATCGTTTTCTCCCTGTGATGATACGGCTTTTTCTATAATCTGAACGCCCCGAAGCTTCAAGGCTTCGGGGCGTTCACTGCTGCGCTGTGTTTCAGCCGACGATATCGCCGTCGTCGAAGGGGTCGCCGCATTCGGGGCAGAACTTGGGAGGATGCTCGGGATCGGCGGGCTCCCAGCCGCATTTGTCGCATTTGTACTGAGGCACGCCGGCGGGCTTCTTCGTACCGCACTCGGTGCAGAACTTGCCCTTGTTGGCCGTGCCGCAGCTCGGGCAGGTCCAGGTATTCGCCGGAGCGGGACGTTTCGTGCCGCACTCGGGGCAGAACTTGCCGGTGACGACGCTGCCGCACGTCGGGCAGGTCCAGCTGTCGGCGGGCGCGGCAGCGGCGTGGCTTTGGAACAGCTCGGCGTTGTTTATGCCGCCCGCGTTCTGGGCCATGTTCATCCCCATAAAGGCCATGGCCGGACCGGCGGACTCGTTGGAGGCGGCGCTCTGCATGGCGGAGGCCGTGGCGTTCACATAGTGCGCCGCGCGCATGTCGGGATCCTTGAGGGCGGCCGTGCGCTGGAGCTCCTTGATCATGCGCTCGTCCTCTTCGTTGGCCTTGACGCTGGAAACGCCGAAGCCGACGATCTCGATGCCGCGCAGGTTCTTCCACTTGGCAGACAGGACGGTGTTGAGAGCTTCCTCCACCTCGGTGGTGTGGGACGGCAGCGAGGAATAGCGGATCCCCTTGTCGGAGACGCGGCCGAACGCCGGCTGCAGCGCGCTGAGCAGCTCGCTCTTCATCTGGCTGTCGATCCTGTCCCGGGTGTAGGGCTGCTCGATGTTGCCGCAGACGTTGGTGTAAAACAGCATCGGATTGGTGATGCGGTAGCTGTACTCGCCGAAGCAGCGAATGGCGATATCCATGTCGATGTTCGCGTGGGCGTCCACCACCCGGAAGGGCACCGGAGAGGGCGTGCCGTATTTGTTGCCGACGATCTCCTTGGTGTTGAAATAGTATACGCGCTGGTCCTTGGGCGTCTCACCGCCGAAGGTGAAGCGCTTGCCGATGTTTTTGAACACCTCCAGGAGATTGTCCGCCAGGTCCCCGCCCGCGAGCAGCGAGGGCTCCGAGGAGATATCGTAGGTGTATTCGCCGGGCTCGGCACACAGATCCACTACCTTGCCCTGCTCCACGATCATCATGCACTGGCCGTCGGCCACGGCGATGACGGAGCCGTTGGAAATGATATTGTCCGCGCCGTTGTTGCCGCCGCTGCGGTTCCGTTTCTTCCCCTTGAGGGCAAGCACGTGCGCGTCGATCGCCTCACAGTAAAAATACTCTTTCCACTGGTCCGCCAGAACGCCTCCGGCAGAGCTCAGCGCGGCTTTGATAAGGCCCATGATACTCTCCTTTTCTCACTCAAAAGATATCGTCCTGCGAATCGTCCGAGTCGATAAAGTCGTCCTCCGCGGGAGGCTGTGCGCCGGAATGCCTTCCGGCGGACGATGTCCGGCCCCGGTTCCTGCCGCTCCGGCCGGAAATGCTCTTCGTGATGTCGCTGACATTGAAGGGCGTCCCCGTGCGATAGTAGCGCACATAGTAGTACGCGCCGGCCGCCAGCATGGCGATCACGAGCACCAGCAGCGCCACCAGCAGGCCTTTGCCGGAGGAGGAGCGTTCGCTGGTCTGCGCCGGAACGACCTGTGTGGTCTCATAGCCGCAGACAGAGCACACTCCCACACGCTCGCCCTGCTTGCGGGAGGTGGGCTTCACGGTCTCGGTCCAGGTATAAGAGTGGGTAGCCCGGTCGGCGATCTCGCCGCAGCCGGTGCAGACGTGCCAGTGGTAGATCTCGTCGTTCTCCCACATATCGCTGTAGGTGTGAACATGATCGGGTACCTCAGGCTCGCTGCTGTAGGTAACGGGCACCAGCGGCGTAAAGGTCAGCGTGCTGACGTTCGTATCGTTTACGGAGCGCAGGGCCACGCAGTAATACACGGTCCCGTCCTTCTCAGGCGGCGTGTACTCCGGTGTGGTCGCGTCGGGGATCAGCGTGGCGGTCGCCGGGTCGTTGGTCTCAGTGGCATACCACTGGTATTTAATCGTGTTCCCCGCCGGCGGGTTGGCATAGACCGACAGGGTGATCCGCTGTCCGTAAAGCAGCCATGCCTTCTCCGGCGCCTGTGTGACGGTGGGCGCCGGCGGCAGCGTGGTGCTGATCGTCACCTCCGCCTGCTTGGATATGACTTCTTCCCCGTTGGCGTCCTTGAAATGACACTCCGCCTTCCAACCGGTGAAGCCCGTGGGGATCGTATACAGGGTCAGCGTTTGGGTACCCTGGCCGACCACCGCCATGCTCGGAAACAGATCAGTGACCTGCTCGGCTTCATAGCTCACGCCCCGCGGAGCCACGAGATACCAGGTGATCTCCGAGGCGTTGTCCGCCCGGGAAACGAACATCGCCGTGCCGAGCTCGCTGACAGTCTCGCCGCCGGGATCCTTTGTGATCGTCGGCGCAGCCAGCGCGCTGCCGGACACACCGGCAAACAGGCAGATCATCAGGACAAGCGACATAATCAGAGAAACGGTTTTTTTCATGGGGGCACCTCCCATAATACAGACGCCCGAAAAGCCCTCCGGCTGACAGGGTTTGCCCGTATTCTTTAGTATGTTTTTAATATACATTGTATTGTTCAAAAGTGCAAATCAAATTTACATAATTTTTGAAAAAACCTGCATGTTTCGATCCGGAGGTTTTCTCCGCAGGAAAAGTGCCGGCCGATCCCGGGCGTCCGGCACAGAAGCCCTGCCCCGGGCCGCGCCGTTTCGGCGCAAAACCGCGTCGTGGGTGCCAAATCCGTTTTGACAAACTCCGGGGATTGCCGTATGATAAGAAAAAACGAAATGAGGGCATGCCATGATCGAATTTGACCGCGCCAGCTTCGACGCCTTCGCCGGACCTGTTTTCAATACCGACTCCCCCAGCGGCTACAGTATCGGCATCAGCGCCCTGCTGCGGGATTTCCTGACCGGGATGGGCTATGAGTGCCGCATCCGCAACAAGGGCACCGTAGAGGTGTTCGTCCCGGGCGAGGATGACAGCCGGACCGTGGCGACCTCCGCCCATGTGGACACGCTGGGGCTGATGGTGCGCTCGATCCGCGAGGGCGGTACGCTCTCGGTCATGCGCGTCGGCGGGCCGCTGCTGCCCACGCTGGACGGCGAATACTGCCGCGTGCGCACCCGGGACGGCAGACTGTACACGGGGACGATCCTCTCCCAGGCGCCCGCCGCCCACGTCTTCCCCGACGCGGCGACCATGCCCCGGGACGAGGCGCACATGGAGATCCGTCTGGACGAAAAAGTATCCTCCGCCGACGATGTGAAGGCGCTGGGCATACAGAACGGCGATTATGTGTTCATCGACCCGAAATTCGCCGTGACGCCCTCCGGGTTCCTGAAGTCCCGCTTTATCGACGACAAGGCCAGCGCCGTGATACTGCTGATGCTGCTGCGCTGGTGCCGGGACCACGGCGTCCGCTTCCGCCACCCGACGCGCATCTACTTTGTGGTCTACGAGGAAGTCGGCCACGGCGCCAGCACCCTGTCGGCGGACATCGACGAGTTCGTCACGCTGGACATGGGCTGCGTGGGCCTGGATCTGGCCGGCAGCGAGACCGCCGTCTCCATTTGCGCCAGCGACACCAACGGACCGTATGATTACGAGCTCACCGGGCGTTTGATCGAGCTGGCAAAAGAAAACGACATCCCCTACACCGTGGACGTGTTCCCCTTCTACGGCTCCGACGTCGGCGCTGCCTATCGGTCCGGACTGGATCTCAAAGGGGCTCTGATCGGTACCGGCGTATGTGCCAGTCACGGTATGGAGCGCACGCACCTCGAGGGGATCGAGGCCACACTCAAGCTGATTTATCTTTATCTTTGCAGAGAGGATTGAACTATGGAAAACAAGGAAAAGGACGTTCTTTATTACGAGAAGATGCGCACGAAGCTGCTCGCGGCGATCCTGGCGGTCTTCGTGCTGCTGATGGCCGCTGTGGGCATCGGTCTGGGCACCGTGGTGCGCTACGGGTCCCAGATCGGAGACATCATCACACGGCTGGAAACGGTCTCCCGGGAGCTGGAGGAGCTGGACCTGGAAAAGATGGTCGCCACCGCCAACGAGGTGACCGACGCTATCGAAGCCGCCAAGCTGGCTGAGATCATGGATTCGCTCAACGATGTCTCTTCGCAGCTGCGCGATGTGGACTGGAAGGGTATTTCCGGCAATCTCAGCGAGGTCGTCTCTCATGCGCAGGAGAGTCTGGAAGACGCCCAGGACGCGCTCGAGCAGATCAACAGCATCGATATCTCGGCCCTCAACCAGGCGATCCGCGATCTGCAGGACGTCATCGAGCCACTGGCCAACATGACAAAGATCTTCGGCTGACGGGGTTTGAGCGCCGGATCAGAGCGGATGAACCTTCCTCAGAGGTGACCGGCAAACAGCAGGCGCGCTGCATTTTGCAGCGCGCCTGTCTTTTTTATTCGATCGGTTTGCTCCCGGCAACGGGCGGCTTCCGTTTTTCCGTCAAGCCTTCTGCTTCCCGTCGTGTTCCGCCTCCCAGATCAACTCTTCCATGGTCTGATACAGGTACTCGGGCTCGACCGGCTTTGACAAATGCGCGTTCATCCCGACCTGAAGGGAGCGCTGAACGTCCTCGTCAAAGGCATTGGCTGTCATCGCGATGATGGGGATCGCCATGCCCAGTCCCGTGCTGCCGTATTTGTTGTTACGGCCGCTGTTCTCTTGTGTGAAGGAATCGAATATCTTCGGGATAAAGGACTTATCCATACCTATGCCGGTATCCTTCACCGTGAATTTCAGCGTCGACTGATCCTCAAAGGCCGCTATGCGTTCCACTGTCATCAGGATCTGTCCTGGCGCCTCCGTAAACTTGATGGCGTTCGACAGGATGTTGATCAGCACCTGCTTGAGCTTCATATCATCGCCGATATAATAATCGCTGACGGCCCCGATCAGTGAGCATTCATACTGCAGGCCCTTTTCGCTGCACTGCGACATCACCATGGTGTTGATCTGCTCGAGCATGGCCCGGAAAGAGAACTCCTCGCTGCGTAGTACCATGCGTCCGGATTCGATACGGCTCATATCAAGGATATCGTTGATCAGACCGAGCAAGTGTCTGGCGCTTTCCCCGATCTTTTCCAGATATTCCCTGGTTTCATTCTCAAGCGCGGTATTTCTCAAGGCGAGACTGTCCAGTCCGATGATCGCGTTCATGGGCGTGCGTATCTCATGGCTCATATTGGACAGGAATGCGGTCTTGGCGCGGTTCGCCTGCTCCGCTGTGGCCAGAGCATCGGTCAGCGCCTGCTGCTGCGCCATGGTATTCCGCATCTCCTCGTCGATGTCCGCAAAGCCTGCACATACGGCGTGCACACAGTCATCTGTCATCTCCTCCGCATGCTGGATGCGTGCTATGCGCAGGATCGTATAGGATTCCTTCCCGTCCCGGAGCTCCAGGAAACGGTAAGCGATCAGCGGCTGCCTGAGCAGCTCGGATCGGATGTAATCCGGCTGGATGAATTGGAAAAAGCCCTCGCGGTAGTTCTCCGCCACATGATTGCGGCCGTATTCCGTGAAGTCCCGCAGATACGGAAAGCGTTCTCCGGCAGACGGCGCTTCATCAAAGCGTTTGTCATCCAGATAACAAACAGCCTCATCCTCATCGAGACTGACATAATACACGCTCTGATAATCCGAGGAAAGCGCCATGATCATGCTGTTTCTGCTGTTCCTGCTGCCAGATCAGCTCCTCCTGTAGAACAAGCCTCTGCTCCATTTCCTGATGCTTGATGCGGGTTTCCGTTTCAAGGATCTTTTTTTCCAGGGAGAGACGTGCGTTTCTTCTTGTCTGTATGATGATAAAGGCGAACATAGTGCCCAATACCACCGCCGTCAGAAGCATCTGGAACAGGCTTCGCCGGATGATCCCGCCAGATACGGAGGCGATCCGCTCGCTGATCACGCTGTCCCGGATGAGATAGGTCAAAAGCCAGTCGGTCCCCTCTACGGGCGTATAGCTGAGCGTCTCCCGGATCCCGTCATATGTGAAAGCCACAACGCCCTTGTTTCTCTCGTTGAAATCGCGGACGACCTGCTCATAGGAGTAGCCCTTTTGAAACACGGCGTGTGCAAGGGCGTCCAACAGATTATCTTCCACAGCCAAACCGCCGAGCACCATGTTGCTGAGTGCGATGCCGCTGCAGTTATATTATTGCAGAAAGTCGCTTCGTTGTCATGTGACTTCACAGCCACGCCCTGCAGCATGACCTCCATGTCGATCTCCATAAAGCAGATGTCCAGAGACTTTCCTTCGATCTGCAGTCTGTATTCACCGACCGGAACCGCGATGACGACCTTCTTTTCCAGCTCGTTCATACTCTTTATGGATATTTCCGGGGCTGTGAGTGTTCCCGGCTGAAAGGAATACTGCCCGATGTCATCCGTTATTCCTTCATCCGCTGTGTAAATCAGGCCGTCTGTATCCACAAAGGCAAAGCGATCCAGATGGAACAGCTGTATCATATCTCGCTGATAAGCGCGTAAATGCTCCAGATCAATCAGATCTTACCCATCGATCATCCCTACAGCGATCTGAATGACATTGATGTTTTCATTCAGATTGTTTTTTACGACCTGTTCGCGTCTTCCGGCCAGCTCATCCAGATATAGCATACTCACTGAGCGCACGGCCTCCACGGTATCCGTCTGCGAACTTCGCCCAGTCCAGATCGTTCCAAAAACGAGGATCGCCGCCACCAGGGCCACGCCTGCCATTGCGAGTCTTACCGTTTGCGATGTTCGCTTGGTTTCCATCGAATGCGCCTCCTGTCTTTCAGGACCCTCTGTCTTCCAGTTTTTCTGCAGGTCTCAGCGTATCAGTCTTTCCAGCGTTTCCATGATTGCCGGGATATCATAGGGCTTGGCTAGATGGCCGTTCATGCCAGAATCAATCGCGGTCTTCCGATCTTCCTCAAAGGCGTTCGCGGTTACGGCGACAATAGGGATGCCGGCCTTTTCCGGATCCTTCAGCGCGCGTATCTGTCTGGCAGCCTCATACCCGTCCATGCGCGGCATCTGTACGTCCATCAGGATGATATCGTAATATCCCGCCGGTGCGTCGATCATCTTTTCGACCGCTTCCACACCGTCCTTGGCGATATCGACGACAAACCCGGCTTCCCCCAGGATCGTTGCGGCGATCATCTGGTTCATTTCGTTGTCCTCGGCCAGAAGGATCCGCTTCCCCGTGAAATCTGGACCCTGTTCTTTTGCCGTCTCTGTCTCTCCGGATGCCCGGAAAGGCTGCGACAGCACGCTTCTGAGTTCAGACATGAACAGCGGCTTGGAGCAGAAGGCCGTCACGCCCACCTCCCTTGCCTCCTGTTCGATATCCGCCCAGTCGTATGCCGTGAGGATAATGATCGGTGTGCCTTCGCCGGTCACCTTCCGGATCCTGCGGACGGTTTCGATCCCGTTGAGATCCGGCATCATCCAGTCAATGATATACGCCTTGAATTCGTCTGCGTTCTCCATAGCGTCCCTGGCGCGGATGACGGCTTCTTTTCCGTAATTCGTCCAGTCCGGCCGCATCCCTATCTCTCGCAGCATGGCGCACACGGACAGACATGTGTTGGTGTCATCGTCCGCCACTAGGACCCGCAGTCCCTCTAATTCTGGCAGCGGCTCGTGTTTTACAGCGCTCCCGCTGATCCTGCAGGGCAGCTCTACGATAAATTCGCTGCCTTTCTGCTCCTGCGAGTGTACGCTGATCGTACCGCCCATCATATCCACGATGTTTTTCGTGATCGCCATGCCCAGGCCTGTACCCTGGATGCCGCTGACAGTGCTGTTTTTTTCACGGGTAAAGGCTTCAAAAATCGTCTTCTGGAACTCCTCGCTCATACCGATGCCGTTGTCCTTGATCCTGAACTCAAATACAGCCAGATCCGGGGAGGCGGAGGGTTTTTCGATCACGCGAAAGCTAATCGTTCCGTTGTTCGGAGTGAACTTGATCGCGTTGGAGAGAATGTTGAGCAGGATCTGGTTTAAATGCAGCTTATCTGTGACAATGTCTTCGTGTACCACAGCCTGCGTATCAATGAACAGCTCCAGCTGCTTGGCGGCAATGCTGGCCTGGATGATGGTCCTCAGGTCATGGATCACATCGGGAAGATGAGTGTCGCTCTCCTCGATGGTCAGCTTGCCGCTCTCGATACGGCTCATGTCCAGCACATCGTTGATCAATGACAGAAGATGCTGGCTGGATACCGTGATCTTTCCCAGATAATCCTGTACCTGCGCCTTGTTGTCGATATGCGAGGCAGCCAGTGCGGTGAAGCCGACGATGGCGTTCATTGGCGTGCGGATATCGTGGGACATATTGTTCAGAAAAGCTGTCTTGGCCCGGTTTGCGTTCTCCGCCGCGGCGAGAGCGTCCGATAGAGCTTTCTTGCTCTCGGCCAGCTCGCGGTTCCTCTCCTCCAGTTCGAGCCGCGCGGATTCCTTTTCCTCGGCCTCTTTCCGTGTCCTTCTGGAATCCCGCACCAGCACGAAGATCACCAGCACCAGCACAACAAGGAGCATAGACCCGAATACTGCCATGTGATCGCGGATCACGTCGACAAGGCTATAGGAATACAGTCCCCCTGTATACCGGTAAGACAGGTTCTGTGCATAATCGCTCCCTATCACATTGATGCCGCGATTTAACAGCTTCAGAAGCCCCTCATTACCGATCTCGACTCCAAAGCACCGGTCATCGTTCCGGCCGGTCTGCCGAAGGGAAAGGTCCCTGTATTCCCTGTTTTTCAGGATGTCGTTGGCACGCAGCCCGTTGAGCGTTGTGCAGCTCACGTCTCCTGCCAGAACGGCGTCGAGACAGTCGTCGATGGACGGATAGAAGGAGATCTCCGCGTCAGGAAAGTGCGTTTTGACGTAATAAAACTGCATCCGGTTCTTCTCATTGACCGCGAAATGCGTGATCGTATCCTCGTCGTACATCCCCTTATATACGATTTCCGTCGAGGCCGAGGCAACAGCGCTGGACTGATAGATGCCGTTTTCCTCGGAATAGTAAAGGCCGCCGCCTACGGGGAACGCCACGTCGATCTCGCCGGCGGTCAAGTCGGCGATCATGTCGTCATAGCTCCCGTAGCCGCGATAGCGCACGGTGATATCCGAAATGCCGAGTCCTTTGAGGATCTCCGGAATGATGTCCTTTACGATGCCGGTGACCTGTCCGTGTTCGTCCGTGTCGCTGTACGGGAGATAGTTTTCAAGATAGCCGACGTCCAGCGCGTTTTGCGTTTCCATCCATTCTCTCTCAGCGGCGGAAAAAGCGCGGGCGGTTACGCTGACGGAGTAATATGTGTTGCTAAGGGAATTGAGATAGTTCGGTTCCTCCGCAGCCAGAAGAGTTTGCGCCTCGTTCAGCTCCGCAAGCAGGTCAGGCCGGCGGATATTGACGCAGAGGTAATAATCCGACGAGCCAAAGGCGCACAGCACCTCAGCGTGCTCTCTGACGTAGGAACCGTCGCTTTCTGCGACGAAAACGTCCAGTCCACCGGCGTCAAATGCTCCGAAAAGGCTCTGATGATCCGGAAAGATCGCGACCTCTGCTGTGACGCCGTGCTCTTCCAGATAACGGTTCAGTACACTGACCATTGCGCTGTCCAAAACGCCGATCCTTTTCCCGTTGAGAGTGGAGGCCTCGGCAGTGATTTCCGTCTGCGTATCCTGTTTGACCAGATAATAGGCCTCACTGCCCATGATAGCCTCCGGATAACCGATCAGACCGGTACGTTCCTCCCGCCAGGCCAGTCCTGCCAGCAGGTCGATCTCCCCGTCCAGGAGCTTTTGATAAAGCTCTCCGAAACCGCCGTAAACATACTTGTATTTCCAACCCGTGTACTCTGAGAGCTTGCGGTAGTACTCGTAGGCGTAGCCGGTCTTGACCGCGCCCTCCTCCGCGCCCTCCTGAAAGACCTCGTTCTCATAATAGCCGACGCGGACGAGCTCCGGCTGGGTATCGGCACGGGCTGATACAGGCCGGAACCAGCTTGTCACACACAGAATACACAGGAGAACGGCGAGCCTCCTTGCTCTCGTTATATCAACCAACGGTTTTCGGGACATCCCCGCGCCTCCTTGTCAATGCGTATTTGCGCCTTTCGGCAGGGTCGTTTCTTTCTGTCTCAGTTCTCGCGCAGCGCGAGCAAAGCCGCGCGCGCCTGCAGGATCTGATCCAGAAGCGCCCGGCAGCCGGTCTCCTGCCCGCCGCGCAGAGATTCCGTCAGCTCCGCGATGGGCGCGTAGATCGGCGTAAGCGCCAGATTTCCCAGCGAACCTTTCAGCGAATGTGCGACCTCAAATGCGGCCTTGAGATCGCCGTGGTCAATGGCAGAGACAAGCTTGTCATACCCCTCATCGTCCAGCGCCATATTGACCAGACGCAGGTAAAAAGCCTCGTTTTTCATGCAGCGGCCGAGTCCTTCCTCGGTATTAGCGCCTAACCGGCGCAGAGCATCGATTGTCAGCATGGTGTTACCTCTTTCTCTGCTGTGTAAATATGGGGATCTAACGATCCGAGA
Source organism: Oscillospiraceae bacterium (assembly GCA_017541825.1). Taxonomy (GTDB): domain Bacteria; phylum Bacillota; class Clostridia; order Oscillospirales; family Oscillospiraceae; genus Apopatocola. Next base: position 15,317 of record JAFXYJ010000097.1, on the reverse strand, counting down.
TCTTGTTGTCCGGAGATCGGAACGTGCTTCGTGTTTGATTTTAGTGTATCATAGCTCAGTTAGCTTTTCAAGGCCACCGGTCTCACGGATCTGATATAAAAAATCTCTCTCCCTGCCAGACAGCAGAAGCTGTCATGCAGGGAGAGAGCCTATCCGGCGGGAGCGCTTCACTCGATCGGTATACCGCCGGCGCTGCCCACGGGGACGAGCTTCCCGTGGAGCACGGTACGCGCTTCATCGTAGGAGTACGCGCAGGTGGACAGCACCACATACTTCCCGCGGCCGTCGGGGACGAAATCGCTGTGGAACAGCGACTTCGCCGCGGCCTCGGCCAGATACAGTCGCAGCTCACTTCCGGCGCCGCGGAATATCGTGTATGTCTCCGACGTGGCGGAGGTCTCATACCCGGAAAACAGCACGATCATGTAGTCCTGCTCCGGCGTGAGCAGCCACATATAGGGGTGTTCGTCGTAATACTCCTGCTTCAGCCAGTATTTCAGCGTTGCGAACATGGACATGTTCTGCATATGATGCCCGTACAGGATCGTATTGTTGTCCTCAAAGCCCTTGAGATTGTCCGCATCCGTGAAGATCGTCCCGCAGGGATCGACGACGCGTGTATAGCTGCGTTCCACGTAATACTCGTTGTCGGGCGCGGCTACCACGGGATAGTTGATCACCGAATCCTCGCAGTAGATCCAGCCCTCGATGTCGGAATTCACGGCGGTGAGCTGGTCAAAATCCACCACGATCGGCGCATACAGGACGCCCGGGTCTTCCTCAAGGAGATCGACGGTCTCGACGATGCCGCCCGCCGCAGGCTCGGAGGATTCCGGGGTGAATTCCGATGTCTGGGTGAATTGCTCCGTTGCGGTATCGTAGATCTCCTCGCCGGTCCTGTACTTGTTCCGGATCTGCAGCAGCTTCACCGCGGAGAACGCGAACACGCCCAGCAGTATGAGAAGCAGGAGCCTGCCTATCCATTTACCCATGTGACACCTCTCATGCCTCGCGGAGTCGCCCCGCGATCACGTTGAGCAGCAGTCCGCACAGAAGCAGCGCGAACAGATAGATTTTTCCGATCACCGTGGAGATGAACGCGGTGAACTCTCCGAGATAGGGCACATGCCACCGCACCACGCCGATCAGACTTGTAAAGGGCACCTTCGCCAGATCCTCGTTCTCGTTAGCGTCGCCCTTGGTGACGAATTCACGACTGATCCGACGGATCTCCAGAACTCGGTGCGTGACCACCGCAGATCCGTTGTAAAAAGCGATGACCTCGCCGGGTTCGATCAGTTCGGCCTCTTCCGGTTCCACAAGCACCATACTGCCCACCGGAATCGCCGGGGCCATGCTGCCGCTGACGACGTTATAAACCTCATAGCCCATGAACCGGGGCACGTAGGACGGCAGCATCAGTGCGATGACGCCTAGCATGAGCAGCGTTCCCACCAGATTGAAAAAGGCGGGAATGATCTTCCCGCCTCTTCGATGTTCATATTGTTGAGGCGGGTTATGCCTCTTTGTCATTATTGTTCCTCACTGGTTTCGTTGAGTTTACGCTTTCTGCGCATGAGCAGGAATACGATCGCCGCGATCAGTGCAAGCAGGGCCACGGCACCTATACCGGCAGCCAGCCATGCGCTGTGCAGGGACGAGGATGCGTCATCTTCGTACCCGTTGCTGTTCCAGTAGTCCGGTCCGGCCAAAGGCACGTCTTCATCATCCAGGTCAAGCAGATCGCCGGGTTCTTCTTCAAGCGGCGTATACGGTGTAAAATCGCCCTGATACGGCGTACCGCCGTTCATGTCGTCAGTATCGCTGTAACCGCCGGACGGGAAGTATGTGCCACCGGGCAGATCTTCGACCTCGCCGCCGGCGTTGGGATCGTCAATGGGATTGCCCTCGGTATCTTCCATGCCGTCGTCGATCTCGGGATTATCGACTTCCATGTCATCAACAAGCACGGGCCTCGGCCGAACGACCGTGCCGCCACCGCCGCCGCCACCGCCGGTGACGACCGTCGTGGTCGTGTTCTTGGTGTAATAAAAGGTGATCACGTCGTGAGTGGGGTCGCCGTTCAGGGTGATCGTCTTATAGTTGTAGTCGGGGTGATACCCTTCCACATGGGCCGCAGCCACTCTCGGCTTGTCTTTTACGTTTCCGTAGTAGATCGTGTCGGGATGAGCGGTAGCGTTATTGCTCTTGTATACATAGTGGATCACGAGCTCTTTCATAACGCCTTTGATACCGTAGGCAGCCACGATCGTCATGTCTTCTGTGACAGGAATCACATCGTCCACCGCTATCGTGGGATCATACTCCTGTCCGGCCAGATGCCACCCTTTAAAGTAATACTTGCTGTTGGTGACCGTAGGCTGATAATCGCCCAAATCTATGGAGCCGTTATACGGGATCGGGATGTTCTCGCCGCCGCTTACCGTACCATACAGGCCGCCGGAAACCGTGACCTTGTACTGATAAGCTGCCTTCGCCGGAACGGCATAGCCGAATGCCACGCTCAGGAGTATCAGCAGGGCCGTGATTCGGATGATTTTTTTCATTCGCTCTGGCCTCCCCGCTGTTTGCGGTTGTGTTTGTTGAGCCGCACCACCGCAACTGTCAGCAGCGCCAGACCACTGACAAGAGCGGCGGCAAGATACGGCAGGATCACGGTCTCGTCGCCGGTCCGGACGATGGTTCGGGTGTTGACGATCTCCACAGCGAAAGCAAGGCCGAGCTTGGCTTTGGAGCCCTGGTAATCATTGCGCATGGTCTCGCCGTCCAGAGAGACGGTCAGAGTAACGGTGCCCGTGCCGCTGCTGGCCGCGAGCTTATCAAGGTAGAAGTAATCCTCCAGTGCTTTTGTCGCCTGCGCCAGCCCCTGGCGATCACCGGTTTTGTCTTCGCCGCCGACCTTGCTGTTGTCGTAAAGCGTTACGGAACTGCCGGATTTGGGCTTGTAGACCAGCTTGTAGGTATAGCCGCTGTCTGCTCCCTTATTCTGCTCAAAAGTCTCTATTACCTCGTTGCTCATCCACCACTCGGTGGGCTTGGAATAGTTATTCTTCAGGTGCGCGGTGATCGTCAGCGTATCGCCGGGCAGCATCGCGCCGATGGCGTCCGCTACGGCTGCCTCGGTGATGGTGCTGCTGACGGTTTTCCCGTTGAAGGTCACATTGCCGCTGAAGCTGGCGGCGTTGGCCGTTGTGGACAGCCCGAGGGAAAGGCAGAAGATCAGGAGAAGACAGATCGTCCATTTTTTCATTTTGTCTTCCTCCTTAGCTTACGGATTTGCCCCAGGCGCTGAGTGTGGCGTCGGCCTTGCTGCCGGTCTGCACCGCGCAGATCTCAAGTTCGATGCCGATCTGCATACCGTCGTACTTATAGGTCGTTGTGATTATTTTCCCTTCCGTGACCTGTTCGACCTCGTTGACGATGCTGCCGTCCACCTTGATGCTCGTAATCATATCGGCGGCATTCTGCGCAGTGAGCTTCGCGGAGCGGACGTATGTCTCGGACTCGGCGGTGCTGTCGATCTTGCTCCAGCCGCTGGCAAAACCTACCTGGATAAGGCTGGGATCCAGATCCGTACGCTTTCCGTCGCCGTCCTTCCAGTACTTGTGGACCACGACGCGCACAAATTCGTCGATGTGGCCGGTGTTTTCAACTTCAACGGAGCCCCTGTAGAGCTTGCCGGGGGCCCAGGGATTCGTCTTCCCTTCGGCGTCTTTGCCGAGGAATGCCTGAACCACATCGTCTCCTTCATAGTTCACCGCCACGCTCAAATCATTCGTGTGGACATAGGTCTCATACTCGGCGGACTCGACCAGCGCGGCGCGGGCGGCGCCGATGGTGCTGAACAGCAGCAGGCCGAGAGCCAGCACGAACAGAATGCCGGTGATCAGAGAAGAGCTGCGGTAATTCTTTTTCGTCATCTGTCATCAACCTCCTGTCTTAGGGCCAGACTGCCGCCTGATACCCCGTGTCTGCGGGGACTGCGGGGATCGTTTCATAGACTACGATGATATTGACCTCGTCACCGTCCTTGGCATCTTCCGGCAATTCGAAATTGACGGTCATTGGTCCGGCCGCACCCTGCGGTTCCACCGGATCTGCGTAATAGTAATAATCCCCGGCGCCGGAAGACCACCCGTCTCCGGTGATATACCAACCTTTCAGGGAGGTAAACACCTTGGCGCGGAAGTACATCGCCATGTCCTCGCTGGAGTTGCTGACCGTCACGACCTTCCGTCCGTCTTGGGGATCGGGCGGCTCCTCGGTGATCTCGGTCGACGGAGCGAGGAAGATGGTGCCTACGCCCTGCACCCGCTCATAGTCGGTGAAGTACGCCGACGCGGAGCCGATGGAGAAGCATACCAGAAGCACCAGAGCGACACCGGCAAGAAGAAGCTTGCTTTTTTTCATCACTTACTCCTCCTCACTTCGATGTCCCGCCGGCGGGGTCTTCACAGCCTGTGAACACCCACTCCTGGGTGGTCGTTCCGCCGTCTTCCGTTACCACGTACTTGAAGTGGTTTTCCAGACCGTAGCCGTTGGTCTGCGTGCCGTCAAAATCGTTTGTGAATTCAAAGGTCCGTGCGATGTTCGAGCCCTCGGGCGGTGCCGGGACCGTCACATTCTCGTACTTCGTAGTGCCGGCCGGCTTGTAGCAGGCGCCGTCATATTCCTCGATGACCGTCACTTTATAACCGACCTTGATCTTGCTGGCGGTGCCCTCGACGATCTTTGTATTCTCCGTCACACTGCCGTCCTTGTTGAAGGAAATGGAGTGGTAGTTGTCGTAGACGAGATTTTCGCCGGTCTCGTCATAGGCGATGACATGGTACACGAAGGTGGCGTGGTTACTGGTCTCAATGTGGAGCAGGGTCTTCTTGAGCTCCAGGTCGACATAGCGGTAAACCTGCTCATTTTTCAGCTTGACCTCGTTATCCTTCAGCCAGCCGCCGCCGGCGGTGGAGGTGGTGCCGTTGCCGGGCAGAGCCACCAGCGCGGGAGCAAATCTGTACTCGAACACGCCCGTGTTGGCGATGGTGTAGATATTATTGGGGTCGTCGCTGTTGAGGTACTCGTCCTTCGTCATGTCCTTGCCGCGGGCGATGACCAGATACAGACCGCCGTCCAGATCGGTAAAGGTGGCGCCTTCGGTCTGGGAGGTGGCCGTGTGGGTCACGGAAATGGTCCCGTTTTTCAGCGCCGTAGCCGCCGTCTGGGCCATTGCCGCCCACTCCGTAGCCGTCAGGTCGATCAGGGCGAGGGTGTTGGCGGCCTCGGTGGAGTACTTCGTGATATCGATGGTCTTGCCGCCGGATGCAAAGTCAACCAGCGGATCGGTGAACACGTAGGTCAGACCGTGGGCGGAGTCAGCAGCAGCGCCGGCGATCTGGTACAGTTCGATCTGCACAAGCGTGTTGGCCGCTTCGGAATCCTTCGGGTTCGCGTCTTCCGCCGCGTACTTGAGCAGATCGGGGTCGACCTTCAGCGACAGCCCGGTGAGCGGCATCGGATTCTCCTCCGTCGTGCCGGCACCGGCGCCGCTGCCGCCGACCGGATCATCGTCCTCCGCCGCCAGTGCCCGCCCGGCGGGCAGGGACACAAGCAAGGCGAGTACCAGAAGCAGCGCGAACAGCGAGCGTTTACGTTTATCGATCATGGCAGTTCCTCCTGTCAATCGAGAATGGTCAGGTGGCGGGCCCATCCGGGCCGGGGGGCGATTCATTGTCGGTTTCGGGCTTCGGCCCGGGCTTGGTCGGTACGGGCTCCGGCTCGCGCTGGAGCTCTCTCTCCCACTGGGTGATCTCCGAATAGCTGTCGTGGTGGCGTGCATGCTTGCCGGTGGCGAACAGCATCATGATCAGCAGGATCAGCAGGATGGGCACGCCCACGAAGGGCACGACGTAGATCGTATCGATCTGCATGGCGTCGGACACGACCTTGGCGTCGCCCTGGGGATTCGCGACGCGGTGGCCGCGCACGAGCAGCCGGTGGGTGTTGATGCCGTAGGGGGTGCAGGTGACGAGCGTGCAGTAATCCTTGCCGGGTACGATCTGCAGCTCGCTCAGGTCCGTGGGCTCCACCACGCGGATCTGGTCCACCTGGTAGGTGAGCGTCTCGTTGAGGATGCTGAGCTGGAATACGTCGCCGTCGGTCATCTTGTCCAGATCGGTGAACAGCCGGGCCGAGGGCAGGCCCCGGTGGCCGGAGAACACACAGTGCGTTCCTTCCCCGCCGGTGGGGAGGCTGGTCCAGTCGATGTGGCCGATGCTGGTCTGCAGCACGGATTCCGAGGTGCCGTGGTAGAGCGGGAGCTGCACGTGGATCTTGTCGATCGAGATATAGCCCATCTGGCCTATATCGTTGATGTTGAGCTGGGACTCGTAGACCGGCACCTGATCCTCCGGAAGGAACCAGCGGAACTCGCCGGTATCCAGGGTGCTGTTGTACTCCCGTGCCGCGGCCATGATCGCGTCATACTGCGTGTTGTCCAGGGAACTGACGCTCTCCATATAGGAAGCGATGGCGCGGGTCTGGTGAAAGGAGTTCCAGTAGTCGCTGAAGGACGGATACACCAGCAGGGACAGCCCTATGAGAAGGATCAAAACCAGTATGAAATTGAAAAAGCCGTTCTTTCTGTTTTTTCTCTTCTTCGCTTCCATAGGGTTCTCCCTGCAGTTGTAAAAGGGATAAGCGGGAATGAGGGGCGGGGCTTGCCGCCCCTCATTCGATCGGGTGATAATTACTCGTTGACCTTGCGCTTGGAGACCAGCACGACGCCCGCGCCGATCACCAGGATGGAGCCGAACACGTAGAACAGCGTGGTGCCGATGCCGCCGGTGCTGGGCAGCTCAGTGCCGGCCTTGTTCTCAACAGTCTCTTTATAGAGCGCAGTGGAATTGACAGAAGTATCAACGAGCGTCGTGGTTGTAGACGTTCCATTCTGTGTCGTCGTCTCTTCAACCTTTGTGAGGGAAGAGCCCTGGATTGTGATATCCGCAGCCTGGTTGTAGCCGTCGGGGACCTTGATCTCCTTCAGAGTGTAGGTCCAAGCAGTATCCAGACCTTTAACGACGATTGTGGTGTTGGTGGTCATATCAAGTGTAGTGACCAGGGATCCACCGCTCGGAGCAGTCTCAGAATAGGTGTAAGTGCCGTCACCGTTGTCAATGAAGGTCAGCTTCGCAGCAGCTCCGGTGCCGCCCTTGGCGGACCAAAGCTCGAACTGAGCACCGGGCAGAGGATTAGTGCCATCGGTCTTGGCAATCTGGAAAGCATGGGTATTAACCACAACAGGGGGAGGCGGATTGTCACCAGGCAGCTGGTTCTTTGCAGGGGCCGAAGCGGCTTCCGCAGTAATGGTAGCTTTATAGGTGATCTCAATGGGGATCAGGCCATAAATCGTGTTGTTCGCGTCGAGGGTGTTGGCCGGGTAAACACTGTTGCCATCACTATCGACCATCGGGATATTGACTTTAAGAACACCCTCGGTAAGCGTTGCAGTATAACCAGAAGTCAGCTTGGTTCCGTTAACTTTAACTTCAACAGTAGTAAGATCAATCGTCATGTTGGTGGGGGTATCGGTCACTTCCCACTCAGTACGGATGGTATCTTTATCGATCCAGTTGTTGGTCTTGGCTTCGATCATGAACTTAACGACACTGCCGACATGAGCGTTGGCCTGTGTGATTTTGTCCTGTGCCGTGCCGTCAACCTCAATGATCGTCTTCACAGGATCCACGGGCGTAGTCGTGTTCTTATCGTAGACTTCCACATCGGGAGTCGTGGAGTCGACGGTCACATTCGCACCGAGTCCGGACGTAATGTAGTAATAACCAAAAGCAAGGCCGGTCCACTTAACAGCCGCGGCTGTTGCGACACCATTTGTGTCCGCACCTGTTGTCGGCTTAATGGCAGTGAACTTCGAGAGATTGTTCTTGATCCACGTGTTCACATCGTCAGCCGTTTTGCCCTCTTTGAGCTGAACGTTGTAATTACCGTTGGAGTCAGCAATCGTGCCAACAGTCCAGGGAGAATCAGAGGCATTGAAATCTGTCGGGTTCTTCGTAGTGTAAGAAACAGCTGTCGTTGCACTTTCACCTTCCCCAATGACTTTATAGGTGGCGTCCAGGATCTTATATGCCTGATACACGTAGCCCTTGGTGGCATTCTTGAGGGTGATGCTGCCGGTGGGAGTGTCGCCGTCAGCTGCGAAGGCGACAACGCTCAGGGCCATCATCATCACGAATACGAGAACCAGCGCCAGAATCTTTTTGCTTGTTTTCATGGTTTTGATTTCCTTTCCTTGTTTATTTTTAAATATGTTTTGCTTCCAAGGTTATGCGGGGTTTCGCGGTGCGGGGGGATCTATCAGCGGCCGCGTCCTCCTCTGTTAGGACCATCATAACACGGCTGCCATCAAAGAAAACATCAACAAAAGCACGTATTATCGGTTGTTTTTGACGTTTTCTGTTATTTTCATGCTGAACCCCTCCCCTCAGGAGAGGGGTTCAGGTGAAAATTGCCGGGGTTATGCTTCGTAATACTTTTCGCGTCTGCGGCGGAGGATGATCCAGGTCAGGCTGACGCCGATCAGGAACAGACCGCCCAGAGTGTAGGCAAGGGTCCCTTCCCCGCCGGCGTTCGGCAGCGCCGCGCCCGGCGTGTTCTTGATGGTGATCAGCGCGTTGGTGGTCTCGGTGGCCGCTGTGACCTCCGCGAGGGTATCGGGCGTGCCATCTTCCAGCGTCACCGTGCCGTCGCTGCCGACAGTGAAGTGGATCTTGCTGGTGAAGAACACGTACCCGTCGGGGGCCTTGGTCTCTGTCAGCTCGTAGTCGCCGGAGACAAGCTCCACATTCTCCATCAGGCCGATCTTCAGACCGCCTTCCAGATAGATGGCGTACGCGTCATTCGCGTCCTTCCGGCCGAGAGTGAACTCGGCGCCGCTGAGCTGGGTACCTTCAAGATTGGTCTTCTTGAAGTCGATCGCGAACGTCTTGCGCGTGTTGGTGAACTCAAAGCTGTTGGGGTACGAGCCCTCAGCCGGGGCAGCCAGAGCCGTGATCGTGCCGCTGGTGCCGTCGGCGGCGGTCCCGCCGTTCACAGCGTACGTGGTGGTGTAGTCGCTGAGGTTATCACCGGTCTCGGTGACTACCAGGGAGGCGCCGACAGGCAGTCCGTTGACTATCACGAAACCGGTCTTGGTCTCGGTGCCGGGCGTCACGGTGACAGTGGCTTCGGTCAGCTGCACGGGATCACCACCATCGGTCACAGTCATACCGGGCAGATAATCAGCGGTCACATCTTCTTCGCCGATCATGATCTGCAGCGTGAAGGTGAAGCTGTCGCCCTTCGGATTGTCGTCCACCAGAGTCTTCTGGATCTTCACGTTCGTGAGCTGGATGTAGTTGTTGGTGACCGTGACGGTCGTGGTCGTGTTGGGGCTCACAACTGCCGCTTCCAGAGTCGTCTCGCCGGAGCTGAACGCATAGGAAGTGTCCACGTAGCGATAGCCGTCCACCTGAACATTCTCGCCCATCTGCTCCTCGACCGTGTAGGTGTCCGCAGGAAGATTGGCGATGGTCTTCGGAGCGCTCGCGGAGAACTCAAAGACGGTTGCCTGCTCTTCGGTGCCGAAGGTGATCGTCCCATCCGCTGCCTGGATGACATACTGGCCGGCAGCGTTCTTCACCTTGGCCTGGAAGGTCTTGGTGATCCCCTCGGGAACGGTGGTCTTCTTGATCTCCAGCGTGCCGTATTTCGGCGTGTTCTTTACCGTGACGGTCGTGGCGCCGGTGACCTTGAACTGATTTGTGGTATCGGTCTCCGGAGCGACGGTGACTGTCGGATCGATCGTCGTGCCGTTCGCGTCGGTCGTCCTCTCTGCGATGTACTCGACGTCGTAGTCAGCGACATCGTAGGAGTCTGCGACACTGACCTCTTCCACGGTGATAATGGTGCCGTAGGGTACCGCGATGGGATCGTCACCGGATTTCAGCACGATTGTCTGCCCGTTGGTCAAAGATACATCTCCGCCGGTCAGGGCCGTATCGCTGAAGGTGTAAGTGATCTTGAAGGCGATAGCGTTGTCCGCGGCAGAGCCGTTTTCAACGGTCTTGCCGATCGTCACCGGGTAGGTCTGGACCTCCCACACGGCGACCAGGCCGTGGTAGTCAAGCCGTTCGTCGGCCGCGACCTGCGTGACGGGAACCCAGGCATCACCGTTATCCGGATCCTGCGCCTCAAAGTGGGCGGAGGTGCCTTCCCCGACATACCGCAGGAACAGATCGTCCTCCGTGAGGGGCAGATTCAGGTTTTCGATCGACACTCCGCCAATCTTCTTCGGGGTGCCGTCAGCGTTGGATTCCTCTACCAGCCGCGCCCAGCCGAGGAACTTGTAGCCCTCGCGGGTCAGCGGCGCGTGGATGTTAACAGCCTCGTTGATCTGGAGAGGACCGTCCGCGCCCTGGCTGTCTGTTGTATAGACGCCGGTGGTGTCGTTGTTGTACCAGTTGATGTGCGTCGGGACGTCGTTTTCGGGTGCCTGGTACTCTGCGCGGAGCCGCATCGTGTAGAGGAACTGGCCGGGATTGTCCGGATCGGGCTCCTTGTGCGCGTACTGCTCCTGCACGTTGAAGTGACCGCCCGGCAGGACCGGATCAAGACCCGGAACGTCCACGAATGCGCCTGTACCACCTTCACCATTATCGGCATCGGGATCCCATGTCTGGATGACCCAGTGCTTGAAGTACAGTCCCGCGGGGGCCGTGCAGGCCGCCTGGGCGGTGGAGTCCGTCTGGTCGGGGTACAGCGTTGCGTCTACCGGCGGGTTGCTGCCCTCACGGCCTTGATTGTCGGTGGGCCAGTACTCTACCTGGATACCCTCGGTATCGTCCATGATCTTGCGCCACTTGGCGTATAGATCCAGCTTTTTGGTGATCCAGAAACGATTCTCGTTGGAGTCTTTGTTCCAGGTGGGACTCAGCGGGTTGCCTTCTTCATCGACATATTGTCCGCCGCTCTGATAGGGGTTGCCCCATTTATTCAACTCCGTTGCTTCTGTCTTGTCATAAGGCGTCGTAACGGTGGTATCGTTCAGTTTGGTATCCCCACTGAACATGGAATCGGGACTGCAGCTTGGATCCGTATACCAGCCGACGAAAGCATAGCCGCTGCCCTCGCGGGTGCCGGTAGGCAAGCTTACCGTTCCGTTATAATCCACACGGAAAGACATACTGACAGTGTCAGAGCCCCAGCTCAGGTTCGGGTCAGTTCCCGCATTGGGATGCATGATCACACGGTACTGCACCTGTACCCATTTGGCGTAGACCTTGATGCCGCCGATCGGCATAGTGCTCCAAGAATACGGCGTGGTACAGCCTTCGTCTACATACCAGCCCTGGAAGACGTAACCTTCTGTCTGAGCAGGCGTATAGTTCCTGTACTGATCCTGGATAGTCGCACCCTGCGGGATCTCCGGACTTTCATGCAGCAACTGTGTGGCTCGGTTCTGGATCGTGTTGCCTTTGCCGTCAACATAGTTGCCGTCGAAGTAGGTGATTCGGAATACCTGACGGTTATACACATAATTCAGATGATGAAGGGTGGTGCCGCCTTCGGTGGTTGTCCAAGCGGTTCCATACTTATGCCCTTTTTCATCGACAGTGGTGATTCTATTCGATGCTTGCCAAACACCATTGGTCTGGCCTACTCTCAGGACATAGTCAAAGCCCTCATATGTCGGCTCGTTCTGGCTTTTCGGTTCAGTATTACTGGACCGAACGACCTGGACAGTCTCCTCGTAATACGTTTTTCCTTCATAGGTATATGTGGGCTTACCGGTATAATCTTCGCCCTCGACCGTCTCCAGCCAGATATGATACCGCCAGTTGTTAAAGTTGCCCGGGAAACGGATGACAACATAGTTGCCGTTGGCATTATTCGTGGCACCCAGGATGTTGTCGTCCATGACGGTGATAACACCCTTCACAGTACCGGAGCCCGTGTTTGTTGGATTAGGTTTCAGTTTCGTGCCGACCATCATGACGAAGCTGACGGCTTCTCGACCGTTGGCGCCTGTGATCTGATCATACTTGGGCCACTTGGCGCTGATGCTCTCGCCATAATAGGCCTGCATGATAAAGTAATAATAGGTCCTTCCACCAACAGTTTCAGATAGAATATCCCGGCCAGTTACGCTCGGGTGCTGCGTCTGATTTTCATACCAAGTGACAAGATCATTCAGGTTGCGGCCGTTGCCCGAGTTGTTGGCATAATCATAGCGGTTGTTCTGCGTCCCGTCTCTGTACAGATAGAATTTGAAGTTATACTGGATCCGGTCATAGTACAGGTTCAGGACCGCGTCGCCCTCGGGCGTGATCGTGACCCGCTGGTTTGCGCTCGCCGGGGTCAGGCAGAAGCCGGTGTAGTGGCCGTTGCCGTTGCCTACGCCGGTCACGTAGTCCTCGTCCCCGTTGTTGACAAAGGTATAAGGAATATTAGTGCCCACCCTGCCGTTATTGTTCACGTAGGAGCCGAGAACGTCGTATTCGTTTGTAACGTCGGTGCCCGCGGCGTTGAGCTTCTGCCCCCAGAGAATGACCGTGTACGGCGCATAAGTGTTGGGGATCCAGCTGGCATAGATCGTGGTCTTCGCTGTCAGTGCCTGCCCAAACGTAACGCTGCCCGTCGTGACGTTCGGATTGGCTCCGTGGGCGTCCGCATGCTCTTTGGTATCATACCAGCCGCCGAACGTGTAGCCCTTACGGGTCATTTCCGTATCGGCGCAAGGCCGCTGTGTGACCTCGTCGACTTTGATGAACTGCGGCGCGTTGAATTTGCCGCCCTTGCCGTTTTCGTCGAAGATCAGCCAGGCGCCCTTGGGTGCGTTGACATGGAATACGATATCGCCCTTGATGGAAATCGGATCGTTGTTCTCATAGATCCGGTCAGCAGGAATGGGATGCTGTTCATTGTCTTCTACATTGTCTACCGATTCCTGGTCGAGTATCCAGCCCTCGAAAACGTGTACATCGTCAGCCGGCGTATAGCCCATGAAAACTGTGTGGCTGGCATAGGCGGTGCCATATTCGCTGGACTTGACCGGAACGGCCTGCATGCCTACGACCTGGCCGGTGTATCCGGTTTCGTTATCCAGATCTTTATAAGTAATGGTGTACAGCTTGCAGATCGCGGCGTCGAACCGGTGGTGGGTCATGGGATTGTTCTCGGTGATCTGTTGAGCTGCGGCCCACTCGCGGATTTCATCTATTGTCAGGACGCTGCCAAGATCCGCCGTGGTGAAATTCTGATTATCCTGGATCCAGCCGATGAACAGCTCGCCCTGCCCCAGCGAGCCGGCGCCGGGATCGTAAATGATCGTCTCGAGTTCTTCCGCCGTATCATCGTTCTTGACGTACATGGTGGCGATCTTGGTCGTGCCGCTGTAGAAATCCAGCGCCATACGAGCATTGTCGCCGCTGCTGGGCTCGATGACCGCGTACACGGAGAAGCCGGTGGCTTCAAAGGTCAGCGTGTCGCCGTCGACCGTGCAGGGGACCTCCTCGGTCTTGCTGCCGAAGTGGATGACTTTCAGGTCAGAGGCGCCGGCGGCGTCGAGCAGCTTGATCTCCACATTCACCGGAGCCTGGGGCTGCAGGTGCTTGCCGCCATGGACAATGGAGATATCCAGGAACTTGACGTAGCCGATGGAGCCGACGTCGCGGTCAAGATAATCCGCAGAGCGGGAAATATAGTTGTGATAATCCCGTCCCTGGACCTCGGTGATCTCGAGTTTCGCATCCTCTGGGATCCCGGCCTCGTCAGGCGCGGTCAGCGTGACCTTGTAGGTGCTGCCGTCGGATGTGATGATCGTGTCCTCGATGATGACGCTGACATAGCCGTAGACCGAGAAGCTGTCAGAATTGAAGGCGACCTCGTCGGCCTTGGTGCCGGTGTTGTCCTGCTCCATCACGGTCGCGTTGTTTTCGTCGTCAACGTGGACGACCTCGATGTTCTCCGCGTCGCGGATCATCTCGTCGCGCATGACGACGCGGATCGGCTTGGCAGGCTCGATCTCTTTGCCGTCGATATCCTTGAAGGTGATGTCCACCGCCTTGACCTCGACCACCGCGCCGCTGACCGCACCCTCGATGGTGCTCAGCGTGGCCGTGTCGGTGACCCAGGCGAGATACATCTGCGTGCCGCGCGGGAAGGTGCCCTCCTCGGCCTCCACGCTCACGATCAGAGAGTCGAGCTTCTGGTAGAACTTCACGGCGGGCATCTCCGCGTCGACCTCGGAGGTCTCGGCGTCAGCCGCGGGAGTCTCGTCGTCGGCCGCGGGGGTCTCGGCGTCGGCCGCGGGAGTCTCGTCGTCGGCCGCGGGGGTCTCGGCGTCGGCCGCGGGAGTCTCCGCGTCGGCCGCGGGAGTCTCCGCGTCGGCCGCGGGGGTCTCCGTGTCGGCCGCGGGGGTCTCGGCGTCGGCCGCGGGGGCGGCGTCAGCCGCTTCGGTTTCCCCGGTCTCGTCGTCGAGATCGAGCTCCTCGTCCTCGGCCAGGGCGGGGCCAGTTTCGTCGTCCTCGTCGATCTCGGCCAGGACAGCGTCCAAATTCTCTGCTTTGAGTTCTTCCTCGGTCTTGTCGAAAATCGCGAAGCCGTAGAAGGTGATCTTGCTCGCCTCGAAACGGAGACCGTTTTTGGTCCCGGAGTTGAGCTGCTTGATCAGCGCGGGCTTGTATGTGATCTCTTTGGTGCGGCTGTTCTTGACGCGGTCCACGCGGATGATCCGGCCGAACTCGGCCTTCGCAATGGCGGAGGACCAGAAGATGTAGTTCAGTTTCTTGAGAGGCTTGACGGCCTTGCCCTCGGCGTCCTCGAAGGTGATCTTGAACATCACGACCGCGTCGGCCTCGTTGTTGACCGCGCTGCCGGCAGCGCCCAGGACCGCGTCGGCCTTGACCTTCTCGACCTTCATCTTCGTCCCGGAGGGGAAGGTGCCGGCCTCGGCCTTGACAGTGATCGTCACGCCGCTGACCGTCTTGCTGAAGGTCATGGCGGGCATGCGTACCTTCTTCTTGGTCGTCGTGCCGTCGGCGTTGGTGACGGTGGTCTCGACCTCCTCGGCCTCCTCGCCTTCCTCGGCAGCCGCAGGCTGCTCCGTCGCCGGAGCGTCCGTGGGCTCCGCCGCCGGGGCGTCGGTGGGCTCCGCCGCCGGAGTGTCCGTGGGCTCCGCCGCTGGGGCGTCCGTGGGCTCCGCCGCCGGGGCGTCCGTGGGCTCGGCCGCGGGGGCGTCCGTGGGC
>JAFXYJ010000008.1 GCA_017541825.1 Oscillospiraceae bacterium | reverse complement strand
GTCCTGCACCGAGCCTTTTCTTTCTCGCGTATCTTTCTTTTGGGCTTTTCAAAAGAAAGATACGCAAAGAAAAATGCGCATTACCTCGGTATACCACCGACAATGGAGCTGAATGGAGCTGCCCCGGTAACGAAAAAGCGAATTGCCTGTAAACCAGTATTTCAATGGAGTAAAAGCGCCAGCCCCCGGTCAACGGAAAAAAGCGTACTACGTCGGACAAGCACCGACAACCGGGCAAAAGCTCCAAACCCCGGTCACGAGCTCCTCGGGCCAGAACAGCAAACAGGGCCGCTCTGCAGCGGCCCTGTTTGCTGTGAAGCATTATCCTGCGGCGATCTCGACCTCGTACCATGCCGCCAGCAAGGCGTCCGCGGCCTCCGTCGAGTCGGCGGCGGCGGTGATCACCGCCAGGCGGCCGAAGGCCTCCACCGCGACGATGCGCTGGCACACCGGCGTTCCGTCCCGGGAACCGCTGACCGTCAGCCGGGGCACCGTGCGTCCGGCAAACTGCGTCTGGTCGCTGGCCAGGGACAGGCTGTTGATGCCCGTCTCCAGGAGCGCCTCGGGCATCTCTTCCAAAGCCGCGGCGATGACGCTGCGGGCGTCGGCGCCGTCGCCGAGGTCCTGTACCGTCATGTTCACGCTCACGGTCCCGTCGGACGCGGCCATGGCATAGCCGGCGCCGTTTTCCTCCAGCATGGCGAAGAACAGCTCCTCGCGGCTGAGCGGCCCGGACTCCTCCGCGGACGCGTCGGGACGGCCCGCCAGCGCCGCGATCTGCGCCGGCGAATAGAATTCCCAGCCCCGGTCCAGACGGCAGCCGAGGCCGAAGTAGGCGTTTTCGTAGGTCTTGAACTCGATCCGCCCGGGCAGCTCGGCGTCCGGAGGCGGCGCGGGGGTGGGCTCCGGCGTGGGCGCGGGCGTAGGCTCTTCGGTCTGAGCGGCCGCCGGCGAGGGGGTGAGCTCCAGCGTGTGCAGCGCCTCCTCCGAGGGAGCGCGTCTGCAGCCCGCCAGGACGAGCAGCGCCATCGCCGTCAGGATCGGGATAACTCTTGTCTTCATGGTTTTTTCCTTCGATTCGTCGGAAGCTGCACAAGCAGCCGCCCACCGTCATTGCTCCTGGGAACGGTATTCCCCGGACGGGCGGGCGTTATTCGGCCCCTCCGGCCGTTTCCTTCGGTTCCTTTTTGAACAGTGTGAGCGCCACGAACAGTACGCAGCTCACATTGATGACGGAGTCGGCCAGGTTGAACACGGGGAAGCGGATGAATTCCAGCTCCAGCATGTCCACCACATAGCCGCAGACCGCCCGGTCGATGCCGTTGGAGAGGGCGCCGGCCATGGCCAGCACCGCCGTCCACCGCTCCCAGGGCGCGGCGAGCCTGTCGGTCCGCAGCGCCCAGATCACCAGCGCGCAGAACACCGCCAGCAGCGCCAGGAACGCCCAGCGTCCCCCCTGCAGCAGTCCGAAGGCCACGCCCGCGTTGTGGATGTGGCTCAGGTGGACGAGTCCAGGGATCAGCGAGATCTGTTCGGCGGGCGCGGGGTCCAGCGGGATCGCGGTCCGTATCCAGGCCTTCAGCGCCTGATCCAGCGCGATCACCGCGGCCGCGGCGAGGATGTAGCCCCCGACCGGGCTTTTTCTCTTTGCAGGGGTCATGGAGCACCTCCCAACGGTGAACGCCGACGAACAGCGGTTCGCCGTCTTCCACAATACAGGGGCTGTCCGTTGCGGAACGAACAGCCCCTTTTTTGCGATCGGATTGGATCCTTACTTCTTATCGACAGCTTCCTTGAGCGCTTTGCCGGCCTTAAACTGCGGCACGCGGGAAGCGGGGATCTCGATCTCTTCCTTGGTCTTGGGGTTGCGGCCCATGCGGGTGCCGCGTTCCTTGACGTCAAACACACCAAAGCCCACCAGCTGCACCTTCTCGCCCTTGGTCAGGGAATCGGTAATGGTGTCGAGGGCGGCGTTGACAGCCTTCTCGCTGTCCTTCTTGGAAAGGCCGGTCTTTACGGCCACATCCGCGATGAGTTCTGCTTTGTTCATTGGAATCCTCCTAATCTGTTGTTTACGTCTTTATAGGGAATCGCCGTGCGGCGATGTCACTATCTGTTCTGATCCTCCGCGGCCAGAACTCCGCGGATAAAGCTCTCGCACCTGGCGTGGAGGGCCTCCTCCGGATCCGTGCCGGACAGCCTGGCGGCGCATACCGCGGCAAAAAGCGCCTCCCCCAGGGCGGCGTTCACGTCGCCGTCGGAGACCAGGGCGTCGGCAAGCCGGTCCGCCGTGAGGCGCACCTGCGCGGCGATCGTCTCCGGGTCGGGCATCGTCTCGCCGGATTTCTTCTGGACCTTTTCGGCGCGCCACAGGGCCGGCAGCGTGCGGCACACGGCGTCCATGGCCTCGCCCGGGGTGCGCTGCTGCTTTTCCAGACGCTTCTGCTCGTCCCAGACCTGGAGTGCCTCGGCCCCGGTGGCGGCCGTGGCGCTGCCGAAGACGTGGGCGTGGCGGCCGATCAGCTTGCGGCACTCGGCGTCGGCCACTTCGTCGAGGGTGAAGCTGCCCTCCTCCTCGGCCATCACGGCATGGAAAACGACCTGCAGCCACACGTCGCCCAGTTCCTCGCGCATCATGGCCGGATCGGCCCGGTCGATGGCCTCGCAGAGCTCGTCGGCCTCCTCGAGAAGATTGCGGCGGATGGACGCATGGGTCTGCTCCCGATCCCAGGGGCAGCCGCCCTCGCCGCGCAGGATCTTCACGATCCGATACAGGTCCTCGCCGTTATATTGCTGTTTGCCCGGAAAATTTATCATATTTCCCGCTCCTGTGCAAGTATATAATCTAAAAAAATACACATTTTCCTACATTTTCTATGACTTGATCAATTATTCCGGCCTTCCGTTCCCCGTTTTTTTCAGATGCAGCAGTTTTCCGAGCTTCTCTCCGTGGGGGATCAGCGCCATATCCTCCATCGTGACGGCGCCGGTGAGCACGATCATCACCGCGTAGACGATCACCGCCGCCGCGATGGCGGCGAGCATGGCCGCCGCCATGGGCAGCCGGTCCATCGGAACGTCGGGGCGAGACAGCGCCCGGGCGAGCAGGCCGTACACGGCCCAGGCGGAAGCGCCCATCACCGCGCAGGACAGCAGCGGCAGACCCAGCACCCGGATCAGCCGGGGGCGGTTCTTGAGCGTACGGCAGAGGAACACATAGTCGAGCGCGCAGATCGCGCCGAAGCAGCAGATGCTGCCGATGGGCGCGCCGGTGATATTGATGTGCGGGTTGCCCACGAGCACCCAGTTCACGCCGATCTTCACCGCGCCGCCGACGATGATGCTCACGATCGGCAGCCGCTCCTTCCCTCCGGCCTGGAGGATGGCGTTGCACATCATGCTCATGCACACGAAGAACGCCGCGATCCCCAGCAGGCGCAGCAGCGTCGGTCCGGCCGGGTTGCTGCCCCAGTAGATCACGCGGAACACCGGCCCGGCGAGGACGAAGAGTCCCACGCCCATGGGCATGGCGATCAGCGAGGCGATGCGCAGAGACGACTCGGCCACCTCGCTGGCGGCGTCCTGCTCCCGGCGGGTCAGCGCCGTGGCGATGGCCGGCACCACGCTGAGCGTCAGCGGCGTGATGAAATAGGACGGCAGGTTGTAGAGCGTCTGCGCCTTGCCGTACACGCCGTAGAGCGTGTGGGCGGCCTGGGGCGGGAAGCCGGCCGCGCTCTGCAGCCGGTTGAGGCACAGGGCGTTGTCCAGCAGATTGATCAGCGAGAGCACCGAGGCGCCCACTGCGATGGGGATGCCGATGCGCAAAAATTCCCGTACGATAGTCCGGCGGCTGTCGGGCACCTCGTCTGCGCCGAAGGCCCGGTCGGGATAATACCGCCGCTTGTAGACCGCCATGTAGGCCAGCGCCGCCAGAGCGCCGGCGGTGACGCCGAAAATGGCGCCGGCGGAGGCGCGGGCCAGACCCAGGCCGCGCCTGGCGATGATCCAGGCCAGCGACAGGCCGATGACGAGCTTTCCGACCTCCTCCACCACCTGGCCGAAGGCCGTGGGGATCATGTTGCCGCGGCCCTGACAGTAGCCGCGGTAGGCCGAGGTGGCGCACACGATCACCACCGCGGGGGCCAGCGCCGCGATGCTCAGCGCCGCCTCCCTGTCGCCCATCATGGCCGACAGAGGCCGGTGGAACGAGAGCATCAGCAGCGTGAAGAACCCGCCGATGGCCGTGAGCACGCCCAGGGCCACGTGGAAGATCCGCTGGACCTGCGCCGGGCGGTCCTCGGCGTCCGCCACGGAGATCATCCGCGAGAGCGCCACCGGGAACCCCGCCGTGGCCAGGGTCAGGATGAAGCCGTATATGTTGTAGGCCACCGTGAAGTGGGCGAAGCCCTCGTCTCCCAGGATGCGCATATCGCCCAGGGGGATCTTGTACAGGAAGGCCACGATCTTGACGATGACCGTCGTACCGACCATGATGGCAGCGCCGTGGAGATAGTTCTGTTTTTTGGCGCCGGACATGCGTTCAGCCTCCTTCCCGATCCGAAAGACTCCGTGTTCCCGAAAAAGTTTATGCCATGAAAAGGTATTTTACACCAGGAATCGGATAAAAGCAAGCGCGCGGCGCGTGCACACCTGCTCTGCACAAAATTTTCCCCGGTTTTGATGAAAAATATGGCCGCGTGATACGATGTATCCGGGCCGGCGGGCATTTATTATTATTATAGGGATCGAAGGTCTGCGGTCCGCCTGTCCGGGGCCGGGAAGACGCGCGCCGCGCGGCGTCGGCGCTCCGCCGCCCTTCGGCCGGCAAAACCGGGCCAGTATTGCAAGTATTGAATTAAGAATAGATATCAAAAGGAGGAACAGACATGTCCAAGGAACAGTTTACCCCCGATGAGCTTGAGGTGGCAAAATATCTGCCTGCCGCGTTCGGTCCCCCGACGCCGGTGCTCTCCACGCCGATCACCGCCAAGGAGAACCTGCTGCGTCTTTACCAGGGCAAGACGCCCATGTGGGCGCCCTTCGCCTTCGGCGAGAGCAACATGATCATGGTCGACTGCGACCCGGAGAACCAGGCCCGCTCTCCCATGGCGGCGCCCGGCACCTGCGACGGCTGGGGCGTGGAGTGGCAGTTCGTGCCCATCGCCGGCGGCGCCATGGTCAAGCCCGGCAAGCCCATGGTCACCGACATCGACGAGTGGGAGGAGCAGGTCAAGAGCATCCCCGATCCCGACACCTGGGACTGGGAGGGCTGCTATGAGCGCGCCAAGCCCAACATCGACCCCGACCGCTGCACCCTCATCGCCGTGGGCGGGTGCATGTTCGAGCGCTTCATCGCCCTGATGGATTTTGAGAACGCCGCCGTGGCCCTCATCGACGACGAGCAGAAGGAGGCCGCCCACCGTCTGCTGCGCACGATCACCGAGATCCACAAGAAATTCTACCGGAACGCCAAAAAGTGGTTCAATCCGGATATCATGAACTTCAACGACGACTGGGGCAGCCAGCGGGCCGAGTTCTTCTCCGTGGAGACCGCCCGGGAGATGCTGTTGCCCTACGTCAAGGAGCTGTGCGAATACGTCCACAGCCTGGGCATGTACTGGGATCTGCACTGCTGCGGCTTTGTGGAGAATTTCGTGCCGCTCTTCATCGAGGCGGGCTACGACTCCTGGGGCGGCCAGCCGCTCAACGACAAGTGGAAGCTCAAGCAGATGTACGGCGACAAGATGATCTTCACCAGCCACATCTCCATCGCCAAGGACGCCTCCGAGGAGGAGCAGGACGCCGTGATCCGTCAATTCTTCGACACCATCGGCGCGGACAACCGGGTGTACATCGACGTCGGCTTCGAATTCCCCGAGGGCTTCAAGGAGAAGGTCTACGCGGCCAGCCGCCGCAATTACGACCGGCTCAAGGCCGAGGGCAAGGTCATCGAATAAACATATACATCCGCAAGGGGCTGCCGCAGGGCGGCCCCTTTTTTCGTGACCGGAGGTTGGAGCTTTTGCTCGGTTGTCGGTGCTTGTCCGACGTAGTACGCTTTTTCCTTTGACCGAGGGTTGGTGCATTTTTCCGTTTACCGGGGTTTGTACCATTCAGCTCCATTGTCGGTGGTTATTGCAGGTAAAACGCTTTTTTCCTTTGACCGGGGTTATACCATTCAGCTCCATTGTCGGTGGTTATCGTAAGTAATGCGCATTTTTCTTTGCGTATCTTTCTTTTGAAAAGCCCAAAAGAAAGATACGCGAGAAAGAAAAGGCTCGGTGCAGGACTGCAGGCGGACACCTCTTAAATCTATCACTCAAGAGGTATCAGCGTTGCCATACGCGCCACCCCGCTTGCGCTCCGGCGCTTGGTGGGAGATTAGTTCAGGTTCAAGCCTCTCACCCCGCTGCCGTGGGTGCATATACTTGCCGACGTACCGTTTAGCCGTAGTGGCGCTTCATGAAGCGCCCGTACATCGCAAACTCACGCGCCACGCAGCGCCGGAGCGAAAACCCCCGTCAACAAAAACATAGCCGCGCAGCGGAGGGCCGAAGTTGTCGACGAGGCCCGCAGCGACAGCGCGGCTGTGTTTTTGAAAGGACGAGCAGCGAAGTGAATGAGCTTTCGAGCCTGCGAGGAAGCGAACGATACGAAGCTTGCGAGGACGCTCTGCAGCACAGAAAAGACCCGCAAAAAAGCGAATTGCCTGAAAGTCAGTATTACAATGGAGCAGAACCGGTCCACCCCGGTCACGGAAAAAGCGCATTCCCCCGCTACGGCGCGCGCAACCGGAAAAAGCGGAAACAGTTGTGTTTATCTGTCTTGATTGATATAATGCAATCAAAGAAACACTCGAAAGGAGGCGGCGGGATGCTGCGGCTGATCCTGGGCCGGGCGGGCACCGGCAAGACCGGCATGCTGCTCGACGAGCTGCGCGCCCGCGTGGCGGCAAAGCGGCCGGGCGGGTATCTCATCGTGCCCGAGCAGTACAGCCACGAGGCCGAGCGCGAGCTGGCCGGGCGCTGCGGCGACAGCGCAAGCCTGTACGCCGAGGTGCTGTCCTTTACGCGGCTGGCCTACCGGGCAGCGTTGGACGCGGGCGGCAGCGCCCGCACCTATATCGACAAGGGCGGCCGTCTGCTGCAGCTCGCCGTGGCGCTCGACCAGATCGGCGGTACGCTGCAGGTCTACGGCCAGGCCGCCCGTTCTCCCGAGCTGATGGCGCTGCTGCTCTCCTCGCTGGACGAGCTGCGCTTCGGCGGGGCCGACGGCGCGGCGCTGCGTGAGGCCTCCGCGGCGGTAGACGGCGCCCTTGCGGCCAAGCTCTCGGATCTTGCGATGATCCGCGAGGCGCTGGACGCGCTGGAGGAGCGCAGCGGCGCCGATCCCGCCTCCCGTCTGGAGGTCCTCGCCGGGCAGATCCCCCGCTGCGCCATGCTGCGCGGTGCCGGCGTCTATGTGGACGGCTTCACCGACTTCACCGCCCAGGAGCGCGCCGTGCTCCGGGCGCTCTGGAAGGTCTGCGACGTCACGCTCGCGCTGGGCTGCGACTCTCTCACGGACGGGAGCGAGGTGTTCTCCGCCGCACGGCGCACGGCGCGCACGCTGCTGCGCGAGGCCGCGGAGGACGGCGTGGAGACCCGGCAGATCGAGGTGTCCGTCCCCGACGGAGCCGGGCCCATGGCGTTCATCGAGCAAAAGCTTTTTGAATACACGGAGGAGGTCTGCGATCCCGCCGGGACCGTGCGGACCGTCACCGCGCCGGACAGCGCCGGCGAGTGCGAACTGGCCGCCGCCGAGGCGCTGCGTCTCGTGCGGGAGACCGGCTGCCGCTGGCGTGACATCGCCATCGCCGTGCGCGGCTTTGAGGATTACCGCGGCGTGCTCTCCGAGACCTTCCGGCGCTACGGCGTGCCCCTCTACTTCACCGCGCGCACGGACATCTTCACCCGCCCGCTCCCGGCGCTGATGGCCGCCGCCTTCGATCTGCTCTCGGACGGCTGGAGCTACGAGAGCATGTTCACTTATCTCAAGACCGATCTGACCGGCATCTCGCGCGATGACTGCGACCTGCTGGAAAACTACGTGCTCACCTGGTCGCTGCGGGGCACCGCCTGGACCCGGGAGGAGCCCTGGCGGCAGCATCCCGACGGCTTTGACGGCCGGACCGACCCCGCCGAACGGCTCTCGCGGCTCAACGCCCTGCGCCGGACCGTGGCCAGGCCGCTGCAGGCCCTGCAGGAGCGCGGCCGCGCGGCCTCCGACGCCCGGGGCCAGTGCCGCGCCGTGGCGGAGTTCTGGGATGACATCGACCTGCCCGCGCGCATCGTCGAGCGCACCGCCGCGCTGGAGGCCGCCGGGGAGACGCAGACCGCGGCGGAGTACGCCCAGCTCTGGGAAAAGATGGTGTCCGCCCTCGAGCAGTGCGCCGCCGTTCTGGGCGAGATGCCCATGACCCAGGAGGATTTCGGCCGGCTCTTTCGCCGGATGCTCTCCCAGTACGACGTGGGCACGATCCCCGTGACCCTCGATCAGGTCACCGCCGGGGACTTTGACCGGATGCGGCGGCGGAGCATCCGCCATCTGCTGGTGCTGGGCGCCTCCGACGACCGTCTGCCCCGGATCTCCGGCGGCAGCGATATCTTCACCGACCCCGAACGGGACGTGCTGCGTACGGTGGACATCGAGCTCGCCACTGCCGACGAAAAGCTGGACCGGGAGTTCAGCCTGATCTACAACGTGCTGTCACTGCCCGCGGAGAGCCTGTACATGAGCCGCAGCGTGTTCGCCGCCGACGGCAGCCAGACCCGCCCCTCCTTCGTGACGGACCGGATCTGCCGCCTGTTCTCCCTGCGGGAGACGCCCGGCGACCTGCGCGGGGCCCGGCTGTCCGCCCCCGGCCCCGCCCGGGAGCTGGCGGTGCAGGGCGACGCGGCCGCGCTGGCCCTTTTCGCCGGGGACACGGAGGTCCTGCGGTCGATCGAGCGGATGCGCGCCTCGGCGCAGTCGGTCCGCGGACGGCTCAGCGAGCGGGCGGTCAGCGCCCTCTACGGCGACACGCTCTGGCTCACCGCCACCCGCGTGGACAACTTTGCCTCCTGCAAATTCCAGTACTTCGTACGCTTCGGGCTCAAGGCGAAGCCCCGGCAGGCGGCGTCCTTCGCCCCGCCGGAGCTGGGCACCTTCCTCCATTTCCTGCTGGAAAACGTGGCGCGGGAGGTCACGGCCCGGGGCGGGTTCGCCGCGGCGGACGACGACGAGATCCGCGCGCTCACCGACCTGTTCACCGGCGAGTACGTCCACACGGTGCTGGAAGATTTCCGCGAGAAGTCGCCGCGGTTCGTGTACCTGTTCGAGCGGCTGACCGAGACGGCCCGGCGGGTCGTGCTCGACACCGCCGGGGAGCTGCGCGAGTCCGATTTCGTACCGCTGGATTTTGAGCTCAATTTCTCCCGGAGCGCCGACATGCCGCCGGTGACCCTCGGCGAAGGGGACGCCGCGCTCGTGCTCACGGGCGTGGCCGACCGGGTGGACGGCTGGGAACACGACGGCAGGCTTTACCTGCGGGTGGTGGACTACAAGTCCGGACACAAGAAATTCTCGCTGACCGACGTGTGGTACGGCATGGGCCTGCAGATGCTGCTCTATCTTTTCTCGCTCCAGAAGAACGGTGAGGGCCGCTATCACATGCCCATCGAGCCCGCGGGCGTGCTCTACGTCCCGGCCCGGGACGTGCTCATGAGCGCAGACCGGCGGCCCACCGACGAGGAGATCCTCAGCGAAAAGGCCGCCAAACTCCGGCGCTCGGGGCTGC
This sequence comes from Oscillospiraceae bacterium, assembly GCA_017541825.1. Taxonomy (GTDB): domain Bacteria; phylum Bacillota; class Clostridia; order Oscillospirales; family Oscillospiraceae; genus Apopatocola. The sequence continues at coordinate 8,634 of JAFXYJ010000008.1, read as the reverse complement.
TGCTCGACGAGCCCGACGTGCTGCAGGCCATGGAGCACGGAGACGCGCCGCGGTATCTGCCCTTGAAGGTGAACCGCGACGGCAGTCGGGTCGGCGACGCGCTGGCCAGCGCCGCGCAGCTCGGGCAGCTCTCGCAGTACGTGGACAGGCTGCTGACCGACATGGCAAAGGAGCTGCGCGCCGGCGCCATTACCGCCGACCCCTGGTACCGCAGCGAGAACGACAACACCTGCCTGTTCTGCGAATACTACAGCGTCTGCCGCTTCGATCTGCGGACCGATCCGTGGCGCAGCCGCAAAACGCTCAAAACGCCGGAGTTCTGGGCGCGTCTGGGCTGCGGCGAGCCGGCGGAAGGAGGCGAAGACTGAATGCCCATGACCGAATTTCAGGAGCTGGCCGCTTCCAGCCGGGGCGGCGCCCGGCTCGTCTCCGCCGCCGCCGGCAGCGGTAAGACCCGCGTGCTGGTGGAACGGCTGATGCGCTGGGTGGACGAGGGCCACGACATCGACGAGTTCCTGGTCGTCACCTATACCCGCGCCGCGGCCGGCGAGATGCGCGGACGCATCCTCGCGGCGCTCAACGAGCATATCGCGGCCCGGCCCGACGACCGGCGGCTCCGCCGTCAGACCGAGCTGTGCGCCCGGGCCGCCATCGGCACCATCGACAGCATCTGCGGCCGGTTCCTGCGGGAAAACGCCCATCGGGCGGGGATCTCGCCGGACTTCCGGGTCGTCGAGCCCGACCGGGCCGAGACCATCCTCGCCGCCGCGCTGGAGGATCTGCTCGAGGACGTATACAAAACCATCGGCGAGCGGCCCGACCGCCGGGCGCTGGTCGATTCCTTCGGCGCGGGCCGGGACGACGCGGCCCTCTCCGCGCTGATCACGCGGCTCCACAATGCGGTGCAGAGCCATCCCCACCCCGCCGACTGGCTGGCGTCACAGCGCCGAGCCCTGGCGGTCTCCGGTGCCGCCGACGCGGGCGAGACGGTCTGGGGCCGGGCCCTGCTCGCGCGCACGGCCTCCCAGGCCGGATACTGGGCCGGGCGCATGGAAAAGCTCCTGCAGGCCCTGGCAGAGCCGGGCCGGGAGAAGCTGATGAAGGCCTACGGCAGCAGCGTATCGGTCACCGCCGAGGGCCTGCGGGACATGGAGCGCGCCGCCGCCCTGGGCTGGGAGGCGGCCCGCGCCGTACGCGTGGAGTACCCGCGCATCGGCGTGTACCGGGGGGACGATCCGCTGGCCGTCAGCGTCAAGGCCGCCCGTGCCGACTGCAAAAAGCGCACGTCCCGCTGGGAGGATCTGTTCGCTGACAGCTCCGCGCAGCTCCTCTCCGAGCTCGAGGACACCCGCCCGGCGCTGGACGCGCTGCTGGAGCTGTGCGCGCTGCTGGAGGACGGCTACGCCGCCCGGAAACGCCAGCAGAACGCAGTGGATTTCTCCGACCAGGAGCATATGGTGCTCACGCTGCTGGAGGACGCCTCCAATGGCTTGGCCGCCGAGCTCTCCGCGCGCTACACCGAGGTGCTCGTGGACGAGTACCAGGACGTGAACGCCTGTCAGGACAGTCTGTTCCGGCTGCTCTCCGACGGCGGGCGCAAGCTGTTCATGGTCGGCGACGTGAAGCAGTCGATCTACCGCTTCCGGCTGGCCGACCCGACGATCTTCCTGGAAAAGTACGCCGCCTGGCCGGACGTGACCGGGGAAACGCCCGACGGGGCGAGCGGCCGCATCCTGCTGCGGGAGAATTTCCGCTCCCGGCCGGAGGTGCTCGCCGCCGTCAACCACGTATTCGAGAACATCATGTCCCCGGCGCTGGGCGAGCTGCGCTACGACGAGGCCGCGGCCCTGCGGCCGGGCCTGCCCGCGGCGGACACGCCGCCGGTCCCCGTCCGGTTCACGATGCTCTCCGCCGGCGCGGAGGACGCGCAGGAGCGTCCGGACAGGATCGCGCTGGAGGCGGACCACGTGGCCGCGTCGATCCGCGCGCTGCTGGACGAGGGCGTCACCGTGACCGACAACGGCGTGACGCGCCCGGCGGTCTGCGGCGACTTCGCGATCCTGCTCCGGTCCCACAAAAACGCCGCCGAGCGCTTCCGCGACGCCCTGTCGCGCCGCGGCATCCCCTCGGTGTCCCAGCAGGGCGGCGGGTTCTTCCGCTCGCTGGAGGTCACCGTGCTGCTCTCGATGCTGGCCGTGGTGGACAATCCCCGGCAGGACGTGGCGCTGATCGCGGCGCTGCGCTCGCCGCTCTACGGCTTCACCGCCGACGATCTGGCGGAGATCCGCGCCTTTGACAGGGACGCGGACTTCTACACCGCGCTGACGCTCTCCGCCGCGGAGCGCAGCGACTGCGCGGCCTTCCTCGCCGAGCTGGAGGAGTACCGCGCCCTGGCCGCGGATCTGAGCGTCGAGGCCCTGCTGGGCCGGATCTGCGACAGACGGGACTTTCTCGCCCTGGTGTCGGCCATGCCCGACGGCGAGGCCCGGCGGGAAAACATCCGGGCGCTCGGCGATTACGCCCGGGAATTCGAGCTGGACGGCTACCGCGGTCTGTTCCGGTTCCTGAGCTGGCTGCGCCGGCTGGAGGAGCGGGGCGAGGAGCCCCGCACCGGCAGCGTGGAGCGCCGGGATGCCGTGCAGATCATCTCGATCCACCACTCCAAGGGTCTCGAATACCCCATCGTGTTCCTGGCCGGGACGGCCCGGCAGTTCAACCGCTCCGACACCAGCCCCGCCGTGCTGCTCCACCCCCGGCTGGGCGTGGGCGGCAAGGTGATCGATACCGCGCGCGGCGTGCGCTACCCCTCCCTGGCCTGGCGGGCCATCGCCGACACGCTGGAGGCGGAGACCCTCTCCGAGGAAATGCGCGTGCTGTACGTGGCCATGACCAGGGCGAGGGAGCGGCTCTACATCTCCGGCGCCTGGCCGGACGCGGCAAAGCACCTCGACCGGCTGCGGGAGGGGCTGACCTCGCCGCTGGAGCCGGAGCTGCTGCGCTCGGACAACTGCATGGGGAGCTGGCTGGCCCGCGCCGCGGTGCTGCCCGGCTGTCCCATGGAGCTGGAGCTCCCGGCCCCGGGCCGTGCCGAGCCGGAGCGCCCGGCCGCGCCGGAAAAGCCGCAGACCGAGCCTGCCGCGGCGCCCGCTCCCGAGGGGCGCGCGCTGTGGACCTATCCGGTCTCCTGGGCCAGCACCCTGCCCAGCAAGCTCACCGCCTCCGGGCTGGAGGGGACCGGCCCCGCCGATCCTGACGCGGCAGTGCTGCCGGCGTCGGCGAAAAAACCGGCGCCCCGGCGGCCGCGTCTGGACGGCGCCGCCGTGCTGACCGCCGCGGAAAAGGGCGTGGCCGTCCATACGGCCCTGCAGTTCATCGACTACGCAAAATGCGTCTCCTCCGAGGGCGCGGCCGCGGAGATCCAACGGCTGCGCGCGGAGGGCCGCCTTTCGGCGTCCCAGGCCGAAGCCGCCGACCCGGCGTGGATCCTCGGCTTCTTCCGCTCGAAGATCGGACGGCGGGTGCTCCGGGCCGAAAAGGTCTGGCGGGAGCTGCGGTTTTCGCTGCTCGTGGGCGCGGAGACGTTCTTCCCGGTCCCGGCCGGGGAACAGGTGCTGCTCCAGGGCGTGGTGGACTGCTGCATCCTCGAAGACGGTCAGTTGACGATAATTGACTATAAAACTGATTATGTCAATCCCGACATCCTGCCGGGCAAGGCCGCGGAGTACGCCCCGCAGCTGCGGGCCTACGCCGCGGCGCTCCGGCGGATCCTGCAAAAGCCGGTGAAGGAGGGCGTGCTGTTCTTCCTGCGTACCTCCCAGGCGGTCAGCGTCCCGCTCGCCGGGGAGAAGGAGGCGGAGGACCGTGGATGAGGCGCTGATCCGAAGCGCGGTCGAGTACGTCACCGGGCTTTTCGCCGCCCATGCCGACGGGCACGACGCCGGACATACGCTGCGGGTGTACGAGACGGCAAGGCGGCTGGCTGCGGACACCCCGGGCTGCGACGTCACTGTCGCGGCGCTGGCCGCGCTGCTCCACGACGCCGACGACCCCAAGCTCTTTGACACCGCGGACAACGCCAACGCCCGGGCCTTTCTCTCGGCCCATGACGTGCCGCCGGAGACGGCGGCGCGGGTGCTCCGGGCGATCAGGGCCGTGTCCTTCTCCGCCAACCGCGGCCGCCACCCGGACACGCCGGAGGGGCGCGTCGTGCAGGACGCCGACCGGCTGGACGCCATCGGCGCGATCGGTATCGCCCGGACCTTCGCCTACGGCGGCAGCCGCGGACGCTCTCTGGAGGAATCCGTGCGGCATTTTTACGACAAGCTCCTGCTGCTCCGCGATGAGCTGAACACGCTCGCGGCGCGGGAGCTGGCCCGGCGGCGCCACGCCTTCCTGCTCGCGTTCCTGGACGAGCTGGCCGAGGAGACGGGGATGGGAAAAAACGAAAAATAATGCTTGCATTGTCGGGCGCGCTTTGTTATAATGCCTTTTGCGCCTTGTATCCCCGGCACGCCGGTCTCAGGGCAGCAATGTGTGAGGTGAACAAAATGAAGGAAGGCATCCATCCCAACTATCAGCGCGCCGTGATCCGCTGCGCCTGCGGCGAGGTCATCGAGACCGGTTCCACCAAGAAGGACATCACTGTGGAAATTTGTTCCAAGTGCCATCCCTTCTACACCGGCAAGCAGAAGCTGGTCGACACCAGCGGCCGCGTGGAGAAGTTCAACAAAAAGTACGGCCTCAAGTAAACGGGCTGAAAAAGGCGAGGCCGACGGCCCCGCCTTTTTTCATTTTGTCCGCGCCTGCGGGCGCGCAGCACTATCCAGCAAAGGAGATGCAAGATGAACAAAAAGCGCTTTTTATGGTTCCTGCTGGCCGCGGCGGTGTTCGCCGCCACGGGCATCCTGGGCGTGCGCTCGGCGCTAGGCGCCCGGGAGCGCGCGGCCTCTCTGAGCGAACAGGCCGCCTCCTCCTTCGCCGCGATGTTCTCAGGCGAGACGGACTACACGCTGCCCTCGGAGCCCTATGTGGCCAAGGTCAGCGTGGACGGCACCATCGCGGAGGGCTCCTCGGTGCCGCTGTCCGCCGACGGCTACTCCCACGAGGCCACGCTGGACTTTGTCGACCGGCTGATCGAGGATGAGAACAACGTGGGCATCCTGCTCTACATCGACTCCCCGGGCGGCACGATCACCGCCAGCGACGAGCTCTATCTCAAGCTGCTGGACTACAAGGCCACCGGCCGGCCGATCTGGTGCTACTGCGACACTACGGCCTGCTCGGGCGGCTATTACGTCGCCGCGGCCGCCGACGAGATCTGCGCCAACCGCAACTGCCTGTGCGTCAACATCGGCGTATACATCTCCGTCTATAACTTCTCGCAGCTCTTCGAGAAGTACGGCGTGGAGCAGCTCGCCTTCAAATCCAGCGAGAACAAGGGCATCGGCATGACCGGGATCCCCTGGACCGACGAGCAGAAGGAGATCTATCAGTCCATCGTGGATCAGTACTACGAGCAGTTCCTCGCGGTCGTGGCCGAGGGCCGCGGCATGACCCCCGAGCGGGTCCGCGAGCTGGACGACGGCCGGGAAATGCTGGCCGCCCAGGCGCTCAAGGCCGGTTTCATCGACTCCATCGGCCGCTACGAGGAGTATGAGAAAAAGGTCCTGGCCGCGGCGGGCACCGAGCTCCTCTACGAGCCTGCGGCCGCCATGCCCTCCTGGATGGACATGCTCCAGCAGTTCACCTCCTCCCTGCCGAAGTCCGACGCCCAGTCCCTGCTGGACTTCGCCGAGGCCAACAGCGGCATCGTGGTGATGGCCTATGCGGGATAACGGACTGCGCGCCGCTCCCTTCTTCCCCCGGGCGGCGGCGTTTATTCTCGACAAGCTGATCGTGGGCCTGGTGCTGCTGGGGCCGAGGATCGCGATGCTCGCCCGCGGCATGGGCGGCGACGCCCTCTCGACTGCGGTGCTGTTCACGTTCAGCTGGACGGACATCGTGCTCTGGCTGCTGGGGACGGCCTATTTCGCGGTGCTCACCGCCCTCACCGGCGCCACGCCGGGCAAAAAGGCCATGGGTCTGACCGTGGTGGACGAAAACGGCGAAAAGCCCGACGTCCTCACCGTGCTCTGCCGGGAGACCTTCGGCCGGTATCTGAGCTCCATCCTCTGCATCGGCTACATCCTGTGCGCCGTGGACCCCGAGCGCGGCGCCCTCCACGACCGGATCTGCGACACCCGCGTGGTCTACGCGCCGGCGAAGGCCGCAGCCGCGCCGCGGTACGCCGCCGTGCACGTCCCCCCGGTGGACACGGCCGCCCTCCCCGCCGCCGACGGCGACTGGTACGCGCCGAACAGGTAAAAACAGCGAGGGAAACGCTTTGCGCGCAAAGCGCCTCCCTCGTGCCGTCTTATCGGATAAAAACCGCCGTCGGGTGCGGCAGGGGCCATATTACTGCGAAAAATCGGAATCAGGAGGGACAGCCGATGAAGGAAGAATGCTTGATCTGCAAAGCGCCGCTGGAATACCTGGCGGCGGATGTTCCCATGGAGTGCGAGATCTGCCATAAAAAAGAAAACAGCAAGACGAGATGTGTGAACGGACACTACGTATGCAATGATTGCCACACAAAGGGGCTCGACTCCATTATCGGATTATGCATGAAGGAGACCTCGAAGGACCCGATCGCCGTTATCGAGAAGATGATGGCGATGCCGTTTTGTCATATGCACGGGCCGGAGCACCACGTCATGGTCGGGGCCGCCCTGCTGACCGCTTATAAAAACGCAGGCGGAGACATTGATCTTCACAGCGCGCTGATCGAAATGACGAACCGCGGGAAGAGCGTTCCCGGCGGCGCCTGCGGATTCTGGGGCGCCTGCGGGGCGGGGATCAGCTCGGGGATGTTTGTATCCATTGTCTCAAAGTCCACGCCTCTGACCAATGAGCCGTTTGCGCTGTCGCACAGGATGACCGCCAAATCGCTCGGACGGATCGCCGATATCGGAGGGCCGCGCTGCTGCAAGCGGGATTCATTCCTGTCCATCCTTGCGGCCGTCGATTTTGCGAAGGATCATTTCGGCGTTCGGATGGAAAAACCGGAGGTCGTGTGCCGCTACTCGGCGCAAAACAATCAGTGCATCGGCAAACGCTGCCCGTTCTCCAAAGCGAACCATTGACGCGGCGATCTTCCCGCCGCCGACGGCGGCCGGTACGCGCCCGACGTGTAAAAAGCAAAGCCGTGGGAGGCGTCTTCACGCGTGAAGACGCCTCCCTTTTCCGTTTCCCGGTTGCGGAGAATGATATCCTGTTGTATGATGGTATTAATTTAATCGCATTCAAAGGCGGTGCCGGTATGAGCGACGACCCGGAAAAGGGCGGCGTCCGCATGTCGGAGATGCCGGCGAAGCCCGGTAAGGACTCTTTGACGTTGCAGCCGATGACGAATCAGCCGATCGGGATTGACAGGAGAAGCACATGGTAGAACTCAAGCCAATAACGGAAGATAATTTCTTGGACGCCTTTAACCTCAAGCTGGCGTCCGGTCAGGAGTCTTTTGTGTCACTTCCGATCAGGAGCCTCGCGCAGGCGTATGTATACCGCGATCAGTGCCGGCCATTCGGGATCTATGCAGGAGAAACGATGGTCGGGTATGTCATGGTGATCTACGATTATGACGTCCCGGAGTATGATATCTGGCACATGATGATCGATGCGTCGATGCAGGGACGCGGATACGGCGGCGAGGCGCTGGATCGGGTCATCGACTATATCAGGACAAAACCGTTCGGGGATTCCGGCAGGATCGCATTGACCTGCAACAAGAACAATCCGATAGCCAGAAGGCTGTATGAGAGCAGGGGTTTTTCTGCGACAGGCGCAGAGGACGAGGATGAGATAGAACTTGTTTTGACGATATAGATGGTTCAGGAGCTGACGGCGGCGGAGAAATGACCGCTTGCCCGGCAAACGACAACGCCCCCGGCGTCCGAGGATCGGACGCCGGGGGTTTTTTTGCGGTCAGGCGTTCTTCCCGCCCTTGAGCTGCTTCATGCGCACGGCGTGGTCGAGGATGCGCTTGCGCAGGCGCAGGTTCTGGGGGGTGACCTCCAGCAGCTCGTCGTCGGCCAGGAACTCCATGCACTGCTCCAGGCTCATCTGCTTGGGCGGGACGAGACGCAGGGCCTCGTCGCTGCCGGAGGCGCGGGTGTTGGTCAGGTGCTTGGTGCGGCAGACGTTCACCGGGATGTCCTCCTGCTTGGGGGACACGCCCACGATCATGCCGCCGTAGACCTTCGTGCCCGGGGAGATGAACATGGCGCCGCGCTCCTGGGCGTTCCAGATGCCGTAGGCCACGGCCTCGCCCTGCTCCCAGGCGATCAGCGAGCCGGTGGTGCGCCGGGCGATGTCGCCCTTGTAGGGCGCGTAGCTGTCGAACACGCTGGCCATGATGCCCTCGCCGTGGGTGTCGGTGAGGAACTCGTTGCGGTAGCCGAACAGGCCCCGGCTGGGGACGAGGAACTGCAGACGCATCCGGCTGCCCACCGGGGTCATCTCCTGCAGCTCGCCCTTGCGCAGGCCCATCTTTTCGATGACCGAGCCCACATACTCCTGGGGCACGTCGGCCACCAG
>JAFXYJ010000096.1 GCA_017541825.1 Oscillospiraceae bacterium | reverse complement strand
TCAAGATCCTCCGGCTCCTCCGATTCCGCCATAACGGACATCGGAAGGACAGACGCGATCATCAGGATGCACAGCAGCAGGGACAGAACTCTGGTCAATCCTTTCTTCATGTTGTCTCGTCCTCCATTTCATTTCACAGTCATGGAAAAAACTGCTATTCGGATTATATCACGGCAATTTGTTGCAATCAATTACAATTCGGTATCATCAACAATAATCATTCGGCGTCTTCCGCCGGCTCTGGGCAAAACGCGCAGGGAACAGGACACCGCTGTCATCCTGCGCCAGGCGAAGAATCCCATGGTTGGAGGCGGCTGCATCCGACCGGGAGAGCCTTCGGCCCGGCGCTCCGGCGCAGTCGGCACGCGCCGCATGCTTTGCCCCGGCCGCCGCGCCGAAAAGCACGATTTGCATACTCCGTACGGCGGCGCGGAAAAAAGCCCCGTTTTCCGCGCTTATTTTTCCTGCCCGCAAAAAGCAATATTTTGCGAGTTTTTTCGTCAGCCACATGATATTGTATTTTGTGCACGGGAAGGGGGACTATATATGGTGATCCACGGTCTGCAGAAGCTCACGCTGCTGGACTATCCGGGCCACACGGCCTGCACGGTGTTCACCGCCGGCTGCAACTGGCGCTGCCCCTTCTGCCACAACGCCTCCCTGGTCCTCCGGGGCGCGGAGCAGCCGGTCATCCCGGAGGAGGAGTTCTTCGCCTTCCTGAAAAAACGCCGGGGCCTGCTCGACGGTGTGGCCGTCACCGGCGGAGAGCCCACGCTGCAAAGGGACCTGCCCGAATTCCTGCGGAAGATCCGCACGCTGGGCTTTGAGGTGAAGCTGGACACCAACGGCACCCATCCGGACATGCTGCGCGCGATCCTCGCGGAGGGGCTGGCGGATTACGTGGCCATGGATATCAAGGCCGGGCGGCAGAACTATTCCGCCGTCACCGGCACCCTGCGGCCCGGACTGGACGCGGTGGAGGAGAGCGTCGCCCTGCTCAAAAGCGCCGGCACGCCCCACGAATTCCGCACAACGGTGGTCCGCGGGCTCCACACCGACGAGGATTTCGAGGACATCGCGGCGTGGCTTGCCGGGGAGGAGCGCTGCTTTCTCCAGGCCTTCAAGGATTCCGGAGACCTCATCGGCGAGGGCTGCTCGGGCTTCACCGCGGAGGAAATGGAGCATTTTCTTTCGATCGTCCGGCGGACCGTCCCCAATGCCGCGCTCCGGGGCGTCGAGTGACACAAAATCTGGCCCGAAGAGCGGCCGAGCCGCCGCTAACCACAATATATAGTGCAAAAAATATTTTATAACACCATATATTGACAGGCAGCGGACGCCATGCTATGATTTAGGATAAGCGCGAAAAAAGAAACCAGTTCACATAACAACGGAGGGAAACTATGTACCGGGTCGTAAAGCGCGATGGCAGGATCGTGGATTTCGAGCTCCCCAAGATCGCCAACGCTATGAAGAAGGCCTTCGACGCCACCAACACCAACTACAACGACAGCGTCATCGATTTTCTGGCGGTGATGGTCACCGCGGATTTCCAGAGCAAGATCCGCGACAACCTGATCGCCATTGAGGACATCCAGGACAGCGTGGAGTCCGTGCTCTCCCGCGGCGGCTATGAGAACGTGGCCAAGGCCTACATCCTCTACCGCAAGCAGCACGAGAGCCTGCGCAACGTGTCCACCACGGTGCTCGACTACAAAAAGACGGTGGACAACTATCTGAAGATCAACGACTGGCGCGTGAAAGAAAACAGCACCGTCACCTACTCCGTGGGCGGTCTGATCCTCTCCAACTCCGGCGCCATCACCGCCAACTACTGGCTCAGCGAGGTCTACGACCAGGAGATCGCCGGCGCCCACCGCAACGGCGACATCCATCTGCACGATCTGAGCATGCTCACCGGCTACTGCGCCGGCTGGAGCCTTAAGCAGCTGATCCAGCAGGGTCTGGGCATTCCCGGCAAGATCAACTCCTCCCCGGCGGGCCACCTGAGCACGCTGTGCAACCAGATGGTCAACTTCCTGGGCATCATGCAGAACGAGTGGGCCGGCGCCCAGGCGTTCTCCTCCTTCGACACTTACCTGGCCCCCTTCGTCAAGGTGGACAACCTCACCCAGAAGGAAGTCAAGCAGTGCATCCAGTCCTTCATCTTCGGCGTGAACACACCCTCCCGCTGGGGCACCCAGGCGCCGTTTTCCAACATCACCCTCGACTGGACCGTGCCCGCGGACCTGAAGGACATGCCCGCCATCGTCGGCGGCAGGGAGCTCGACTTCACCTACGGCGACTGCCAGCACGAGATGGACATGGTCAACAAAGCCTTCATCGAGATCATGACCGAGGGCGACGCGGACGGCCGCGGCTTCCAGTACCCGATCCCCACCTATTCGATCACCAAGGATTTCGACTGGAGCGAGACCGAGAACAACCGTCTCCTGTTCGAGATGACCGCCAAGTACGGCACGCCCTACTTCTCCAACTACATCAACTCCGACATGGAGCCCAACGACGTGCGCTCGATGTGCTGCCGTCTGCGTCTGGACCTGCGCGAGCTGCGCAAGAAGTCCGGCGGCTTCTTCGGCTCCGGCGAGAGCACCGGCTCGGTGGGCGTGGTGACGATCAACATGCCCCGGATCGCGTATCTGTCCGCCGACGAGCACGAGTTCTATGAGCGTCTGGACAAGATGATGGACATCGCCGCCCGCTCGCTGAAGGTCAAGCGCACCGTCATCACCCGGCTGATGGACGCGGGCCTCTACCCGTACACCAAGTATTATCTGGGCACCTTTGAGAATCACTTTTCCACCATCGGCCTGGTCGGCATGAACGAGGCCTGCCTCAACGCGAAGTGGATCGGCCAGGACCTGACCCACGAGGAGTCCCAGCGCTTCACGATCGACGTGCTCAACCATATGCGCGAGCGGCTGAGCGACTACCAGGAGCAGTACGGCGACCTCTACAACCTGGAGGCCACGCCCGCCGAGTCCACCGCCTACCGTCTGGCCAAGCACGACGTGGAGCGCTATCCCGACATCATCACCGCCAACATGGACGGCACGCCCTACTACACCAACAGTTCCCACCTGCCCGTGGGCTACACCGAGGACATCTTCTCGGCGCTGGATATCCAGGACGAGCTGCAGACGCTCTACACCTCCGGCACCGTGTTCCACGCCTTCCTGGGCGAAAAGCTGCCCGACTGGCGGGCCGCCGCGGATCTCGTGCGCAAGATCGCCGAGAACTACAAGCTGCCCTACTACACCATGAGCCCCACCTACTCCGTGTGCAGCGAGCACGGCTACCTCAACGGCGAGCAGGCCACCTGCCCGAAGTGCGGCGCCGTCACCGAGGTCTGGAGCCGCATCACCGGCTACTACCGGCCCGTGCAGAACTGGAACGACGGCAAGGTCCAGGAGTACAAGGACCGCAAGGTCTACGACATCGGCGCGTCCAAATTCACCGGCGGCATCCACCGCCATGAGACCGGCTGCTGCACCGGCGACACCCACGCCGGACTCCAGCCGGAGGAACTCGGCGTCGCCGCCGAGCCCACCGCGCAGCTCTTCACCCGCGTCACCTGCCCCAACTGCCGCGTCGCGGAGCGCATGCTCGACAAGGAGGGCTTCCGCTACGACAACCTCGTGGCCGAGGAGCATCCCGAGCTGTGCCGCCAGTACGGCATCAAGGGCGCGCCCACGCTGGTGATCTCCGACGGCGTGCATTTTGAAAAATACTACGGCGTCTCCGAGATCAAAAAGTATCTGCAGAGCGTGAGGCCGGAACAGGTCGGCTGACAGAAAACGAAACGCCGGGAGCGATCCCGGCGTTTTCGATAGGCTGTTCCGGCCGGCTCCGAACGGCGCGGACCGGATCTGCGTGCCGCGACCGGGGTTGGAGCTTTCGGCTCCATTGTCGGTGGTTATCTCAGGTAAAGCGCTTTTTCCCGTTACCGGGGTGGGCCGGTTCTGCTCCATTGTAATACTGACTTTCAGGCAATTCGCTTTTTTGCAGGTCTTTTCGCGTCCTCGCAAGCTCCGTATCGTTCGCTTCCTCGCAGGCTCGAAAGCTCATTCACTCCGCTGCTCGTCCTTTCAAAAACACAGCCGCGCTGTC
>JAFXYJ010000007.1 GCA_017541825.1 Oscillospiraceae bacterium | reverse complement strand
TCCCGACAACAGCGCCTATGATCCCGAAGGCGCCATGAAGCTCCTGGACGAAGCGGGCATCAAGGATACCAACGGCGACGGCTGGCGCGAGCTCAACGGCAAGGAATTCCAGCTGGTCTATATCTCCCAGGCCAACCGCCAGATGGGCGACATCGCCCAGGCGCACGCCGAGCTGATCAAGGAGATCGGCGTAAACTGCGCTGTTCAGATCGTGGACAGCGTGGGAGACTACATGCGCAGCGGCAACTTTGATCTGGTCAGCTCCAATGAGATGGTCATGCCCACCGGCGACCCGAAGAACTTCCTGTCCCACTGGTACGGAAAGGCCGGCACCGACTACAACTATTCCCGCTACAGCAACCCGGAATTCGACGCGCTCTATGAACAGCTCGAAAAGGAAATGGACAGCGGCGCGCGTGACAAGCTCATTTTCGAGATGAACAGGATCCTCACCGAGGACGACGCCATGATGCTGGGCGGCTACTACAACTTCAACATCTGCTCCGCGCCCACCGTCACCGGAGCGTACAACCCGACCTGCGATTTCTACTGGGTCACCTTCGATATCAAACCCGCCGCGTAATTCTACCGATCATTCCCGACCTGCGCTCCCGGGATCCCCGGGAGCGCAGCCGGGGGGCGGCCGTTTCTCCTGACCGTCCCCCGGCAGGGTCAATCAATTTGGCAAAAGGATGACGCTTATGCTGAAAGTGGATCACATCACAGTCGAATACGACGGACGGCCCGTGGTGGAGGACTTCTCCCTGGAGATGGGGAACGGCGAGATCGTCAGTCTCGTGGGCGAGTCCGGCAGCGGAAAGACCACGGTCATCCGCGCCATACTGGGCCTGCTGCCCGAGGGCGGCGAGGTGTCGAAGGGGGATATCCTGTTCGAGGGACGGTCTCTTCTCGGCCTGAACGAGACCGAGCTGGACGCGATCCGGGGCCGGGATATCACGATGATCTTTCAGGACTCGGGCGCCATGATCGATCCCACGTCCACCATCGGTTCCCAGTTCATCGAGTACGTCCGCACCCACGAGAAGATCGGCAAAGAGGAGGCCTATAAAAAAGCGGCCGCCATGCTCGCGGCGACGCGGCTTCCCGACGCGGACAACGTGATGCACTCCTATCCCTTCCAGCTCTCGGGCGGCATGCGCCAGCGCGTGGGCATCGCCATGGGCATGGTGTTCCACCCGAAGCTGCTGCTGGCCGACGAGCCCACCAGCGCCCTGGACGTGACCACCCAGGCCCAGATCATTCGGCAGATGATGGACATGTACCGGATGTCCAAGACCTCCATCATCATCGTCACCCACAACCTGGGCGTGGCGGCCTATATGTCCGACAAAATCCTGGTCATGAAAAACGGCCGGGTCGTGGAGCAGGGCGACCGGGAGGCCATACTGCACCACCCGAAGAACGATTACACCATCGAGCTGCTCGACGCGATCCCCACAATGGACGGTGAGATCTATGTCTGAAAGAGAAGTCATCCTGGAAGCGAAAGACGTCACAAAGGTTTTCAGAACCACCAAAGGCCGGCCGCTGACGGCCAATGACAAGGTGAGTCTGAAGATCTACAAGGGCGAGACCCTGGGTATCGCCGGCGAGTCCGGCTGCGGCAAGAGCACCTTCATCCGCATGGTGTCCCTGCTGGAGACGCCCACCTCCGGCGAGATCCTGTTCCGCGGCAGGAACGTGGCCGACCTGAAGGGCGAAGCCCGGCGGCAGAACTGCCGTCATGTTCAGATGGTGTTTCAGGACCCCGGCGCGGCTTTTTCACCCCGGATGAAGATCAAGGACATCATCTGCGAGTCACTGCGGAATTTCAACCTTATCTCTCCCGGCGAAGTCACAGCCAAAGCGCAGGAGCTGCTCTCCATGGTGGAGCTCCCGCCGGAATACGCGGATCGCTATGCCCGGGATATGTCCGGCGGACAGCGGCAGCGGGTGGGCATCGCCCGTGCGCTGGCCCTGGAGCCGGATCTGCTGATCTGTGACGAGGTCACCTCCGCTCTGGATGTGTGCGTGCAGAAAAAGATCGTGGATCTTCTCCTGAAGCTGCAGAAGGAGAAAAACATCACCATGGCCATGGTCTGCCACGATATAGCGCTGGTCCGCGCCGTGGCCCACAGGACCGCAGTTATGTATCTGGGCAACGTGGTGGAGATCGTCCCGGGGCCGGAGATCGGCGCGGGCGAGCTGTGCCACCCCTATACCCGGGCGCTGCGCGATTCGATCTTCACCATCGACATGGACTTCACAAAGCCCATCGAGAGCATCGAATCCGAGGCCCCCAGTCCGCTGGACGTCCCGGCGGGGTGTCCGTTCCGCAACCGCTGCGAGCACTGCACCGAGCGGTGCGCCCTGGAAAAACCGAAGCTGCGCACCCTGGCCCCCGGCCACCAGATCGCCTGCCACCTCTATGACGATCTGCCCGAGTACGCCGGGGAGGAATAAACGCCGATATCCACACGGACCTGTCATCCCGGGCAAAGGGATGGCAGGTCCGTTTTTTGCGTATTGTGTGGGGAGCGTGCATCGGGCATGGAAGACGGCGCCGGACTTCCGGCGGGGCGCATAGGGCGCCATGCCCTCATGGCGCCGCCTGCAGTGCCTGGCCCGGGAATGGCACAGCGGCAAGTTGGAAGCCATCAGCGGCACCGCCGGGAGAAGCCGCCCTCATATGAAAATAAGAACTGCCGCAGAATCTATCTGCAGCAGCTCTTTTTGTCTTTCGCTCAGGCGGCGTCCGGTTCCGGCTCGTTTTCGCGGATCTTGCGGCTGATGATCACATGGAAGAGCACGAGGAAGGTGATCGCCGCGGTGGCCCAGGTGATGGGGTAGCAGGCGCCCAGGGACTCGATCGTGCCGAACACCCGGGAGAATACAGCCAGCAGCGTGACGCGCAGCACGCACATGTTGGCGATCACGGCCACCATGGACTGGAAGGTGTAGCCCATGCCGCGCACCGCGCCGCCGTTGACCTCCAGCGCCACATAGATCCAGTAGAAGGGGTAGGAGATCGTGGCGATGCGCAGGGCGTTGGTCACCACGTCCTGGTCCTTCATGAACCAGGTGAACACGGTCCGCGGGAAGAGCAGGATCAGCCCGGCCACACAGGCGGTGATGGCCATGCCGATGAACATCGTGATCATCGTGCCGCGGCGCAGACGGCGGTAATGCCCCGCGCCGGCGTTCTGGGCGGAGAAGGTGGTGGCCGCCTGGCCGAAGCCCACGATGGGCAGGTAGATGATGTTCTCGACCTTGTAGTAGGTGGCGAAGGCCGCCACGGCCGTCTGGCCGAAGGCGTTGATATAGTACTGCACCATGATGTTCGAGAAGGTGATGATGATGGTCTGGATGCCCGTGGGCAGACCGATGCGCAGCACGTCGCCGAGCATCTTCCAGTCGATGCCCATCTCCTTCCAGCTCAGGCGGATCACCCGGTCCGGCCGGGAGGCAAAGTACGCCACCAGAAACGCGGAGAGGCTCTGGGTGATGGCGGTGGCGATGCCCACGCCCGCCACGCCCATCGGGATCCACACGATGAACAGCGCGTCCATAAGCACGTTGAGAAAGCCGCAGATGGCCAGGATGCGGAAGGGCGTCTGGGAGTCGCCGTAGGCCCGCATGCCGCCGGAGACCATGTTGTAAAACACCAGCATCGGCACGCTCAGCAGGTAGATGCGGATGTAGGTCACGGCCTGGGGCAGCACCTCCTCGGGGGTGCGCAGCGTACGCAGGATGTTGGGGGCGAAGGCGATGCCCAGCAGCAGCAATACGGTGCCGCCGGCCAGCCCGAAGGTCACCGAGGTGTGCAGCGCGCGGCTGGCCCGCTGGGGGTCCTTTGCGCCGATGGCCTGGCCGGCGATGACGCTGGTGCCCACCGAGATGCCCGAGAACAGGCCGATGATGCAGGTGATGAGCGTGGAGCTCGCACCCACGGCGGCGGCGGCCGTCTTGTCCAGGAAGTTGCCTACATACAGGAAATCCACCGTGTTGTAGAGCTGCTGGAACAGGCTGCTGAAGATGATCGGCCAGATGAACTGGAACAGGGGTCCCACGATGGGGCCGGTGGTCATATCAATGGATCTGCGTTTCAAAGATCAATACCCACTTTTCTTGGAATTGAAAGCTCCCATACCATGCCGCGCGATGCGCCGGCGCGGTATGGGAGCGGTGGCTCAAAAGGTCACAGGTTCTTGACGAACAGGCAGCGGATGGCGTTGAGCACAGCGGCGATCATCACGCCCACGTCGGAGAGGATCGCGACCCACATGCCGCCGATGCCGAAGGTGGCCAGTACGAGGCACAGCGCCTTGACGCCCAGCGCCAGCGCGATGTTCTGCTTGACGATGCGCAGGCACTTGCGGGAGATCTTGATGGCCTTGGAGATCTTGAGCGGGTCGTCGTCCATGAGCACCACGTCGGCGGCCTCGATGGCGGCGTCGGAGCCCAGCGCGCCCATGGCGATGCCGATGTCGGCGCGGGAGAGCACGGGGGCGTCGTTGATGCCGTCGCCCACGAAAGCAAGACGCTTGTTGCCGGAGCACTCACGGAGGAGCTCCTCCACGGCGCTGACCTTGTCGGAGGGAAGGAGCTGAGCGCGGTAGTCGGTCAGGCCGACCTCCTCCGCCACCTTCTTCGCCACGGACTCGGCGTCGCCGGTGAGCATGACGGTCTTCTCCACGCCGGCCTTTTTCAGCTCGGCCATGGCCTTCTTGGAGTTCTCCTTGAGTTCGTCGGCGATGACGATGTGGCCGCAGTACTCGTTGTTGAGCGCCACATGGATGATCGTGCCCACGTGATGGCAGGGAGCGTACTCGATGCCCAGCTTGTTCATGAGCTTCTCGTTGCCGATGGCGATATTCTTGTCGCCGTCGATGACGGCGGTGATGCCGTGGCCGCTGATCTCCTGCACGTCGGTGACGCGCTGCTGGTCGATGTGCTTGCCGTAGGCGTCCTTCAGGCTCTTGCTGATCGGATGGGAGGAGTGGGCCTCGGAGAGCGCGGCGTACTCCAGGAGCTTTTCTTCGTTGATGGGGCTGTGGTGCACGGCCGTGACGGCGAAATTGCCCTTGGTGATCGTGCCGGTCTTGTCAAAGGCGATGACCTTGACCTCGGAGAGCGTCTCCAGATAGTTGGAGCCCTTGATCAGCACGCCCTGATTGCTGGCGCCGCCGAGACCGGCGAAGAAGCTCAGCGGGATCGAAATGACCACAGCGCAGGGGCAGCTCACGACCAGGAAGGTGCACGCGCGGAAGATCCAGGTGCCCCACAGGCCGTACTCGGGAGTCACGGGAACATTGATATGGAACAGCAGGTTCGCCAGCGGCGGCAGCACCGCCAGCGCCAGCGCGGCGTAGACCACGATGGGGGTGTAGACCTTTGCGAACTTGGAGATGAAGTTCTCGCTCTTGGATTTGCGGGAGGCGGCGTTCTCCACCAGGTCCAGGATCTTGGAGGCGGTGGATTCGTCGAACTCGGTGGTGGTCCGGATCTTGAGCACGCCGGTCATGTTGATGCTGCCGGAGAGGACGTCGCTGTCCACGCCGACCTCCACGGGCTTGCTCTCGCCGGTCAGGGCGCTGGTGTTCAGCGCGGAGGAGCCCTCCACGACGATGCCGTCCAGAGGGATCTTCTCGCCGGGCTGCACCACGATCACGCTGCCGACCTCGACCTCGTCGGGATCCACCTGCTCGAGCTCGCCGTCGACCTCGATGTTGGCGTAGTCGGGACGGATGTCCATCAGCTCGGTGATGTTGCGGCGGGACTTGCCCACGGCGTAGCTCTGGAACAGCTCGCCGATCTGATAGAGCAGCATGACCGCCACGCCCTCGCCGTACTCGCCCAGGGCAATGGCGCCCGCGGTGGCGACGGTCATCAGGAAGTTCTCGTCAAAGATCTGCTTGTTTTTGATGCCCAGCAGGGCCTTGCGCAGGATGTCGTAGCCCACCAGCAGATAGGGGATCAGGAAAAAGAGGAACAGCACGACGGGGTGCATGTTGACCTCCCAGATATCCTCGGCAATCAGGAACAGGGGAACCCAGAGGATCGCCGCGATGATGATGCGCCAGAGCAGGGTTTTCTGTTTTTTGTTCATAGAGGCATTTCACCTTTCTATGGATTCGCGGCACGCCGGGGCCGGCGCGCCCTGCAGGGGAAGTTTAAGAGAGCCGGGGGCAAGCCCCCGGCTCACGGTTGTTTCAGAGATAGATCTCGCAGTCCGGCTCGACCTTCTTGCAGTTGGCGAGCACAGCCTTCATAACGGCGTCGGCGTCGGCGCCCTCTTCGAACTCGACCTTCATCTTGAGGGTCATAAAGCTGACGGTGCAGTCAGCGACGCCGGGGGTCTTCTTGGCGGCGTCCTCCATCTGGTTGGCGCAGTTGGCGCAGTCGACCTCGATC
>JAFXYJ010000095.1 GCA_017541825.1 Oscillospiraceae bacterium | reverse complement strand
TCGCATTTTTGCAGGTCTTTTCGCGTCCTCGCAAGCTCCGTATCGTTCGCTTCCTCGCAGGCTCGAAAGCTCATTCACTCCGCTGCTCGTCCTTTCAAAAACACAGCCGCGCTGTCGCTGCGGGCCTCGTCGACAACTTCGGCCTTCCGCTGTGCGGCTGCGTTTTTGTGAACGGGGGTTTTCGCTCCGGCGCTGCGTGGGCGGTATAATTAGGCGTCCGCCTACGCCCGGCGCTGCGTAGTGCGTGAGTTGACGATGTACGGGCGCTTCAAGAAGCGCACCTACCGCAAGACGGTACGCCGTTAGTTTTCCCGCACCCGCGGGAGCAAGGTGAGAGGCAACACTAAACTCACTGCCCGCCAAGCGCCGGAGCGCAAGCGGGGTGGCGCGACCGGCGGCGCAGCAGTCTTTTGAGTGATAGACTTAAGAGGCTGCCGCCTGCAATCCTGCACCGAGCCTTTTCTTTCTCGCGTATCTTTCTTTTGGGCTTTTCAAAAGAAAGATACGCAAAAAAAGAAGCGCATTACCTAGGACAAGCACCGACAATGGAGCTGAATGGTATAACCCCGGTAAACGGAAAAAATGCGCCAGCCCCGGTATACCACCGACAATGGAGCAGAACCGGCCCGCTCTCGGTCACGGTGAGGAATGCTTTCGCTTAAGTACCGCCGCCATATCGCGCGGCATTTTGCAAAAGGAGAGGGATCATGTACGATATCGTCATCATCGGCGGCGGCCCGGCGGGCATGACGGCCGCCATTTACGCCCGGCGGAACGGGCGCAGCGTGCTGCTGCTGGAAAAGGAGGGCTTCGGCGGCCAGATCGCCTATGCGCCGCGGGTGGAGAACTACCCCGGCGTGGCCCCTGTCTCCGGGGCGGAGCTGGCCGAGCGCATGATGGAGCAGGTGCTCGCCCTGGACACGGAGACCGACATCGGCACCGCGGTCTCCGTACTCATCGAGGACGACCGCCGGGTCGTCCTCACCGAGGAGGGCGAACGCTACGAGACCCGGGCGGTCATCATCGCCGCCGGCGCCCGCCACCGGCAGCTCAGCCTGCCCAATGAGACGGCGCTGGTGGGCCGCGGCGTGTCCTACTGCGCGGTGTGCGACGGCAGCTTCTACGCCGGCGGCACCGTGGCCGTGGTCGGCGGCGGGGACAGCGCCCTGCAGGAGGCGCTGCTGCTCTCGGACATCTGCGCCCAGGTGTACCTGATCCACCGGCGGGAGACCTTCCGCGGCGACGTGACCAAGCAGCTTCGGCTCTTCGCCCGGGACAACGTCACCGTGCTCACGCCCAAAAGGGTCACGGAGCTCATCGCCCCGGAGGGAGATCTCACGGCCGTCCGGCTGCGGGACGCCGTCACCGGCGAGGAGACGACGCTGGACGTCGACGCGCTGTTCGTCTCCGTCGGCCAGGTGCCGGAGCTGGACAGCTTCTCCGACGTGCTGCCGCTGACCGCCGCGGGCTACGCCGCCCTGGGCGAGGGCGGGGAGTCCCCCGCGGAGGGGATCTTCGCCGCCGGAGACTGCCGGGACAAGTCCGTGCGCCAGCTGGCCACTGCCGTGTCCGACGGCGCCTGCGCGGCCATCAGCGCCTGCCGTTACCTGGAGTCGACATAAATTGCAGGGGCTCTGCCGTTTCCCCGGTATTATTTAAACCGCAGCAACCAAACCCCGATTGTGTCTTTCAGACCACCGCATCACAAGATGCGGTGGTTTTTCTTCGTTTTTACGGAAAAAACACAGAATATGTCAAATTGTTACTGAAAATGTAGTCGAAAATTAACCATTTCATAACAACATTATGTTAATTTATATTATGTTAATTATGTAATTATGCCGCGCCGGGTTTCCGCGTGTTGATCCGGCGTTTTGAGGGATGGGTGTATGATGGCCGACAAACGTTTCCGCACAGCCGCCAGGGTCTTTTCCGCGATCCTGGTGCTGCTGTTTGTGCTGTCCGCGGCGCCTGTCCCGGCCCGCGCGGCGGTCAATGACGAGGGGCTGCTGGTCGAGACGCTGAACTTCCGCGACGTGCTGCGGCTCTATACGCTGGACAAGGGTTCCTTCGGCGCCGACGCGATGCAGACCGACGCCGCCGGCGTCACCAACGCCGCCCGGCGTCTGGCGGAGCTGTTCACCTACACCGTCGGCCTCAACTACAGCGGCAGCGGCCTCAATTCCGAATACTACGGCAAGGACATCACCTATCAGATGGGGCAGGACCCCTATACCGACGCCAATCTGCTGGCCACCTACAATGTGGAGATCGCCCCGATCTACGGCACGGCCAATCCTCTTCCCCAGGGGCACACCACAGCCCTGAGGGTCTATCTGACCGGCTATGCCAGCGCGGCCAACGGCGTGCTGCCCATCCTGCATTACGTCTGGCAGTCCGGATGGGCCTGGTACGCGGTCAAGGACGACAACCCCTATTACCGCGTCAGCTATAACGGCTGCAGCGCCCGGCAGCTCGCCGGCACGGGCTATGCGCTCTGCCAGAACCGCGCCTCCGCCGGCGGCACCGACACGCTCCAGGGCTGGACGGACCTGACCTCCGCCGGAGACGGCGACGGCGTGGTGCAGCTCGACAGCGGCACCCTCGTGGTGGGCAAAGGCACCGCCAACATCTTCGGCCTGACCGACAATTACCCGCGGGTACAGCAGGAGGGGAACTATTCCTCCGCCCTGCTGGCCGTCAGCGATTTCGTCCAGGGCGACTCCACCTATCAGACCGGGCCGCTGGTCTCCTCCCGCAGCGTGTATGAGCTCAAATCCATGCGCCGCATCCCCGACGGGGAGCTGCTGCAGGAGGGCGTGAGCTACCGCTTCAAGGTCGTCTATGACGAGGCGCTGGCCGTCACCGCCGGGGCGGACTGGAACGACGTGGGCCTGTACGTCCGCTCCGAGACCACCGGCAGGACCAAGCCCGTGGGCGATTTCGTCTGGTACGGCGGCGCGGAATACCTCTCCACCGACAAATACAACCCCCACACGATGGAGTTCACCTTCACCCCCTCCGACGAGGGATACAGCGTGTGCACCTTTGTGCCGGTGAATCTGACCGGCAGCGACTCCCGGCTCAAATCCGCGGACTTCCATACCCGGACCAGGACGAACACGCCCGCCCCGGCCGCCGTGACCCCGACCGCCACGCTGGCCGTGCTGTTCAACGCCAATGAGAACGCGCCCCTGACCCGGGGCGTCCTGGCGGAGACGCTGTGGATCCTCGCCGGGCAGCCCGCCGCCGACACCGGCGCGGTCTTCTCCGACCAGGGCTCCGATCCGAACATGGCTCAGGCCATGCGCTGGGCCGCCTCCACCGCCGTCATGGACAGCGCCAACGGCTACTTCGGCGCCAACGAGGCCGTCAACCGCGGCCAGGCGGCCGTCACGCTGTACCGTTACGCCGCCATCCGCGGGAAGGATGTGAGCATCCACTCCGATCTGAGCGCCTGGATCGACGGCGGCTCCGTCTTCGGCGAGACCGCCAGCGCCTTCATCTGGACGCTGGAGCGCGGGCTGGTGACCGGGTTCGCCGACGGAACGCTCCGGCCGACGCAGCCGGTGCTCTGCGGCGAAGCGATCGTGATGATCCGGACGCTGCAGCAGAATTATTGACCGGGAATACAGCCAAACTGTCAGGGGCCGTTGCAAGACGGTCCCTTGTTTATACCGTTTTCCCGGCGCTTATTTGTTCAAGACCGATGCCGGCGCTTTTGCCATGGCGGATGTGCTGGCTTGTACGAGATTCTCTCTTTTGTCTTTGCCCGGGGTTTACAGCATCCGGCTCCATTGTCGGTGGTATACCGGCAATGGAGCTGAATGGTGCGGCCCCGGTATATCACCAAAACTCCCGTAACGAAAGGAAGCACGCAAAATGACAAACGACACGTCCGCCGCGCCGCTGGAGATCGAGCGCAAATTCCTGATCCGCATGCCCGACGCGGAGACCCTGCGCCGGAACGCCGTGGAAAGGATCGAGATCGTGCAGATCTACCTTGTGCTGACCGACGGGGCCGACTCCCGGCGCATCCGCCGCAGCCGCACCGCGGAGGCGGAGCGCTTTTACTACACGGAAAAGGTGCGTCTCACCGACATGACCCGCATCGAACGCGAGCGGGAGATCACCGCGGCGGAGTGGGATGAGCTGTCCGCCCAAGCGGACCCACGGCGCCGTCCCGTCGAAAAGACGCGCTGGTGCGTCCCCTGGGGCGGACACACGCTGGAGATCGACGTGTTCCCCTTCTGGGACGACCGGGCGTTCTGCGAGATCGAGCTCGCCGCCGAGGACGAAACGGCGGCGCTGCCGGACTGGATCCGGGTCGTCCGGGAGGTCACCGCGGACCGGCGCTACACCAATTATTCCCTTGCTTTGCACATTCCTGAGGAATCGATCTGAACAGCTTGTTTTTCCCCCCGGATCTATGCTATCATAAACAGTAACGACAAAAGGAGCCGCAGCGCATGCATGACGAACTGACCAGCGTGGACCTTCAAAAGCTTCGGGACGAGCTGGAATACCGGGAGACCGAGCTGATGCCCAGGATCCTCGAGGACGTGAAGACCGCCCGAAGCTTCGGCGATCTGAGCGAGAATTACGAGTACAAGGCCGCCAAGGACGAGCAGCGCAAAAACATGCGCCGCATCCGGTATCTCAAACAGATGATCGCCAGCGCCGTCGTGATCGACGCGGCCTCCGACGAGGGCGTCGCCGGACTCTTCGACACCGTGCGCCTGTTCATGGAGGACGACAACGAGGAGATGACCGTCCGGTTCGTGACCACGCTGCGCCAGAACGCCCTGGAGGGCCTGATCAGCAAGGAATCGCCCCTGGGCCGGGCCGTGCTCGGCCACAGAGTCGGTGAGCGGGTGCGCGTCAGCGTCAGCGACGATTACGGCTACTGGGTGGAGATCCGCGCCATCGAAAAGGGCACGGACGACGACACGCTGGAGATCAGCGCCTATTAAGCGACAGGAGATAAGGGACATGTCTGCTACATTGGTCATCATGGCGGCGGGACTTGCCTCCCGCTACGGCAGCGCCAAGCAGATCGAAAAGGTCGGCCCCGCCGACGAGATCCTGATGGAATATACGATCCGGGACGCGCAGAAGGCCGGTTTCGACCGGTTCGTCATCATCCTGCCCCCCGGCATGGAGCCCGAATTCCGTGAGGTCTGCGGCGATCGGCTCCAGAAGGCCGTCACCGTGGATTACGCCGTCCAGAGCTTCAAGAGCCTGCCGGCATGGTTCACCCTGCCCGAGGGCCGCACCAAGCCCTACGGCACGGTCCCGGCGGTGCTGTCCGCCGCGGAGAAGATCAGCGGCCGCTTCGCCGTGGTCAACGCCGACGATTACTACGGCCCCGGCGCCTACGGCCTGATGTACGACGCCCTGCGGCAGCTCCCCGGGGAGGGCGCCGCCTGCATGGTGGCCTACAAGCTCAAAAATACCGTCAGCACCTTCGGCACCGTCACCCGCGGCGTGTGCCGCGTGGAGGGCGGGCGCATGACCGCCGTGAAGGAGACCTACAAGATCGGTCTGGCCCCCGACGGTTCCATCCGCTCCTATTATACCGACGAGGCCGGCACGCCCCTGGACGCCGAATCGGCCGTGTCCATGAATTTCTGGGGCTTCACGCCCTGGGCCCTGGGCCGGATGGAGGAATACTTCGACGCCTTTCTCCGGTCCGAGGCCGGGGAACGGCTCGACTCGGAGTGCCTTCTGCCCACGATGGTCGGCGATATGATCGACGCGGGCACGCTGGAGGTGGCCGCATGCACCACCGACGAGACATGGTTCGGCATGACCTACAGGGAGGACCGGGCCACCACCGCCCGGATGCTCGGCGAGCTGACCGCCCGGGGTGTTTATCCCGCCGTCCTCTTTCCCTGACAGGCAAAAAACAGCCGCCCTGCGCACCGCGCCGCACAGCGGTTGTTTTTGCGCTCTGGTTTTCCGGTTAGCCGACGCTTTGTCGAACCTTTTTTCCGGTTAGTCGACACTTTGTAGGAATGTCGAAAACCGTGAAAAAAAGACTTGATTCCCCGAAAAAATATGGTATAATCCAAACATAAGAACATATGAGCAAATATTCATATAAAAAATACATAGTTTTTTGGAGGTAAAGAAAAATGGCAAAATTCGGTTGGAAATCTTTCATCGGCGGCGTGCTGGTAGGCACCGTGGGTCTGGACATTCTCAAGGCCAAGGAGGCCGACGAGGTCTATACCGCCATCACCGAGGGCGTTCTGGTGGCCCGTGACTATGTCATGAAGGATGTGGAGATCGTCAGCGCCCGCGCGCAGGACATCTATTCCGAGGCGAAGATCCGCGCGGACCGTTATCTGGAGAAGAAGAAGGCTGTTCTCGCCGAAGAGGAGTTCGCCCGCGGCGTAGACGAATGAGTTCCGGGGGGCGGTATAGCATATGAGATATCGCGTATTGCACGAGAGCCCCGGCCAGCTGCATCTGCAGCTGGCCCGCGGCCGTCTGAGCGCTCTGGAGGCAGACATCCTTTACTACGCTCTCTCCGACCGGCGGGAGATCGTCAGGACCTCGGTCTACGCCCGCACCGGTGAGGTGACGATCCGGGTACGGAGCGGCCAGGAGGAGCTGCTGACATGGCTCGACGGCCTGCAGCTTACCGAGGATGCCGTCAAGCTGCCGGCGGTCTCCGCCCGGGAAACCAACGAGACCTACAAGGAAAAGATCATCACCATGCTGCTCAAGCGGGGGCTCAAGCGCACGCTTCTCCCCGCTCCGGTCCGGGCGGTCATGGCCTGCATCGAAGGCGCGCCCTTCATCTGGCACGGCCTCAAGGACCTGATACACCGGAAGTTCAGCGCCGAGATCGTCCATGCCTCGGCCATCGCGGCTTCCCTGCTGATCGGCGATTTCCCGACTGCCAGCTCCATCACGTTCCTGACCGAGCTGGGCGAGGTGCTCGAGGAGTGGACCTACAAGAAGTCCGTGGACGATCTGGCCCAGTCCCTGGCGCTGAACATCTCCCGCGTGTGGAAGGTCACCGACGGGGCCGACGTGCTCGTCAAGATCGAGGACATCCGCGCCGGCGACAAGGTCCGCGTCACGATGGGCAACGTGATCCCCCTGGACGGCATCGTCGCCCAGGGCGAGGCGCTGGTCAACCAGGCCGCTCTCACCGGCGAGCCGCTGGCCGTACAGAAACGGCCCGGCCGTTCGGTCTTCGCCGGCACGGCGATCGAAGAGGGCGAGCTGGTCATCGAGGTCAAGGAGATCTCCGGCGAGACCCGCTATGACAAGATCATCCGCATGATCGAGGCTTCCGAGAGCATGTCCCCGGTCACCCAGAGCCAGGCCGAGAAGGTCGTGACCAAGCTGATCCCCTATACCTTCGGCACGGCCGTGGTCACCTGGCTGCTCACCCGCAACGTCACCAAGGCGGCTTCGGTGCTGATGGTGGACTTCTCCTGCGCGATCGAGGTCGCCATGCCCGTGGCCACCCTTTCGGCCATGAGCGAGGCCAGCCGTCACCGTCTGACGGTCAAGGGCGGCAAGTTCCTGGAGACCATCTCCTCCGCCGACACGATCGTGTTCGACAAGACCGGCACGCTCACCCGCGCCACCCCCGTGGTGGAGCAGGTGGTGGCCATGGACGGCTTCGACCGGGACGAGACGCTTCGTCTGGCGGCGTGTCTTGAGGAGCACTTCCCCCACTCCCTGGCTTACGCGGTCGTCCGCGCGGCCAAGATGGAGCATCTGGACCACGAGGAGATGCACTCCACGCCCGAGTATATCGTGGCCCACGGCATCGTCGCCTATGTGGGCGAGGATCGGGTGGTCATCGGCAGTCAGCGCTTCATCTTCGAGGACGAGGGCGTGCCTCTGACGCCGGAGAACGAAGAGCTCCTGCGCCAGATCCCGCCGGAGAACTCCCGGCTGTACATGGCCATCGGCGGGAAGCTGGCCGCGGTCATCGGCATCGCCGACCCGGTCAAGCCCGAGGCCGTCGAGGTCATCCGCGCGCTCAAGGCCGCCGGCATCAAGAACGTGGTCATGATGACCGGCGACAGCTACCGCACGGCGGAGGCCGTCGCGGCGAAGGCCGGCATCACGGAGTTCTACGCCGAGGTCCTCCCCGAGGACAAGGCCAATTTCGTCGAGGCGCAGAAGGCTGCCGGACGAAAGGTCATCATGGTCGGCGACGGCATCAACGACTCCCCCGCCCTGTCCGCGGCTGACGTGGGCATCGCCATGAAGGAGGGCGCCGACATCGCCCAGGAGATCGCCGACGTGACGATCTACGGCAGCGAGCTGGAAAACCTGATCACGCTCAAGAGCATCGGCGACCGGCTCATGCCGCGCATGCGCAGCACGGCGCGCAACGGTATTTCCATCAACGCGCTGATCCTGCTGGCCGGACTGTTCGGTCTGGCCACGCCGGGACTGGCGGCGTTCCTCCACAACGCTTCCACGATCGTTCTGTGTCTGTACAACATGACGCCGCTGGTGCCCGAGGCCCAGTAAGGCGGCGGTATATCGGAAAGACGGGGCTGTTTTGCGGCAGCCCCGTCTTTTTGTGCTTTTTATACGGCCGCGGGATCGGCGCCCCGCAGATGCCGCCTCTGATCCGCGCGGACAGCCGGACCCGGGCGGCATCGCTTTTCACGTCCGCACCGAGCGCCCGGCGCGGCGCTCGAGGATCACGCCCTTTTCCAGCGCGGGGCGGCCGTTGACGAACACCCACTCGATCCCCTCGGGCGGCGTGAGCAGCGCAGCAAAGCTCGCCCTGTCCGCGACAGTCTCCGGATCGAAGATCAGCACGTCCGCGTCCATGCCCTCGCGCAGGCTGCCCTTTGTTTTGAACCCCATCTGCCGGGCGGGCAGGACCGTCATGCGCCGGATGGCGTCCTCCAGGGTCAGCGTGCCGTTTTTCACGTACCGGGACAGCACCCGCGGGAAGGTCCCGCAGGCCCGGGGATGGCCCTGTCCCCGGTGGAGCGTGGCGTCGCTGGCGACCATGACGTCGGCGTGCCGGAAGGCCAGGTCCACGTCGCTCCCGCGCATGACGCGGCACACGGTCATGGTCTCCGGGTGCGCGGCGCGCTCGGCGCGGAAGATCGCTTCGGTGCAGGGCCGTCCCCTGTACTCTCCCTCGCACAGCTCCAGCGCGCCGTAATCGCAGCCGTACCGTTCGAGCCATCCCTCGTCATAGGTGGCCGAGCCGAGGGACGTGGAAAAGGCGTCGTAGGGATAGCAGTCGCAGCCGAGCCGCGGCAGACGGCGCCGGTACTCGTCCGTCAGCGCGAGGAACGCCTCCATCTGCCCGAAGCCTGCCATGCTGCCGATGTGGGAGATCTGCAGCGGCACGCCCAGACGCGCTCCGGCGTCCAGGAACTCCCGGGCCGCGCCGAATACGGCGGCCGCGTCGTCGCGTATATGGGCGGCGACGGGCTTGCCGGTCCTCCGGCAGGCTCCCGCGGCGGTGACGAGCTCGTCGGCGTCCATGCCGGGCACATAGCGGATGCCGAACGACACGCCGGCGCAGCCCCGCTCCAGGGCCTGTTCGATCTCCGCGGCCATGACCGCCTGCTGTGCCGGCGACGCCGGGCCGTAGGGGTCGCCGCAGCCCGCCGCGCAGCGGAAATACCCGTGCCCGGCCAGCATGGCCACGTTGACGGGCAGGCCGTCGGCGTCGGCCAGGTCAAGATAGTCCGCGGGGTGGAACTTGTTTTCGCCGCAGTTGCCCGCCACCGCGGTGGTGACGCCCATATGCAGCATGCAGGCAAATACGGAGTCCTCGCCGTACGCCTCGATGTGTCCGTCCGGCCCCACCGGGTCCTCGTGCATGTGGATATCGATGAGTCCCGGGCAGACCGTCAGGCCCGACGCGTCGACGATCCGGTCCGGGACGCCGCCGCCCGCCGCGATCCGGCCGTCCCGGAGCCAGACGTCCCGGATCTCGTGCACGCCCTCCGCCGGGTCGATGACGGTCCCGTTTTTGATTTGCGTGATCATATGCCGCACCTCGATTCCTGCGGCCAGTATACGCCCGCCCGGGCGCAAAGAAAAGCCCATTTCGTGCCGCGTGCGTGAAAAGCGCCGTTTCTCCTCCGGTCCGCGCCGGCGCCGCCCGCTTTTCTTCTTGAAATTCCGACGGCGTTGATATACACTATACTTTAATCTTGATTCATTAGGGGGCATTTTTCATGAAAGGGAAAGATACCAGCGGGCAGATCCTGCTGATCCTGCTCGGTTTTTCTGTCGCTTTGATCATCGGAGCCCTTTGCGCGGGCGACCTGGGCAATCTGATCCCCGGCTTCATCACGATCATCACCCGTCCGTCCCAGTTCACGATGGACTATTTCAAGCTCGGCGGACTGGGCTCGGCGTTCCTCAACGCCGGTATGGTCGGTCTGGCCTGCTGCGGACTTCTGTATTTCAGCAAGGCGAAATGCACGGGCCTGACCGTGGCGGCCTACTGGCTGAACGTGGGGTTCGCCACCTTCGGCATGACCTTCACCAACATCTGGCCCTTTTTCTTCGGCGTGTGGGTGTATTCCAGGCTCAAGAAGGTCAGCTTCGGCAGCGTGGCCAACCAGGCCATGTTCGCCACCGCGCTGGCGCCCTTTGCCAGCGAGCTGATGTTCCGCTATCCCGGTCTGGAGACCCGCGGCTTCACCTTCACGGGCCTGCTGCTGGCGATCCTTCTGGGCGTGTTCGTCGGCTGCGTGATGCCCTCCCTGTGCGCCCACTCCCCCAACTTCCACAAGGGCTATGACCTCTACAGCGCCGGCCCCGCCGCGGGATTCCTGGCGTTCTTCCTCTACTGCTTCCTCTACCTGGGCTCCGGCGTCAAGGTCCCGTCCAACACCGACCTGGGCGACGGCCACCGCGCCTTCGTCAACGTCTTCTTTATAATCGTGTTCACCGCTTGCCTGTGCGCCGGCGCAATGATGGACAAGGATGTTTTCAAGAAGTATAAGGCGCTGTGGAAGTCCGACGGCTACAAGACCGACTACACAGCCGCCTTCGGCGTGCCCGCCACGCTGCTCAACATGGGCGTGTACGGGCTGTTCATCCTGCTCTACTACAACGTGGTCCACGGCATGACCATCGCCGACGGGCAGCTGGTGTTCACGCCGGCCAAGTTCACCGGCGCGACCATGGGCGCGATCATGTGCATGTTCGCCTTCGTGGCCCAGGGCACCCAGCCCCGGACCGTGTTCCCGATCATGGTCGGCTACGCCGTCGCCTCCCTGGTGCCGTTCCTCTTCTTCGCGGGCGGGCTCGCCGAGGCGCAGAAGTGGACCCTGACCACCCAGGCGATCCTCGTGGGCCTGTGCTTTGCCAGCGGCCTGGCGCCGGTCTCCGGCAAGTGGGGGTTCTTCCCCGGGGTGATCGCCGGGTTCATCCACGCGCTGCTGGTGATGAACGTGCCGCTGCTGCACGGCGGCTTCTGCCTGTACAACGGCGGCTTCACCGCCGGCATCGTGGCGTTCCTGCTCATCCCCGTGCTGGAATGCTTCACCAAACCCGTTGAGGAGCGCCGCGCCGCGAAAGAGCCCGCCGCGGCCGAAAAATGACGCCGGCGCCGTAAAAGCCGGGGTTTTGTCAGCGTGCGAGGGGAGGTGAGTCCGCCGTGACCGATGAGGAAAAATACGCTCCCGAAAACATCACCGTGGATCGGGAGAGGACCGAGCGCGCCGTCGCGGCCTGGAACCTCGAGGCTCGGCGCCGCGCCAGGGAGGACATCTACGTCAAGCTGTCCGGGCGCCGCTTCTTCGGACTCAAGCGCGACCCCAACGCCGCTTTCATCGTCAGCGTCATGCAGAAGTATTTCCTCCTGCTCGCCAAGGACAAAGCCGCCTCGATCCGGCTGTTCCCCTATTACCGGGAGGACGCGCCGAAGGTCGTCGGGATCATCTCCGTGGACGAGGCGCGGCTGCAGCCCGCGGCAAAGGAGGCCCTGTTCATCCTGCGCCACATCTGCGACGACGTTTACGAGACCGAAGAAAACGACGCGGACGGCGGCGGACGCAGCCGCATCCGGTTCACGCTCTGCGACGTATGGGCGTCCTACGAATACCGGGGCAAGGCCTATGACGAATGGCTGTGGCTCACCTACGGCTGACCGATAAAAGAAGACCGCCGCATCTTTCGATGCGGCGGCTTTCTTTTATTCTGCGGGGGATGTCTCAGCCGCGGCCCAGGTCGAACCAGGCGATATCGCTGCCCGCGTCGTAGAGCTCCGTGATCTCGGCGCCGACCCGGACGTCCAGGTTTTCCGCGATCTTCTCCAGAGTCTCCATGGGATCCGTCCCGCCGATGTAAATGAGGAAGTTGTCCTCGGGCTGGAACAGGATCAGATAGTTGGCGGTCCGGAAGGCGTGGGGCGTGCCGCTGTAATCCAGCGTTACCTCCGTGCGCTCATAACCGTTCCACATGTCCTGCCTGACCAGGGTCTCCTTTCCGTCGAAGCAGTAGCGGATGCCCTGGATGTCGATGCGGTTGTAGCTGTTGATCACGTAGGGCAGGACCGCCCCTTCCCCGTCGTCGGAGAGATAGTCGGTGTATTCTCCCGGCGTCCCCCATGTGGGTTCGCTGGGCAGCCAGTTTGCCTTGAATGCGATCTCGTGCCGGGGCGCGTCGCTCTCAAAGGGCATGTAGAGCTTCGCGTTCTCAAAATAAGTCGTGTGGTTCCCGCTGACACTGTCGCCCCAGGTACCCTCGAGCCCGTCGGCGGGCTGGACTCTGGTGCGGAACACCACGGCAGCCAAGGCGGTGATGGCCAGCGCCGCGGCGACGGCGGCGGCGATGAGCGCGGTCCTGCGGAAGGATCTGATCTTTGTTGTGTTCATTTCGGCCTCCTGTGAAAAATCAAGTGTCGAAACACCGGTACGCTCTGCCGCGGACAGCACGCCGAGCCGGACGCCGGTCTCGGCGATCAGCTCGTCGTCGATCCCGCCGACGGCGCGGAGCAGCTCTTCTCCTGTCACAGCAATCCCTCCTTTTTCAGTGCGGCGCGGAGCTTTCCGCGCGTGCGGTGCAGCATGCCGGCCGTCCTGGCGCGGGTATAGCCGAAGCGTCCGGCGATCTCATTCACCGGCAGCATATACCAGTAGCGCGCCGTGAAAACCTCCCGCTCCTCCTTCGGCAGCGCCCGGAGGAACGCGCTTATGTACGCCGACAGCTCCCGCGCCTCCACGGTCCTCTGCGGATCCTCCGATCCGGCGACGACCTCGGCAAGTTCGTCAAGCGACGCCGCGGCTGTCCCGCCGCCGCGCTTGAGCGCGCCGCGCGCCTCCAGCCTGGTGAGCGCGAAATTGCGGTCGATCCTGCCCAGATAGGGCGCCAGGGCGGCGGGGCGGTTGTCCGGCATGGAGTTCCAGGCGGCCAGGTAGGTGTCGTTCACGCACTCCTCGGCGTCCCGCTCGTCCTGCAGGATGCTGCGGGCGACCGTGCGGAGATAGCCTCCGTACCGCGCCGCCGTGTGCTCGATGGCGGAGTCGGAGCGCTGCCAGTAGAGATCTACGATCTGAGCGTCTTCCATTTCGGTGTTTCCTTTCGCTGTGTAAAGGCCTTTACACCCTTATAGACGGGTTTTTCGCGCCGATGTTTCACGAAAGACCGAAAAAAACCCTATACAAACCGGTCCGGCAGTGGCATAATAGACAGGACGAAAGGAGCTGCTGACAATGGAGGAACTGTACGCACGGCTCTCCCGCTCGGGAGCGATGGCACTGACGCTGGGCATCATTTCGGTGGTCCTCGGGATCGCCGCGGGCGTGCTGGGCATCATCAACGGCGCCAAGCTGCTCAACGCGCGGAGAGATTTGTTCTACAACACCTGACAGGCATGCTTAAGCGGGGGATCGAAACGATCCCCCGCTTTGTTTTTTACAGGCAGGCGCTATCCGCCGGCGCGGGCATATGCCCGTCGGGCACGGGCGCGGTCTGCTCCATCCGCTCCGCCACGCGCTGGTCCACGCTCCTCTGGAAATTCGTGACGTGGCGGTCATATTCCTCTCCCAGCAGCGCGGAATGGATAAAGTAGTCCGCGCTTGCCTTGTTGTTCGCCATGGGCACGTCATAGACCTGCGCGATGCGCAGCAGGGCCTTGACGTCCGGGTCATGGGGCTGGGCGGCCAGCGGGTCGGAGAAAAAGATCACGATGTCTATCTTGCCCTCGACGATCTTCGCCCCGATCTGCTGATCGCCGCCCAGCGGACCGGAATTGTAGGCCTTGACGGGCAGGCCGGTGCGCTCCGCCACAAGCCGGGCGGTGGTGCCGGTGCCGCTGAGAAAATGGCGTGCCAGCACATCCTTGTTCTTTTCGCACCAGCGGATCAGCTCTTCCTTTTTCCCGTCGTGGGCGATCAGCGCGATGTTTTTCTGGCGCGGTACGGTGTATGCGATATATTCATCCTTCAAGATCATATTCATCGACTTCCTTTCGCTTGATTTGCCGCGTCGGGGAGGAGCGGCCCCGACTTTGCGGCATTTTAGGGTCATCAGCGGGGAAAGTCAATGTCTATTTTTCACAAAACTCGATCAAAAATCCGTAGATAAAAGCCGTCCGGCGCAGATTCTGCACAAAAATGCCGGCGGTCCGAAGACCGCCGGCTTCTGTTACCGCAGACCGTAAATATCCGTGTACTTGGTCTCGAGGTAGTCGAGATAATAGTTCACGTTGAGGCTCTCCCCGGTGACGGCGCGGATCCACTCGTCGGGATCGAGCAGCGACGCGCAGGAGAACACCCGTTCCTTCAGCCAGGCGCCGACGGCGTCCAGCTCGCCCTTTTCCACAGCGGCGAACACGTCGAAATCCCGCTCCATGGCGGCGAGGATCTGCGCGCCGTAAGCGTTGCCCAGAGCGTAGGAGGGGAAGTAGCCCATGTAGCCGTCGGACCAGTGTACGTCCTGCAGGCAGCCCCGGGCGTCGTCGGGCACGTCCAGTCCCAGGACCTCTTTATACAGGGCATTCCAGCGGCCGGGGACCTCGTCCACGGAGATCTCGCCGTTCATGATGCCCTTTTCCAGCTCATAGCGCACGAGGATGTGCAGGCTGTAAGTCAATTCGTCGGCCTCGGTGCGGATCAGCGACGGCCGGGCGATGTTTACGCCCTCGTAGAGCTCCCGCTCGCTGACGCCCTCCATCACCGAGGGCGAGAACTCGCACAGCTTGGGATAAATAAAGCGGATGAACGCCTCGCTGCGGCCGATGATGTTTTCATAGAACCGGGAGATCGTCTCGTGCATGCCGTTGGTCATGCCGTCGCAGGTGTGATCCCGGTAGAACTCCTCCGGCTCATTCTGCATGAACAGGGCGTGGCCGCCCTCGTGGAGCGTGGAGAAAATGTTGGAGAGGAACTGCTCCTCATAATAATGGGTGGTGACGCGCACGTCCATGGGCCCGAAATTGGTCGTGAAGGGGTGCTCGGTGGTCATGAGCACCAGCGCCGTGGAGCGCAGGCCCTCCAGCTCCAGCAGCCAGCGGGAGAAGGCCTCCTGCTCGGGGATCGGGCATTTCCGGGTGAGGAAATCCTCCCGGATCGGCTTGCCCTCGGCCTCCACGCGCCGCATCAGCGGCACGATCCGCTCCCGCAGCGCGGCAAAGAAGGCGTCGAGCTGCGCCTGGCTGCCGCCGGGCTCATGGTCGTCGAGGCAGGCGTTGTAATAGGTGGAGGGCTTCTCGTCCCGCAGGTCGATGGCCCGGCGGGCGAAGTCCACCAGCGCCGCGAAGCTGTCCCGGAACAGGGAATAATCCGAGGTCTTCTTGGCTTCCAGCCACTTGCCGTAGGCCTGGGCCTGGGCCAGATCCTGCTTGTAGGAGAATTTGGCGGAAATGTTTTTCGTGCGCAGGTGGTCCCGGTACAGCAGCTCCACGGTCCGCCGCTGCGCCGCGCTGAGCGCGCCGGGGTCGTCGTGGAGGGAGCACACCAGCGCCTGATACCGCTTCGAGTGGGTCATCGCGTGCAGCCGCTTGCCGAGGACGGCCATGTCCTCCCCGGCCTGGTCCATGCCCTCGGGCGGCGCGCAGCACTGCATGTCAAAGACGATCTTTCCCAGAGCGCGTTCATACGACTCCGCCTCCTTGAGGATGGCGGAGAGCTTTTCCCAGCGTTTGTCCTTCATTATCATTCCTCCGTTCCGCCCCGCAGGGCCTTTGTGAGTGCGGCGATATGCGCCGGGGTGGTGCCGCAGCAGCCGCCCACGCACTTCGCGCCCTTCGCCGCCAGCGCGGCGACGGCGGCGGCGAAGACCTCGGGAGTGGTCTTGTACACGGCGTTCCCGTCCACGATCTCGGGGAGCCCGGCGTTGGGCTTGATGATCACCGGCAGGTCGGTCAGGCGCAGGTATTCCTCCCCCAGCGCCGCCATGCCCTCGGGGCCGACGGAGCAATTCATCCCGATGGCGGACACGCCCAGCTCCTCGCCGAGGGCGATGACCTCCTCCGGCCCGGCGCCGGTCATCAGCCGGCCGGCCTGACCGTAGGTGTTGGACATGAACACGGGCAGGCCGCAGCCCTCCCGGGCGCCCTGCACGGCGGCGCGGGTCTCTCCCAGGTCGTACATGGTCTCGACGAACACGAAGTCCGCCCCGGCCTCGGCGCCGTACCCGGCGACCTGCGCGAAGAGGGACTTCGCCTCGTCAAAATTGAACTCGCCCAGGGGCTCGATGAGCCGCCCGCAGGGGCCGATGTCCAGGGCTACGAACTTTTCCTGGGGCGCGCCGCTCTCCGCCGCGGCCTCCCGTGCCAGCCGTACGGCGGCAAAGACGATCTCGCGCAGCTCGTCGTCGCTGTGGTACAGCCGGTTGGCGCCGAAGGTGTTGGTCAGCACCGCGTTGCTCCCCGCGTCATAATAGGCGCGGTGGATGCTTTTGACATCCTCCGGGTGCGTCAGGTCCCAGGATTCGCTGCGCTCGTCGCGGGACATGCCCCGGGCCAGCAGCATCGAGCCCATGGCGCCGTCGAGTACGAGGATGTTTTCTTTCAGATAGGCAAGAAGTTCCATGCTCATCCCTCCGATCGGTATCGTTTTTCTTACCATACCTTATTTCTCGCAAAAAATCCACTGATTTCCCCGCCCTGCGGCGGAAATTTGTCCGGGGACTTGCAAATTCCGCCGCGACGCGCTATAGTAACAGCGGTTATTTTTGAAAGAAGAGAGTGATCTTTATGGCCGGAGCACAGAGAATCGGCATTCTGACCAGCGGCGGTGACGCGCCGGGCATGAACCCCGCCATCCGCGCAGTGGTCCGGGCGGCCGTGGAACAGCACATCACCTGCATCGGCATCCGCCGCGGCTACGCGGGGCTGATCAACGGGGACGTTTTTGAACTGACCGGCAGCGATGTGGACGGCATCAGCCGCCGCGGCGGCACGATCCTCTATACCGCCCGCAGCGAGGAATTCCGCACCGACGAGGGCGTGAAGAAGGCCGCGAAGGTCTGCAAGTACCTGGGCATCGACGGCATCATCGCCATCGGCGGCGACGGCACCTTCCGCGGCGCGCTGGAGCTGGCCCGGCAGGGCATCCGCGTGGTGGGCATCCCCGCCACCATTGACAACGACATGGGCTGCACCGAATACACCATCGGCTTTGACACCGCCTGCAACACCGCCATGGAGGCCATCGACAAGCTGCGCGACACCGGGCAGAGCCATGACCGCGTCTCCGTGGTCGAGGTCATGGGCCGCAACGCCGGTCATCTGGCGCTCTATACCGGCATCGCCGCCGGCGCCTCTGCGGTGCTGATCCCCGAAAAGGAGATCGACCTGGAGCAGGACGTCATCGACGTGATCCGCCGCGGCTGCATTCACGGCCGCCGCCACCACATCATCGTCGTGGCCGAGGGCGTGGGCTACGTCAACTCCTACGCCAAGGAGATCGAGAAGCAGACCGGGCTCGAGACCCGCGTCACCGTGCTCGGATATATCCAGCGCGGCGGCGCCCCCTCCGGCCGGGACCGCGTCTCCGCCTCCATGATGGGCGTGCGGGCGGTGAACGTGCTCTGCGGTGAGGACGAGGAGAGCCGCGTCATCGTGGCGCGCAACGGCCGTTTTGAAGACATGCCCATCGAGGAAGCGCTGCAGATGGAGCGCAAGCTCGACGAGGAGATGTACGCCGCCTGTTACCGGATCAACACCTCCTACCACGCCGGCCGGAAATAACCTCGCCGGCATCGTGACGTCGGCCGCATCCCCCACCGGGGTGCGGCCTATTTATAACTGTGTGACCTGCTTTCAATGAAAAAACTGATCGGAACCAAAGAATTCTATCTCCGGGTAGCCGCGCTGGCCCTGCCGCTGCTGCTGCAGAACGCCGTCTCCACCTTCGTCAACCTGCTCGACAACCTGATGGTCGGCCGTCTGGGCACCGAGGCCATGTCCGGCGTGTCCATCGTCAACCAGCTCATGTTCGTGTACAACCTGTGCCTCTTCGGCGGCACGGGCGGTGCGGGGATCTTCGGCGCGCAGTTCCACGGCCGGGGCGACCACGAGGGCGTGCGCAGCACCTTCCGCTTCAACTTCATGCTCTGCATGGGCTTCACGCTGCTGGCCACGGCCCTGTTGGCGTGGATCCCCGAAAGGCTGATCGGCGCCTTCCTGCACGACTCGGCCAGCACCGCGGATCTGAGCCGTACCCTGGCCCAGGGGCGGAGCTACCTGAACATCATGCTCTTCGGCCTGCCCGCCTTCGGGCTGGTCAACGCCTACGTCAGCATCCTGCGGGTGACCGGCGACAACGCCCTGCCCATGCACGCGAGCGTCACGGCGATCTTCGTCAACCTCGTGTTCAACTATCTGCTCATCTACGGCAAGCTGGGCTTCCCGGCCCTGGGCGTCAACGGCGCGGCGATCGCCACGGTGCTCTCCCGCTACGTGGAGCTGGCGCTGATATTGCTGGGGACCCACGGCAAAAAGGAGCCGCCGGCCTTCCTGCGCGGCGCCTACGCGAGCATGCGCATCCCCCCCGCTCTGGCAAAGAACATCATCCTGCGCGGTCTGCCGCTGCTGGCCAACGAAATGTTCTGGTCCATCGGCATGACCATGCTGACCCAGTGCTACTCCTACCGGGGCCTGGATGCCATCGCCGCGCTGAACATCAGCAATACGATCACGCAGCTTTTCATGACGCTGATGTTCACCCTGGGCAACGTGGTGGGGATCATGCTCGGCAACCTGCTCGGAGCGGAGGAATACGACCGCGCGAAGGAATACTGTACGCAGCTGATGGCCCTGGGCTTTGCCTCCAGCTTTGTGATGGGCGGCGTGCTGCTGCTGGCGGCCCCATGGGCGCCGCGGCTCTACAACACCACCGGGGAGATCATGGCCCTCGCCACAGGCCTCATGCGCATCGCGGCCGTGTTCATGCCGGTGGGCGTCGTGGTCAACTGCGCCTACTGGGCGCTGCGCGCCGGCGGGCGGACCTATATCACCATGGCCTTCGACAGCGTGTTCACCTGGGTGGCGATGGTGCCCATCGCCTGGTCGCTGATCCACTTCACCTCCTGGGGCCTGCTGCCGGTGAACGCCGCCGTGAACGCCACGGACCTCATCAAGCTGGCCGTGGGGCTCGTGCTGCTGAAAAAGGGCGTGTGGATCAACAATATCGTCGTGGACAAATCCGCCTGAGGGCGCATATACTTTTCCGGGAGGTGACGGCCCATGCTGCGCCGGATCGGCGTATTTGACAGCGGCATCGGCGGGCTGACGGTGCTGCGCCGGCTGCGGGAGGCTTTTCCCGTGCTGGACATGATATATCTGGGCGATCTGGCCCGGGTCCCCTACGGCGGCCGGAGCGTGGAGACGATCACCCGCTACGCCGTCGACGACGCGGCCTTTCTGCTGCGGCGGGACGTGGACGCGGTGGTGGCCGCCTGCGGTACGGTGAGCTCGAACTCCCTCGACGCCCTGCGCGAGCGCTTCGACGTGCCCATCTACGGCGTCATCGACAGCGCCGCCCGGCGCGCCGCGGCCACGAAAACCGGCGCGGTGGGCGTCATCGGCACCCAGGCCACGGTCAAGAGCGGCGCCTACGAGCGGCGCATCCACGCCGCGGATCCCTCGGTGCGCGTGATCTCCCGGGCCTGCCCGCTGATCGTGCCGCTGGTGGAGAACGGCGTCGGCCCCGGAGACATCCTGGCCGAGACCGTCTGCGGGCGGTATCTGGCCGATTTCCGGGAAGCCGGCATCGACCGGCTCATCATGGGCTGCACCCACTATCCGCTCTACCGCACCGCCTTCGAGCGGCTGCTGCCCGACGCGGAGATGATCGACGTGGGCGAGGCGCTCGCCGCCGACCTGCGCGAGATCTTCGGCGAAGGCGCCGGCGAGGGCCGGACCGAGTTCTTCGTCACGGAGCGCAGCGCTGCCTTCGACGAGCTGGTGCGGAACATCGACCCGCTGGTGGATCCGGAAAGCATCCGCGTGGCGCAGATCGAAGACTGAATACGAACGGGGACTGCCGCAAGGCAGTCCCCGTTCGTATTGTCGGCGCATGATCCCCGATCGGGGCCGGCGCTGTTTCCAGTTACAGGGGTCATACCATTCCGCTCCATTGTCGGTACGATACGCAAAGAAAAATGCGCATTACTTTCGTATCGTACCGACAATGGAGCTGGATGCTTAAAACCCCAGTAAAAGGGAAAAGCGCCAGCCCCGGTAAACCACCGACAATGGAGCTGAATGCATAAACCCCGGTAAATGGAAAAAGCGCCAGCCTCTGATACGGCATCAACACCTCGCGAAAAATGTTACCAGTCGCTGTCCCAGTCGGTGCCGCCGCTGTCCCAGGAGTCATAGTCCGAGGAACCGGAGGAATGGCTCTCCTGGATCGACTCCCAGGTGCTCGATTCCCGGAAATCGCTCACGCCCCAGTCGGAGTCCCAGTCGTCGCCGGCATAGTAGTCCGCATAGTCGCCCACCGGCGGCTCGTCGGCCTCATACCAGTAGCCGGCCGTGTTGTCGTCATAGGTGTAGTACCAGTCGTTCCCATAGTGGTAATACACCTGACCGCCGCCGAAGTTATAGTATCCGTCGTTCCGGTGCATGAAGAAAGAGACCGCGCCGAGGATCGCCATGAGGAGCGTCCAGATCAGCAGACAGCGCAGAAGGACCGAGCCCGCGGAACGGCGGGGTTTCTTCCTGCTCTGACCGCCGCCGGCCGGCGGCTCTCCGTCCGGATAGATCCCCCGGCTGTGGCACTCCTCGAGGAGCTTGGCGAAGATCTCCCCGACGGCGCGTTCCTCGTCCGGTCCGCGGTAGCGCTCCGCGCGGCTGCCGTCGGACTTGTTCTTGTATACGATGACCTCGTCCCCGTCGCGGTAAATGCCGAAGGCCCGCGGCCGGCGGTAGTCCTCGCCGATGAAAAACCGCATCCGCAGCAGCGGCATGCCCCGCTCGGCGCAGTATTCCTTCAGCTCGGCGATGGTCCTGGGCAGGAACACCCTGCGCGGCGAATCCGGCACGTAGTTGGGGTTTTCCGCGCCGCAGTACGGACACTTCGGGTCCTCCGAGGTGATCGTGGAGTCGCAGTATTCACATCTGTGGGTCGAAGCCATTTCCATGCCTCCCTGATTCGTTATACGGTCTCCTGCATTATACCGCGGCGGACCGGATATTTCCAGTCCGGACGAAAAAACGCCCCGCGGCGGCAGCCGCGGGGCCGGTTTCAGGACGGCCGGATCTCGCCGGTGACGAGCCCCGCCAGCGGCTTGACCTTCCAGCGCAGCGTCATGCCGAGGACCGCGCCGACCGCCGCCTGCAGGATCTGATAGGGCAGCTTCAGCACGGCATACTCCGGCGTGGAGTAGATATAAGCCCGGCCCAGCGTATAGCCGACGACCATGATCACCGCTCCGACGGTCACGCCGATCCACCCGGCCAGCACAGGCCGGTTTTTGAACAGATGCCGTACGCACAGACTGATCGCCGCGGCCTGCAGTCCGTGGGTCACGAGAGAGACGAACATCGGCGCCGGATAAAAGAACAGGTCACCCAGGAACGCTCCCACGCCGCCGACGAAGAACGCCGCCAGCGGGTCGAGCAGCAGCGCGGCAAAGCAGATCACAACGTCGTTCATATAGAGATGACCGCCGGGTACCGGCACGCCGAAAGAGCTCATGATCACATTCAGCGCCATGAGCACCGCGGTGATCGTCAGCCAGCGGGCAGAGTACTTTTGATTCGCTTCTTTCACGGTTATCAGCTCCTTGACAGGGGATCGCGTATAGAATACAATGTTCTGGACGTATTAAAATATCCAGAACAGGAGAAAAATATAATACCAGATGGAAGAGAAACCGAAAAAAACACCGGCGTATCTGGCGCTGTACGAAAGTCTGCGCACCGCCATCATCGCCGGGGACTATCCCTACGGCACCCGGGCGCCGTCGAAGCGCCAGCTCAGCGAGGAGCGGGGGCTGAGCCTGGTCACGGTGGAGCATGCGCTCTCGCTGCTGTGCGACGAGGGATACCTGGAATCCCGGGAGCGCAGCGGCCACTATGTGTCCTTCCGGCAGGCGGACGGGTTCGTTCCCGACGCCGGGGCGGCCCGCGCTCCGCGGATAAGACACGAAGGGCAGCGGGAGGCGTTCCCCTTCTCGGTGCTGGCCCGGACCATGCGCCGGGTGATCAGCGAATACGGTCCTGCGCTGCTCGAGCGCTGTCCCGGCCAGGGCTGCGAGGAGCTGCGCCGGGCGCTGAGCCGCTATCTGGGCCGGGCGCGGGGGATCCATGTGCCGCCGGAGCAGATCATCGTCGGCTCCGGGGCGGAGTATCTGTACGGGCTGATCGTCCAGGTGCTGGGCCGGGAAAAGCTGTACGCGCTGGAGGATCCCTCCTACGAGAAGATCCGGCAGGTCTACGCCGCCCAGGGCGCGGCGACGGAGCTGCTGCCCCTCGGCGCGGACGGGATCGACAGCAGGGCGCTGGCGGCGGCGCGGGCCGACGTGCTCCACATCACCCCCTGCCGGAGCTTCCCCAGCGGCGTCACCGCCTCGGCGGCCAAGCGGCGGGAGTACATCCGCTGGGGCGCCCGGGAGGGCCGGTATGTGGTGGAGGACGACTTCACCTCGGAGCTGGCCGCTTCCTCCAAGCCCGAGGAGACGGTGTTCTCCCTGTCCGACCGGGGCAACGTCATTTATCTGAACACCTTTTCCCAGACCGTGGCGCCCTCGCTGCGCATGGGCTATCTGGCCCTGTCGGCGCCGATGGCCGCGCTCTTTGCCGAAAAAGCCGGGTTTTACGCCTGCACGGTCCCGGTATTCGAGCAGTATGTCCTCTCCGAGCTCATCGAGAGCGGCGACTACGAGCGCCATATCCGCCGGGCGCGGCGGCAGCTCCGCCGGGGCCGCC
Source organism: Oscillospiraceae bacterium (assembly GCA_017541825.1). Lineage (GTDB taxonomy): Bacteria > Bacillota > Clostridia > Oscillospirales > Oscillospiraceae > Apopatocola. The sequence continues at coordinate 9,176 of JAFXYJ010000095.1, read as the reverse complement.
GGACGCTTTGAGTTTTTTCGCCGCGCCGGTATACACGGGGCCTGTTCTCTGTTATAATGCCGACAGAGTCGGACCGGCGCAAACGCGCATCACAGTAAGGAGGATAAATTATGAAAAGAGCACTGGCGATAATTCTTCTGGCGATCCTCGCGCTTTCTCTTGTCGGCTGCGGCGGCGAGCCCGATCCCAACGAGGGCGTATATGTGGGCAGGACCGGTTCCATGGGCGGCATCAGCGTCGCGGTGGAGTCTGCGTTCCCCGGCGGTTTTTCCGCCGAACTCAAATCCGGCGGCAAGGCCGTGCTGACCATCGACGGGACAGATTACAGCGTCAAGTGGGCCGTCGACGGCGACGCCATCGAGATCACCGCCGCGGACACCACGCTGACAGGCACCGTATCCGACGGGGTCATGGTCCTGCGGGATGTGCTGGGCAGCGGGATCGACCTGACCCTGGAGCGGGCAGACTGATCAAACGGATAAGGAAGCAGCCGCAGGGCGTTTGTCCTGCGGCTGCTTCTTAATACCCTTTCTCCCGGGGTGATACCATTCAGCTCCATCGTCGGTGGTATATCGAGGTAATGCGCATTTAACCGTGACCGGGGTGGACCGGTCCTGCTCCATTGTTATACTGACTTTCAGGCAATTCGCATTTTTGCGGGTCTTTTCTGTGCTGCAGAGCGTCCTCGCAAGCTTCGTATCGTTCGCTTCCTCGCAGGCTCGAAAGCTCATTCACTCCGCTGCTCGTCCTTTCAAAAACACAGCCGCGCCAATGCTGCGGGCCTCGTCGACAACTTCGGCCCTCCGTTGCGCGGCTGCGTTTTTGTGAACGGGAGTTTTCGCTCCGGCGCTGCGTGGGAAAAATATGTAGGCCCTCAGATTGCGCGCCCTCATTTTTGTCATCCCGAGCGAAGCGAGGAATCTCATGTTTCAACGCGTATACCTCCAACCACGAGATTTTTCGCTGCGCTCGGAATGACAGCTAAACCAAACGCCCCTACAGCAAAAAAGAACATCGGCAAGTATTTGCACCCGCGGCAGCGGGGAAAGAGGCTGGAACCTGAACTAATCTCCTGCCAAGCGCCGGAGCGTAAGCGGTGTGGCGCGTATAGCAACGCGCCCGCCTCTTGAGTTATAGAGGTAAGAGGCGTCAGCCTGCAGTCTTGCACCGAGCCTTTTCTTTCTCGCGTATCTTTCTTTTGGGCTTTTCAAAAGAAAGATACGCAAAGAAAAATGCGCATTACCTCGGAAAAGCACCGACAATGGAGCTGGATGCTTGTAACCCCGGTCGGAAAAATGCGCCAACCCCGATCCGACACCGACAACAGAGCATAAGCGCCATCCCCGGTCACGGATAAAACCTCCAGCCTCCGGTCACGGAAAAAAGCCCCCCGTTCCGCCGGGGTCATGTCTGCCCGTCGGCCCTGCTTTCCCGGTCCATACGCGCCTCGAGCGTCCCGGCCAGGGCCTGGAACCGCCGCAGCGTATCCGGATCGTCGGACTCGATGCACAGCGCCTCCCGGTCGCCGCAGGGCGCGATGTGCACGCCGCCGGGCACGTTCTCGAGACGCAGGCCGTCGCTCAGGTCGGCGCCGGCCTCCATAAGTCCCGCGGTAAAGGCGCGCATCAGCCGCGCCCGCCGGGGCGTCTGCCAGTAGACGCGGCAGGCGTAGCGCGGCGCCATCTCCGGGGAGGCGGCGTCTTTTTCCTCCCCGCCGGCCTCCGGCAGATGCAGCGTTCCCTCCCAGGCGTCCAGATTGGCCCGATAGTAAGAGCCGGGGTCGCCGATGTCCCGCCAGTATCCCTCCAGCGGCACGCCCAGCAGCGGCAATCCCGCGTGGAGCAGCCGGGGGAACAGGTCCTTTGCGAAGTCGAAGCACGCCCCCGCGGGCACGAAGGCCATCGCCTCCCCGCCCATGACATAGATGCCCGTGTTCACGAGGTCGGTGACCACCTGCTCCCAGGGCGGCTTTTCGAGAAAGCTGCGCACATAGCCGTCGGCGTCGGTGACCACAAGGCCGTAGCTGGTCGGGGCGTCATGGGGGTGGAGCGCCATCGTCACCGCCGGCCGGGCCCTGCGGTGGGCGTCCCACAGGGCCCGCAGATCCAGATCGCAGGCCGCGTCCCCGCTGATGACGAGGAAGTCCTCGCCCCGGGTGAAATCCGCGCAGTTCTTCACCGCGCCGGCGGTGCCCAGGGCCCGCTCCTCCAGCCGGTACTCCATGTGCACGCCGAAACCGCCGCCGTCGCCGAAATACCGGCGGATCTGGTCCGGCAGGCAGGCCAGCGTGCAGCAGATATCCGTAAAGCCGCACGCGGCCAGGCGGCGGACGATATGCTCGAGCACCGGCCGGCCCAGCAGCTACGCCATGGGTTTGGGGATCGCGCCGTGGGTCACCTGCTGCAGACGGGTGCCCCGGCCGCCGGCCAGGATCACAGCCTTCATAAGACGGACATTCTCCTTTTCGCGTTTTTAGGAAGTTTCTGCACTCCGCCGGGAAATATACCCGCGCGGTCCTTTCGGCGCTCTGACCGCAAATTCCAACATTTCTTTCATATTTTTATTGTTTGGTCATTCTTTGTATGATATAGTAAACTTTGTATCGTTATCATCATCCGGGGGAGAATACCGTGAACAAACGGACAATGAAGAAATTTACGGAGCCGGGGCTTCGGATGTGCCTTGTGATCATGGCGGCTTTCGCGGCGGCGACGTGGTTTTTCAACGAAACTCTGGCCTATGTCGAGGCGGGGATCGTGGCCGCGCTGATCGTCTACGCGATCATCCGGGAACGGCAGCGCCGGCGGGAGCTGCAGGCCTTCGTGGAGACGGTGACCTACAACGCCGAGTCTGCCACCAACAACACCCTGATCCACTTCCCGCTGCCCATGGCGGTGTTCCGTCTGGGCGACAGCGGCATCGTCTGGGCCAACCAGCCCTTCTGGGACATGTGCGGCCGCAGCAGTCCGGTCTTCGACGCCCAGCTCTCCGCGCTGGTGCCCAACTTCAGCGGAAAGTGGCTCATGGAGGGCAAAAGCCGCATGGCCGGTCTGCTGGAGGTCAACGGCCGCAAGTACGAGGTCAACGGCAACATGGTCCGATCGGGCAAGACCGAGGAGACCTACGAGTTCATGGGCATCACCTACTGGGTGGACGTGACCGAGTACGACGCGGTCCGGCAGGAATATCTGGCCTCCCGCCCCATCGTAATGATCATCGTCGTGGACAACTACGAGGAGATGATGAAGCCCCTCACCGACCGCCAGCGCACGGAGCTGCGCGGCGCGCTGGACGGCGCGCTGGAAAAATGGTGCGACGGCAAGGGCGGCATCCTGCGGCGCATCGACCGGGACCGGTATCTGTTCATCTTTGAAAACCGGTATCTGGGCGGCATCACGCGAGACCGCTTCACGCTGGTGGAGAGCATCCACGACATTGTGAGCCCCACGGGCATCCACGCCACGGTGAGCATCGGCGCCGGTCTGGACGGCAGCGGCTATGAGGAAAACTACTCCTTTGCCGCGCTGGCCTCGGACATGGCCCTCTCCCGGGGCGGCGACCAGGCCGTGGTGAAAAACAAATACAACTTTGAATTCTTCGGCGGCCGCGGCGGCGAGGTCGAGACCCGCACCAAGGTCAAGTCCCGCGTCACGGCGACCTCCCTGGCAAAGCTCATCGGCGACGCCTCCCGGGTGTTCATCATGAGCCACAAATACGCCGATCTCGACTCGATCGGCGCGGCGGCGGGCGTCGTGTGCATCGCCCGGCGGCTCGAGCGCGAGGTAAAGATCATCGTCGGCGAGGAAAACTCCGCCGGGGCTCTGATCGACATGCTCCGCGCCGACGAGCATTACGCCGACGTCTTCATCAACGCCCAGGAGGCCATCGTCCGGGCCGACAACCGCACGCTGCTGGTGGTGCTCGACACCAACCGGCCCGAGCAGGTGGAGGACGAGTCGCTGCTCATGGCGTGTTCCGCGCGGCTGGCGGTCATCGACCACCACCGCCGGGCGGCCACCTATATCCAGGACCCGACGCTCTCGCTCTACGAGCCCAGCGCGTCCTCCGCCGCCGAGCTGGTGGCCGAGCTGATGCAGGAGCTGGTGGAGCCCTCGGATATCCTGTCCGTCGAGGCGGACGCCGTGCTCGCGGGCATCGTGCTCGACACGAAGAACTTCACGATCCGCACCGCGGACCGGACCTTTGACGCCGCGGCCTATCTGGAACGGGCCGGCGCCGACACGATGCGGGTCAAGGGGCTGTTCAAGATCGACATGTCCGCGACCATGGCCCGCTACAACATCATGAAGCAGGCCAAGCTCTACAAGGGCATCGCGGTGGTGGCCACCCAGGAGACGCAGAACCGGATCGTGGCGGCCCAGGCCGCCGACGAGCTCATCAACATCGCCGGCGTACAGGCCTCGGCTGTGCTCTACCCGATGGCCGAGGGCGGCGTGGCCGTTTCGGCGCGGAGCGTCGGCGACGTGAACGTGCAGGTGCTGCTCGAGCAGCTGGGCGGCGGCGGCAACAAGTCCGTGGCCGGGGCCCAGATCAGGGACATCACGCTGCGCGACGCGGTGAACACGCTCTTTGCCGCCATCGACAAATATATGGACACGAACTAGTGTCGATTGCGAAACAGATGTTTCGCAATCGAGATACTCGCGCTTATCGCCCGCGGCTTGGCGTGGGACAAGCCGCGGTTGGTCGGCGCGAGGGCTCGCCCGGCTCGCCTCAGGGTGTTTTTGTCGTGGCAAAGCTACGACAAAAACGATTTATAATTCTCGGAAAAAACTATCCGCACCACAGGAGGGTTCCCGATATGAAAGTGATTTTTCAGCAGGACGTCAAGGGTCAGGGAAAGAAGGGCGAGCTCAAGGAGGTCTCCGAGGGCTACGCGCGCAATTACCTGATCCCCCGCAAGCTGGCCGCCGAGGCCACCCGCGACAACCTCAACGCCTTCTCGCAGAGGGAGAAGGCCAAGCGCGCCCAGGAGGCCCGCGACCGGCAGGCCGCTGAGGAAAACGCCGCCCGGCTCAAGGACGTCGTCGTGACGATCCGCGCCAAGGCCGGCTCCAGCGGCAAGCTCTTCGGCAGCGTGACCTCCCAGGAGATCGCCGACGCTCTGCAGGAGCAGTACGGCATCTCTGTGGAGAAGAACCGCATCGTCCAGGGCGAGCCCATCAAGTCCTTCGGCAGCTATGAGGTGAAGTGCAAGTTCGGCTTCGGCATCGAGGGCACGATCAACCTGCTCGTCATCGAGAAGTGAGGCGCCATGGATGAACTGTTAGGCCGGCGCGTGCCCTGGTCCGCCGAGGCGGAGCAGGCGGTGCTCGGCTCCTGTCTGATCGACCCGGCCTGTCTGCCCGACGTGCTCAACGCCGTGCGCGGCAGCGACTTCTATCTGGACCGGAACCGGGAGATCTTTGAGACGATCTTCCACATGTTCACCTTCGGCATGGCCATCGACCCGGTGACCGTGCTCGACCAGATGAAGATCCGCGGGGTCTTCGATCCGGAGAGCACGACGGAGTACCTGCGCGAGCTCATGCGTGTGACGCCCACCGCCGCCAACGTGCTGCGCTACGCGGCCATCGTGCGCGACCAGGCGCTGCTGCGCAGCATCATCCGCGTGTGCGAGGAGACGGTGGAGACCGCGTCCTCCGGCGGCGGCGAGGCCGGCGAGGTGCTCGATCTGGCCGAGAAAAAGATCTACGCCCTGCGCAACGACCGCGCCGTGGGCGGGCTCCTGCCCGCCTCCCAGGTGGTGCAGACCGTCTATACCAACCTCTCGGAGCTGGCCGCCTCCGGCCAGGCCATCCCGGGCATCTCCACGGGCTTCCGGGACCTGGACCGCCGTCTGCTGGGTCTGAACAAGGGCGACTTCGTGCTCGTGGCCGCCCGGCCTGGCATGGGCAAGACCAGCATCGGACTCAACATCGCCCTCAACGCCGCCAAGGCCACCGGCAAGACCGTGGCCATCTTCTCTCTGGAGATGAGCCGCGAGCAGCTCGTGACCCGGTTTTTGTCCAGCGAGGGGATGATCCCCCTGGCCAACCTGCTCACCGGCAATCTGACCGAGGATGAGTGGCGGCGGGCGGCCGGCGCGGCCTCGGTGATCGCCGGGACCAACATCTGGCTCAACGACAACCCGACGCTGACCGTGGCAGAAATGAACGCCCAGTCCCGGCGGCTCAAGGACCTCGGGCTCGTGATGATCGACTACCTGCAGCTCATGCAGGGCTCCGGCAGCGGCAACAACTGGGCCGGCGAGACCCGCACCCAGGCGGTGTCGGACATCAGCCGCATGATGAAGATCATGGCCAAGGAGCTCAACGTGCCGGTGCTGTGCCTTTCCCAGCTCAGCCGCGCCAACGAACAGCGCGCGGACAAGCGGCCCATGCTCTCCGATCTGCGCGAGTCCGGCTCCATCGAGCAGGACGCCGACGTGGTTTTGGGATTGTACCGGGACGGGTATTATAACGAGGAGAGCGAAAACCCGAATCTCACCGAGGTCATCGTACTCAAGAACCGCCACGGCGAGACCGGCAAGGATTATCTGGCCTGGCTGGGCGAGTACACCTCCTTCCGGGATTCCGACCAGCGCCATGAGGAATACTGAGATCACCCTCGACCGGACGCTGCTGCCCCCGGGGAGCCGGGTACTTTGCGCCGTGTCCGGCGGGGCGGACTCGGTTTGCCTGCTCCGCCTGGTCCTCGACCTGGGCGACGTGACGTGCTTTGCCGCCCACTACGACCACGGACTGCGGGATTCCTCCGCCGGGGACGCGGCCTTCGTCGCGGAGCTGTGCGAAGCCTGGGGCGTGCCCCTCGTGAGCGAGCGGGGCGACGCCGCCGCCCACGCCCGCAGCGCCGGCGTGAGCGTGGAGACCGCGGCCCGGGAGCTGCGCTATGCCTTCCTGCGCCGCGCGGCGGCCGCCGTCGGCGCCGAGCTCATCGCCACGGCGCACAACCGGAACGATAATGCCGAGACCGTGCTCTTCCACATGGCCCGGGGCACCGGGCTGCGCGGGCTGGGCGGCATCCCGCCGCGCCGGGACGAATTCGTCCGGCCGCTGCTGGAGGTGCCCCGGGAGCAGATCGAGGACTATTTGCGCCGGCGCGGCATCCCCCACCGGGAGGACCCTACCAACGCCGACGACGGCTATGCCCGCAACTACGCCCGGCACCACGTGATGCCGGCCATGGAGCGGCTGCACGAGGGCGCGGCGGCGAACATCGCGCGCATGACGCGCGTCCTGCGGGAGGACGAAGCTTTTCTCGATTCTCTGGCGGCCGACTGGCTGAAAACGCAGCCGGAGGACCGGCTGTCCGCGTCGGGCCTGGCGGCCCTGCCCCGGCCGGTGGCCCGGCGCGTGCTGCGCCGGTGGCTGGGCGAGGACCTCTCCTATGAGCGCACCGGGGCGATCCTGGCGCTGTGCTGCGCCGGGCCCTCGGCCGTGCTCGATCTGCCCGGACGGCGGCTCTGCCGCGTCAACGACGCCCTGACGCTCACCGTCCCCGCGGCTTCGCCGCTGCCGGAGCGGACGCTCCGGCCCGGAGAAACGCTCCCCCTGCCCGAGGCGGGGATGGAGGTCGAGTGTCTGGTCTGCGGGCCCGATGAGGATATTCAAATTTCGTTCAACACTTTTTGCTTTTCATGTGCCAAAATATGTGGTAAACTGTCCGTTGCGCCGCGCGCCGAAGGGGACAGGCTCGATCTGATGGGCCGAAAGGGTACCCGCAGCGTCAAAAAAATGCTGATCGACGCGAAGATCCCCCGGCATCTGCGCCGGAGCGTCCCCGTGCTGCGGGATGAGGCCGGCGTGCTGGCGGTCTGCGGTCTGGGCCAGAGCGGCCGGGCCGCCCCGGCGCCGGGAGAGACCTATTATAAAATCCGATTCCGTGAAATCAGGGAGGGCAAGTCATCATGATGAACGATCTTCAGAACATACTGTACTCCGAGGAGGATATCCGCCGCCGCGTCCGGGAGCTGGGCGCGGAGATCTCCCGGGATTACGCGGGACGGGAGCCGCTGTTCGTCGGCGTGCTCAAGGGCTGCTTCATGTTCATGGCGGATCTGATGCGCGAGGTGACGATCCCCTGCGGCGTGGACTTCATGGTGGTGTCGTCCTACGGCTCGTCCACAAAGACCTCCGGCGCTGTGGAGATCATCAAGGATCTGAGCCAGGATGTCACCGGCCGTGACCTGATCATCGTCGAGGACATCCTCGACACGGGCGTGACGCTCAACTACCTGACGGGATATCTGAAAAACCGCCATCCCGCGTCGGTCTCCATCGTCACGCTGCTCGACAAGCCCGAGCGCCGCCGCGCGGACGTACAGGCAAAATACATCGGCTACGTCGTGCCCGACGAATTCGTGGTGGGCTACGGCCTGGACTACGCCGAGAAATACAGAAATCTCCCCTGCATCGGAGTCCTCAAGCCCGAGATATACTCCTGAATACGGGGCCTCAACTCCGCCGGGAACCGGCGTGGCGAAAGAAGGGAATCGTTTGAATATTGGACCGGAAAAAAACAGAGCCAGACAGATCGGGTTCTATCTGCTGATCGCGGTGCTGCTCGTGGCGACGATCTGGGCGATGACCAGACGGCAGGAGAACAGGGATCTCGTATACTCCGAGGTCATCGAGCTCTTTGAAAAGGGACAGGTGGAGAGCTTTGCCATCGACACCGACGGCAACCTCACCATGGAGCTGCGCGAGCCCTACAACGGCAGTACCACCTACAGCTACCGGGTCGGTGCGTTCAGCATTTTCTATACGGATCTCAACGAGATCATCCGCGAGCAGAAGGCCGCGGGCACGCTGACCGAGTATGACTATCCCCCCGCCCAGGAGGTCTCCTGGTGGGTGGCCTTCGTGCCCTATATGATCATCTTCCTGATGATGGGCGCCCTGTGGTTCGCGATGATGCGCTCCGCCCAGGGCGGCGGCGCCGGCGGCGTGATGCGCTTCTCCAAGGCCCGCACCCGTCTGGGCAGCGAGGAGAAAAACAAAAAGACCTTTGCCGACGTGGCCGGCGCGGATGAGGAGAAGGAGGAGCTCCAGGAGATCGTGGAGTACCTCAAGGATCCCAAAGCCTATTCCGAGATGGGCGCGCGCATCCCCAAGGGCGTGCTGCTCGTCGGCCCTCCGGGCACCGGCAAGACG
>JAFXYJ010000094.1 GCA_017541825.1 Oscillospiraceae bacterium | reverse complement strand
CGCTCAACCAGCTCCTTGTGGAGATGGACGGCTTCAACGACAACGAAGGCGTCATCGTCATGGCGGCCACCAACCGGGCCGACATCCTCGACAACGCGCTGCTGCGTCCCGGCCGCTTCGACCGCCGGGTGTACGTGGGTCTGCCGGACATCAAGGGCCGTGCGGACATCCTGAAGGTCCACGCCCGGGGCAAGCGTCTGGGCGACGACGTGGATCTGGCCGAGATCGCCAAGGGCACGCCCGGGTTTACCGGCGCGGATCTGGAGAACCTGCTCAACGAAGCGGCCCTCCTGGCCGTGCGGCGGCATCGCCGGTTCATCCAGCAGAAGGACATCGACGACGCCATCCTCAAGGTCGCCATGGGCCCGGAGAAAAAGAGCCGGGTCATCACCGAGGCTGCGCGGCGCCTCACCGCCTATCACGAGGCGGGCCACGCCGTCACCGCCCACTGGCTCGAGCATGTGGATCCGGTGCAGTATATCACGATCGTCCCACGCGGCCAGGCCGGCGGCTTCACGCTCATGCGCCAGCAGGACGACAAGGATTACCGCTCTCGCAGCGAGATGTTCGAGGACATCGTCATGTCCCTGGGCGGGCGCATGTCCGAGAAGATCTTCCTGAACGACATCTCCACCGGCGCGTCGGGCGATATCCAGCAGGCCACCAACACGGCGCGGAAAATGGTCACCGTCTACGGCATGAGCGACCGGCTCGGACCCATCAGCTTCGATTCCTCCGAGCACAGCATTTTCATCGGCCGCGATTTCGGCCAGACCAAGAGCTACAGCGAGGAGACCGCCTCCATCATCGACGAGGAGATCAAGCGGATCTTCGACGAGGCCTCGGCCAGATGCGAGTCGATCCTGCGCGAGCACGCCGACGTGGTCGTCGCCGTTGCGGAATACCTGCTCGAGCACGAGAGCATGGACGGCGCCGATTTCAACTACTTCTGCGAGCACAAGCAGCTGCCTCCCAAAGAGGACGGCGCTCCCGCCGGGGACGTCTCCGCGGCGGAGGAGGCTCCCGAGGCGAAGGAAGCTCCCGCTCGGCCGGCGGAGGATCCCGCGGCGCCGGAGGCCCCGGCAGCGCCGGAGGCGGAGGACGTCCGTCCCGGCGAGGACGCGGACGGACCCGCGGACGAATAACAAACAGGCTGATATGGAGATCGGCCCCCGGGCAGCGCCGGGGGCCGATCTTTTGCGGCAGACGGCGAGCGCATCCCCGCGGACGCCGCCGCGCCGGCGCACGCCCGGGAAACGTCGGGCCCGCCGTTTCCCGGGCGCGCCTTCCGTGTCGATTTCTTTGAAGAAATGCCTCCCGGACAGTTGAAGAAACGGGTGTTTCATGGTAAACTATTTTGGGTAAGCATTTTGAAAGAGGCCGTGCCATGTACGCTGACTGGAACATAACGCTCCCGGCCCTCACCGGCGGCGAGGAGCGCCGCGCCTACGTGTACGTCCCGGACCTGGCCCTGGCCGAGCCGGAGCGCCGGTACCCGGTGCTGTACATGTTCGACGGGCAGAACCTGTTCGCCGACGCGGACGCCACCTTCGGCAAGAGCTGGGGACTGCTGCGGTACATCACCGAGCGCAGCGTCCCGCTGATCGTGGCGGCTATCGAGTGCAATCACCACCCGGAGACCGACGAGTGCGGCGGGCGGCTGAGCGAGTACTCCCCCTTCGATTTCACCGACCGGTATTTCGGGACGATCCGGGGCCGCGGCGCGCTGACCATGGACTACTACATCCGCGAGTTCAAGCCCTTCATAGACGCCAATTACCCCACGCTCCCCGACCGGGACCACACCTTCATCGGCGGCAGCTCCATGGGCGGGCTGATGACGCTCTTCGCCCTGTGCCGTTACGGCGACGTGTTTTCCCGGGGCGCGGCGCTCTCGCCCTCGCTGGACTTCAGCCCTGAGGAGATCCGCGATATGATCGGCTCGTCCCGGCTGCGCCGCACCTGCCTTTATATGGACATCGGGGCGAAGGAGATGCGCGCCGGGCGGTCCCGGGACAGCTTCGCCGAGGTGACCGCGCTGCTGATCGAAAAGGGCGTGTGGGTGGACAGCCGGGTCGTTCCCAACGGGACCCACTCCGAGGCGTCCTGGGAGCGGCAGATCCCTTTTTTCATGGACGTGCTCTTTTACGACCTGCGGGAGGCGTGAGCGATGGAGACGAATTATTTTGAAAACTGGTCCGGCGAGCTCGGCCGGACGATGCCGCTGAAGATCTACGGTCACGCGGGCAAGCCGGTGCTCTTCATCCCCTGTCAGGACGGGCGGTTTTTCGACTTCGAGAACTTCGGCATGACCGACACCTTTGCCCCCTGGATCGACAGCGGTCAGTGCATGGTGTTTTCCATCGACACCGTCGACGCCGAGACCTGGAGCGACAGGGACGGCGATCCCTACCTGCGGATCCGCCGCCATGAGCAGTGGATCAACTATATCACCCGGGAGGTCGTGCCCTTTGCCCGGGACTGGACCAACCGCCGAAACGGCTGGGACGGCTATCCGGGGCTGATGAGCTTCGGCTGCTCCATGGGCGCGACCCACGCCCTCAACCTTTACCTGCGCTTTCCCGACCTCTTCGACCGGTGCCTGGCGCTCAGCGGCGTGTACAACGCCTCCTATTTCCTGGGCGACTACATGGACGAGGTGGTGTACAGGAACTCTCCCACCGATTATATGGCCAACCTCCCCGCCGACCATCCCTTCATCGAGGAATACAACCGCCACAGGGCCGTGGTCTGCGTGGGACAGGGCGCCTGGGAGGAGCAGTGGAGCACCCGGGAGCTGGACCGCCGCTTCCACGAGCTGGGCATCAACATCTGGGTCGATTTCTGGGGGCCCGACGTCAACCACGACTGGCCCTGGTGGCACAAACAGGTCCCCTATTTCCTGCCGTACCTTCTGTGAGAAAGGAGCCGTTCAAGATGAATTTTGTCTTTATCTCTCCCAACTTCCCCGACAACTACTGGAATTTCTGCCGCCGTCTCCGGGAGAACGGGCTGACCGTCCTGGGCATCGGCGACTGCCCCTATGACCTCCTCTCGGAGGAGCTGCGCGCCTCGCTGGACGAATACTACAAGGTCTCCTCTCTCGAAAACTACGACGAGGTCTACCGGGCCGTGGCGTTTTTCATCCACAAATACGGCCGCGTCGACTGGCTCGAGTCCAACAACGAGTACTGGCTCGAGCGTGACGCCCGGCTGCGGGAAGATTTCAACATCTCCACCGGCTTCCGTCCCGCGGACATGCCTCCGGTGAAATTCAAGTCCAAAATGAAGGAGCGCTATACCGCCGCGGGGATCCCCGTGGCCCGCTTCCACCTCGTGGACGACCTGGAGGGCTGCGCCGCCTTCATCGCCGAGGTGGGCTATCCCGTCATCGTCAAGCCCGACAACGGCGTGGGCGCCACGCGCACCTTCCGCATCGAGAACGACGCGGACATGGACGCCTTTTTCGCCGAACGGGACGACACGGTCTATATCATGGAGGAGTTCATCGACGGCACGGTCAACTCCTACGACGCCATCGTGGACAGCCGGGGCGAGCCGCTCTTCGAGACCGGCAACGTGACCCCCAAGAGCCTGATGGACGTGGTCAACAACAACGACAACAGCCTGTTCTACATCCGCAGCGAGCTGCCCGAGGACATGCGCGCCCGGGGACGGGCCGCTCTGAAGGCCTTCGGGGTCAAAAGCCGCTTCGTCCACTTCGAGTTCTTCCGGCTCAACCGGGACCAGCACATCGGCCGGGCGAATGACGTGGTCGCGCTGGAGGTCAACATGCGTCCCAGCGGCGGCATCTCCCCGAGCATGATGAACTACGCCAACGGCACCGACGTCTATAAGATCTGGGCGGACATGATCGCCTTCGACCGCAGCGGCAAGGGGCGGGAAAACCGTCAGTTCTGCGCCTTTGCCGGCCGGCGGGACGCCCGCCGCTACGTGATGAGCCGGGAGGACGTGCTGCGCGAGTACGCCGGGGCGATCCGCGAGGATGCACGGGTGGATCCCGCTCTGGCCACGGATATGGGCGACTACATGTTCCTGGCCTGCTTCGACACCGTGGAGGAGGTCAACGCCTTTTACGCGCGGGTCTTCGAGGAGTGCTGAAAGTTTTTTCGGTCCCGGCCGCTTTTTTAAGCGTCCTTTCAGCCCCCGGCTGTACAATACGGATACGACGAATACGAAAAAGAAAGGGGGACTCCCCTTGGACGGAGTTCAATACCGCCATGAGTGGAAGCACGAGCTGAGCTGGTCCGACCTGGTGGCCATCCGGCAGCGGCTGCGTGCCGTGGCGGAGAGCGACCCTCACGCCGTCGACGGGAAGTACACGATCCGCAGTCTGTACTTCGACAACCTCTACGACAAGGCGCTGCGGGAAAAGGTGGACGGGGTGAATATGCGGGAAAAGTTCCGCATCCGCTACTACAACGGCGACCCGTCGCTGATCCATCTGGAAAAAAAGTGCAAGCGCAGCGGCCTGGGCGCCAAATTCTCCGCCCCGCTCACCGCCGCGGAGGCGCAGCGGATCGTGGACGGGGACATCGGCTGGATGGCGGACGCCGCCGACCGGCCGCTGGTGCAGGAGCTCTACTGCCGGATGCGCTCCCAGGGCCTTGCCCCGAAGACCATCGTGGATTACACCCGGGAGCCGTACATCTACCGCCCGGGCAACGTGCGCGTGACCTTTGACTACAACATCCGCACCGGGCTGCGGCGCACGGATTTTCTCGATCCCGACTGCCCCACCGTCCCCGCCGGGAACGCGCCGATCCTGCTGGAGGTCAAGTGGGACGCTTACCTGCCCTCGATCATCCGCGACGCGGTGCAGACCCCCGGGCGGCGCGTGACCGCCTTTTCCAAGTACGCCCAGTGCAGGATATACGGCTAATACGGATTAAGATAAAGGAGAAACCGATCCATGAGTTTCAGCGACATTTTCAAGTCCAGCTTCCTGGATAACGTGACCGCGGTGAGCCTGCTCGACATGGCTCTGGCCCTGGTGCTCGCCTTCGGCCTGGGGCTGTTCATCTTCTTCGTGTATAAGAAGACCTACGCCGGCGTGATGTACTCCTCCAGCTTCGGCGTGACGCTCATCGCCCTGACGATGATCACCACGCTGGTGATCCTGGCGGTGACCAGCAACGTGGTGCTGTCCCTGGGCATGGTGGGCGCGCTGTCCATCGTCCGCTTCCGCACCGCCATCAAGGAGCCGCTGGATATCGCCTTTCTGTTCTGGTCCATCGCCGTGGGCATCGTGCTGGCCGCGGGCATGATCCCGCTGGCCGTGCTCGGCAGTGTGGTCATCGGACTGATCCTGCTGATCTTCGCCAACCGCAAGGCGGACGTGAACCCCTACATCGTGGTGTTCCGCTGCGCCGACAAGGCCAGCGAGAAGGCGGCCGTCGAATACCTCGAGGACAACACCAGGCGCATGATCGTCAAGAGCAAGTCCGTCCAGAAGGGCGACATCGAGGTCAACGCGGAGGTGCGTCTGGTCGACGACGACACCGATTTCGTCAACGGTCTGGCGGACATCCCCGGCGTGACGAGCGCCGTGCTCGTGAGCTACAACGGAGATTACATGGGCTAAGGAGGCCGGCTGAAGAATGTCAACGCACAGGAAAATCGATCTCATATGCGTTGTCGTCATACTGCTCTCCGTGCTCCTTACCGTGCTGTTCATGAACGGCGAGCGTCTGGGCATCACGCCGATCATCGACGAGGACGCCGAGGTGCATTCCGGTTCCGTTTACTTCACCAACAACGACCTGAACGGAGACTGGGACACCGCCTCCGCCACCGTGATCACCCTCCGGGGAGATACGGCCTCCGTATCGGGAGGCGGCGCTTACGCCTACAACGGGAGCGTATACATCTCCAATGCCGGGCGGTATGTCGTCTCCGGCACGCTCACCGACGGGAGCATCGTGGTGGACGCCAAGCGCTCGTCCAAGGTCTGGATCCTGCTCAACGGCGCGGACATCTACTGCTCCGACAGCGCCGGGATCCAGGTCAGGAAGGCCGACAAGGTGTTCCTGACGCTGGCCGACGGCACCGAAAACCGCGTCGCGTGCGGCTCGGAGTTCTCCCAGACGGCTCTGGAGGACAACATCAAGGGCGCACTTTTCGCATCCGACGACCTCACGATCAACGGCAGCGGCTCACTGACGGTCACCTCCGGCTACCGTCACGCCATCGCCGCCAACGACGATCTTGTCATCACCGGCGGACATATCACCGCCGAGGCGCCCCGCGACGCCATCCATGTCAATGACAGCCTTCGCATCTGCCGCGCCGAGCTGACGCTCACCGCCGGGGACGAGGGCATCGACGTGGACAAGGAGGGCGGGTATCTCTTCATCGAGTCGGGCGTCATCGGCATCGACAGCACGGACGACGGCATCCACACCGAGGGCGATATCCTGATCGCCGGCGGCGAGGTGCGTATCCGCTCCGGTGACGACGGGATCCATTCGAACACCACCGTATACATCTACGGCGGCGAGATCACGCTTGAACGGTGCTATGAGGGCATCGAGGGCGTCGCCGTTGAGCTCCACGGCGGCGAGGTGACCATCTATCCCGAGGACGACGGCGTGAACGCCAACGGCTTCGTCCTGGGCGGCATGGGCGCCCAGAGCGGCGTATCCGTTTCGGTGGAGGACACCTACGTGCTGGTGGCCGGCGGCAGTCTGACCATCGTCAACGAGAACGCTCAGGACGCCGACGGCATCGACTCCAACGGCGGGCTTTACGTCACCGGCGGCAGCGTGTTCGTCAGCCTGCCCGACGGTTCGCCCAACACGGCCCTCGACTACGGCAGCGAGAGCGGCGGCGCGGCCCTGATCACCGGCGGCACCGTCGTGGCCTGCGGCAGCTATTCCATGGCCGAGGCCTTTGACGCCGACTCCACCCAGTGCTCGATCCTCTACAACATCGCCGCGGGCGTGGCCTCCGGCACGGAGGTGCGTCTGCTGGACGCCGACCGGAACGAACTGCTCTGCGCCGAGATTCCCTGCAGCTTCTCCTCGGTCATCCTGAGCTGCCCGGGGATGGAGCTCGGCGGCACCTACTACGTGGTCATCGGCGAGAGCGCCGAGGAGATCACGCTGACCGAGACCTCCGCCTCCTTCGGCGACGCGCGCAGCGCCATGTTCGGCGGCAGCATGAACTGGGGCGGCATGCGGTCCTGGGAGAGCTTCGGCGGCCGCGGCGGGAACGGTCCGGGAAACGAAGGGGCTCCCGAGCTCCCGGAGGGCGAACGGCCCGAGTCCCCCGACGGTTTCACGCCGCCCGACGGCGAGCGGCCCGAGCTGCCCGAGGGCTTCACCCCGTCGGAGGGTGAGCCCCCCGAGCTGCCCGAGGGCTTCACCCCTTCGGCGACGGCGGACGCCTCCGACGGGACCGCGGAGCACCGGATCCCCGGCTCGGAGGAAATGCCGGATATCCGCCGTCAGGAGGCGGACACCGCCGCCGCGGCGCAGACCGCGGATGACGAGGAGACCCTCGCCGCGCGCCGGACGCTGTTCATCGTTTCGGCCGGGGCGCTGGCGCTGGGCATCCTTGCCGCTGCCGCGTTCCGCAAAAGGATCGCTCTGTAGCGCGCAGGAACAGCCGATCGCCGGATCCCCGCGGGCGCGACTGCGCAAAGCGTGCTTTCCGGGCGGATAAACATGCCGAAAAATCAATAATTATTTACAAATCCGAATAATTATGGTAATCTGGTCCGCAGTTATATCGATACTTATCGATGATTTGCCGCGGACCGCAGACGGCGGACCGCTGCATTTTGCCCGGTCCGCCGTTTTTTGCGGCGCCGGGACCCTGCGGGAAGGGGGGCTCCGCCGTGATCGACGAAAACGCGGTCCGCGAACGTCTGGCCGCGCTGCCGGGCAGGATCGGCTTTTACTGCAAAAACCTTGTCACCGGGGAGACGCTCTCCTGCGGCGCCGATACGCCGATGATGGCGGCCAGCGTGATCAAGCTCTTCGTGCTGGCCGAAGCCGAACGCCGCATGGACGAGGGCACGCTGGACCGGGACGCGCTCTTCACGGTGCGCCACGCGGAGTGTGTGCCCAGCTGCGGCGCGCTCAACTATATGCACGACGGGCTGCAGGTCACGATCGGGGACCTGTGCACCCTCATGATCATCCACAGCGACAATTCCGCCACCAATTTCCTCATCGACCTGCTGGGCTTTGACGCGATCAACGCCCTGATCCGGTCCCTGGGCTATTCGGTGACGGCACTCAACCGGAAGATGTTCGATCTCGAGAGCTCGGCGCGCGGCATACAGAACTACATCTGCGCCGCGGAGGTGGGCGACCTGCTCGAGCGGATGTACCGGGGAACGCTCGTCTCTCCGGCAGCCTCGGCGGACATGCTGCGCATCATGCGCGACCAGCAGATCAACCACAAGATCCCGTTTTATCTCTCTGAGCTGCCCGATCCGCCCGAGATCGCCCACAAGACCGGCGAGGACGACGGCATCACCCACGACGCAGGCATCGTCTACGCCGACGAGCCCTTCGTCGTCGTCTTCTGCGGCAACGAGACCGACGTGCCGGCCTTCGCGCGCGCCATCGGAGAACTGTCGCTGGAACTGTACAGGGGGAACGCGAAATGAGAATCGAAAAGATCGAGCTGGGCGAGGTCACGATCCCGCTGATCACGCCTTTCAAGACCGCTCTGCGCACCGTGGACGCGGTCAACGACATCATCGTGCGCATCACTGCCGACGACGGCAGCGTGGGCTTCGGCGAGGCGCCGCCCACCGCCGTCATCACCGGCGACACCAAGGGCAGCATCCGCTGCGCCATTGAGGACTTCATCGCGCCCTCGATCCTCGGCATGTACATCGCCGAGCTGGACGCCATCGAGGAAAAGCTCCGCGGCTGTCTCGTGCACAACACCTCCCCCAAGGCGGCGGTGGACATGGCGCTCTACGATCTCTGGGCCAAGGCGCAGGACAAGCCGCTCTTCCGTGCCCTGGGCGGCAGCCGCCGGGAGCTGGAGACCGACGTGACCGTCAGCCTCAACCCGGTGGACGAGATGGTGGCCGACAGCCTGCGGGGCGTGGCCGACGGCTTCCGCATCCTCAAGATCAAGGTCGGCCGCGAGGGTCTGCGGGACGTGGAGCGCGTGGAAGCCATCCGCAGGGCCGTCGGTCCGGACATCAGGCTCCGGGTGGACGCCAACCAGGGCTGGACCCCCGACGAGTCGGTGCGGATCATCCGCGCCATGGAGGACCGCGCGCTGGACATCGAGCTGGTGGAACAGCCGGTGAAGGCCGCCGACATCACCGGACTGCACCGCGTGACGGAGAACGTCTCCACGCCGATCCTGGCCGACGAGAGCGTGTTCACCCCCGAGGACGCCTGGCGCATCATGGCCATGCACTCGGCCGACTATGTGAACATCAAGCTCATGAAGACCGGCGGCATCCACGAGGCGCTGCATATCTGCCGTCTGGCAGAGCAGTACGGCGTCCAGTGCATGATCGGCTGCATGCTCGAGAGCAAGGTCTCCGTGAGCGCCGCGGCGCATCTGGCCGCCGCCTGCGAGGTCATCACCATGGCGGACCTGGACGGGCCCTCGCTGTGCCGGGAGGACCCCTACCCCGGCGGGCCGGTCTACGACGGGCCGATCATCCGTATGACCGACGATCCCGGCATCGGGATCAAAGCTGCGCCTTGCTTTTTGTGAAAAAATGATATATAGTGGCCCTGTATTTTTACGTACCGGGCGATGCTTTCTCCACCGCGCCCGCCGCCGGCGAAAACCGGACGCGGTCCTGTCCGCGTCTGCGCTCGCACTCTCCGCGAGGACGCGGCCTTCTGCCGTACGGAAAGCGATTTTGTTTATATAGAGGAGCAAAAAACCACAAAACCATCTATCAGGAGGAATCAGATCAATGAAAAAACCGATCGCCATACTGCTCTGTCTGGTCATGGTGATGTCGATGCTCTCTGCCTGCGGCAGCTCGGGCTCGACCGCCGCCCCCGCGGACAGCGGCACTTCCGGCGCCGCCCCCGCGCAGAGCGGTTCCGCCGCTTCCGATCCCGCCTCGGCCCAGGGCCCCGAAATCGTCTATGTGGACGCCGACGACTCCGTCTACCGGGTGCTCTACTCGAGCGAGGTGACCACGCTCAACTACCTGACCAGCTCCAACACCAATGATCAGCGCATCGGCGCGAACACCGTCGACACGCTGGTCGAGTACGACAGCAACGGCGAGATCCAGCCGAGCCTGGCCACCGAGTGGACCTACGACGACGAGGCTCAGACCTGGACCTTCAAGCTCCGCGAGGGCCAGAAGTGGGTCGACACCACCGGCGCCCCCGTGGCCGACGTCACCGCCGGCGACTTTGTCGCCGCCATGAAGTACATGCTCACCCCCGAGATGGGCAGCACCACCGCCCAGAACCTCTTCGGCGTGATCCTCAACGCCGAGGAATACTACAACGGCCTGGCCGGTGAAGAGGATTACAAGCCCATCGACTTTTCCGAGGTCGGCGTCCGCGCCGAGGACGACTACACTCTGGTCTACACCCTCGAGACCCCGGTCCCCTACTTCCTGTCCATGCTGACCTACGTCTGCTTCATGCCGGCCTACGGTCCGCAGCTCGAGGAGCTGGGCGCTTCCTTCGCCACCTCCGCGGACACCATGTACTACAACGGCGCCTACTATGTCTCCGCCTTTGAGCCCCAGGTGCAGCTGGTCTACACCAAGAACGCGCTCAACTGGGACGCCGAGCACATCTACATCGAGACGATCCAGCGCACCTACAACGCCGAAGCCTCCACCATCGGTCCCGAGATGGTCCGCCGCGGCGAGATCGACAGCGCCACTCTGAGCTCCGATATCGTTGACGCCTGGATGGCCGACCCCGCCACTGCCCCCATGGTCAGCATGGAGCGGCCCAGTCTGGACACCTCCTACTACTACTGCTTCAACTTCAACGTCCATGCCCTCAACGAGAACTTTTACCGCGACGGCATGACCGGGTGGAGCATCGACGAGAAGTATGAGCCCTGGAACTGGGAGATCGCCGTCAACAACGAGAACTTCCGTCAGTCCATCCGCTACGCGATCAACCGTCTGTCCACCATGTACGTGGCCACCGGCGACGCGATCTCTCCCGACACCTTCCTGGAAAACACCATCACCCCGAAGGGCTTCGCCGTCGATCCCGTGACCGGCAAGGACTTCACCGCCCAGTCCGCGATCTCCGAGATCGCCTCCTTCGACAACTTTGATCCGGATATGGCCCTGATGTTCAAGGAGCTCGCCATGGAAGAGCTCTCCGCCCAGGGCGTGACCTTCCCGGTCAAGGTCCTCGTGCGCTACAACCCCTCCACCACCAACTGGGACAACCAGTGCGTCGTGCTCGAGCAGCAGCTTGAGTCCGTGCTGGGCGCCGATTACATCGACGTGATCGTGGAGGCCGGCCCCTCCGAGAACTTCCTGAGCCTGGTCCGCCGGAGCTGCGATTACATGCTGCTGCTGTGCAACTGGGTCGCCGACTACGCCGATCCCGAGACCTGGACCGATCCCTTCTACCAGAGCCGGAATGAGGACGGCAGCTACCACCGCGGCTTCCGCTATGCCTACATGGCCTACGCCATCACCGACGGCACCGACAGCGCCGACACCGTGGCCGAGTACTTCCGCCTGGTCGAAGAGGCCAAAAAGATCACCGACGACACCGACAAGCGCTACGCCGCCTTTGCCGCCGCCGAGTCCTATCTGATCGAGCACGCCCTGGTGGTCCCCTACGGCACGCAGGTCCCCAACTTCGTCGTCACCCGCATCAACCCCTGGGAGGGCCAGTATGCCGCCTTCGGCATCTCCAACCAGCGTTTCAAGGGCATGAAGCTCCTGGATCACTATCTGACGATGCAGGAATACAACAACTCCGCCATTTCTCACTGAACAGCGCGAACTGACCGGAGGGATCCCGTAGCTTTTGCGGGATCCCTCTCTTTTGAGAGAGCGCCCCGCCCCGGGACGTTCTCTCAAGAGACACAGATCTTTGACGGAAGGGAGGGCAGAATATGGCGAAATATCTGACGAAACGTCTGCTGCGCTCGGTCGTGACGCTGTTCATCGTCACCTGCGTGGTGTTCACGCTGATGCGCGCCATGCCCATCGAGGGCTATTTCCAGAACTACGAAAAGCTGACCGACGCCCAGATCCAGGCCGGCCTGCGGGAGCAGGGTCTGCTCGACCCGCTGCCGGTGCAGCTCTGGCACTTTTTCCAGGGGCTGTTCCGCTGGGATTTCGGCGTGAGCCATACCTACCGCACCAATGTGCCCGTCACGGAGATCCTGCGGGACAAGCTGCCCGTGTCCATCCGGCTGGGCTGCCTGTCGATCCTGACCTCCATGGTCTTCGGCATCCCCATCGGCACGATGATGGCCCGGCACAAGGGGCGGTTTTTCGACAAGCTCGGCACGGTGTTCATCGTGTTCATCCAGGCCGTGCCCGCGGCGGTGTATTTTCTGCTCATCCAGCTCTACGGCACCACGGCGCTGGGGGTGGGCCTGCTGTTCGACGCGGCGAATCCCAGATGCTGGATCCTGCCGGTGCTGTCCATGGCTCTGGGCAACACGGCCTATTACGCCATGTGGCTGCGCCGCTACATGGTCGACGAGAGCAACAAGGACTATGTGACGCTGGCCCGGGCCAAGGGCGTTTCGGAAAACGCGATCATGTTCCGCCATATCTTCCGCAATTCCTTCGTGCCGCTGGTGCAGTACATCCCCTCGTCCTTTCTGAACACGATCATCGGCTCGATCTACGTGGAGTCCCTCTACAGCATCCCCGGCATGGGCGGTCTTCTGGTGACGGTCATCGAAAAGAGCGACAACAACATGGTCCAGGCCATCGTGCTGCTCTACGCCACCGTGGGCGTGATCGGCCTGATGCTGGGCGACATCCTCATGACCGTGCTCGACCCCCGCATCACGCTGGCAGGAAAGGCGGGTGATCGCTGATGACACTGGTGGATCTGCTCGTCCGCTCGAAGGAGAAGGCCGCCGAGGAGTCCCTCCGGAAGAGTCTTGCCGCGGCCTATGACGCCGCGGCCGAAGGCAGCGCCGAGGAGCGCGAGGCCTACGCCGAGAAGGTCTCCGGCCTGTCTGCCGACGAGCTGTTCGGTTTTGCCGGATACAACGAGGCCGAGTCCGAACGGATCGGCTACAGCAACTACTCCTACTGGGGCAGCACCCTGCGCATGTTCTTCAAGAACAAGGGCGCGGTGTTCATCCTGACGGTCATGCTGATGATCATCCTCTTTACGATCATCCAGCCCCACCTGCCCAATCAGTTCGACCCCTACGCGGTGAACTTTGACGAACGCTACATCGCCGCCCGGAACGTGAGTCCCAACGGCACCTACTGGTTCGGCACCAACTCCATCGGCCAGGACCTCTGGGCGCGCATCTGGGCGGGCACCCGCACGAGCCTGATCATCGGCTTTTCCGTGGCGCTGATCGACGCCGTGGTGGGCATCGTGATGGGCGTGCTGTGGGGCTACGTCCGCCGGCTGGACTTTCTCTTCACGGAGATCTACAACGTGCTGGACAACATCCCGCAGACGATCATCCTGATCCTGATCTCCTACATGATGTCGCCCAGCGTGAAGACGCTGATCTTCGCCTGCAGCGTCACGAGCTGGATCGGCATGGCCCGCTTCATCCGCAACCAGATCCTGATCATCCGGGACCGGGACTACAACCTGGCCTCCCGGTGTCTGGGCACGCCGACCCGGCGGCTGATCTTCCGCAACCTGCTGCCGTATCTGGTGAGCGTGATCATGCTGCGTATCGCGCTCTCGATCCCCTCGGCCATCGGCAACGAGGTGTTCGTGACCTACATCGGCCTGGGCCTGCCCGTGACCGTGTCGAGTCTCGGCTCGCTGATCAACGAGGGCCGCAAGGTCATGACCGTGGCCGCGCTGCGCTATCAGCTCTTCTTCCCGACGATCATCCTCTCGATCGTCACGATCTCGTTCTACATCATCGGCAACGCCTTTTCCGACGCGGCCGACCCGAAGAACCACCGCTGAGAGGAGGGCGCTATATGGAAAAAGACATCATCCTCTCGGTGAAGGATCTGCACGTGAAATTCACCCTCCGCGGCCAGGAGCTCCACGCCATCCGCGGCGTGAGCCTGGACCTGTACCGGGGCGAGTGCCTGGCGCTGGTGGGTGAGTCGGGCAGCGGCAAGTCCGTGTTCTGCAAGAACTTCATGGGCCTGCTGGACGCCAACGGCTTCATTTCCGGCGGCGAGATCCTCTACAACGGCATGGATCTGACGAAGCTCAAAAAGCCCTTGGAGTGGCGCGCCCTGCGCGGCGGCGAGATCGCCATGATCATGCAGGACCCCATGGCCAGCCTCAACCCCCTCAAAACCGTCGGCGAGCAGATCGCCGAGGCGGTGCGGCTCCACCAGAAGGACGTCGCCGGCCGCTCGGCGGTCCGGGAAAAGGTCCTGGGCTATCTGCGGGACGTGGGCATCGGCGAGCCCGAGCGCCGTTATAAACAGTACCCCCACGAATTTTCCGGCGGCATGCGCCAGCGGGTGGTCATCGCCACCGCCCTGGCCTGCAGCCCGAAGATCCTCATCTGCGACGAGCCCACCACCGCCCTGGACGTGACGATCCAGGCGCAGATCATCCGGCTCCTGCTGGATCTGAAGGAAAAATACGGCCTCACCGTCATCTTCATCACCCACGACCTGGGCGTGGTGGCCAACGTGGCCGAGCGGGTCGCCGTCATGTACGCGGGCCAGATCGTGGAGCTGGGCATGGCCGAGGAGATCTTTTACGATCCGCGCCACCCCTACACCTGGGCGCTGCTCTCGAGCCTGCCCCAGCTGGGCGAGCGCGGCGAGGAGCTCGCCACGATCCGCGGCACGCCGCCCAACCTGTTCAAGGAGATCCGCGGCGACGCCTTCGCCCCCCGCAATCCCCAGGCGCTGAAGATCGATTTCGTGATGGAGCCGCCCTTTTTCCGGGTCAGCGACACCCATTACGCGAAGACGTGGCTGCTCGACCCCCGCGCGCCGGAGGTGGCGCCGCCGGCCGTGCTTGCCGCGCTTCGTTCCCGCAGGGAGGTGAACGGTCCATGACGAACAGCGACGCTTCCCGGGAGGTCCTGCTGGACGTGCGGGACCTGCACGTCACCTTCGGCCGGGGCCGCAAAGCGTTCGAGGCCGTCCGCGGCGTCAGCTTTCAGGTCTACCGGGGCGAGACCTTCGGCCTGGTGGGCGAGTCCGGCAGCGGCAAGACCACCATCGGCCGGGCCATCATGCGCATCTATCCGCCCTCCGCGGGGGAGATCCTGTACAAGGGCGAGCGCATCAGCGGCCATATCAGCCGGGAGCTGGACAAAAAAGTCATCCGGGAGATCCAGATGATCTTCCAGGATCCCATGGCCTCCCTCAACGAGCGGGCCAAGGTGGACTATATCGTCAGCGAGGGTCTGCTCAACCAGCGCCGGGTCTCGGAGCGCGAACGCCGCGCCCTGGTGGAAAAAGCGCTGCAGGAGGTGGGGCTGCTGCCGGAATTTGCCAGCCGCTTCCCCCACGAATTCTCCGGCGGCCAGCGTCAGCGCATCGGGGTGGCCCGGGCGCTGATCATGGAGCCCGAGTGCATCATTGCCGACGAGCCCATCTCGGCACTGGATGTGTCCATCCGCGCCCAGGTATTGAATCTCCTCTCCGAGCTGCAGAAGGAGAAGAACATCACCTACATCTTCATCGCCCACGACCTGTCCGTCATGCGCTACTTCACCGACCGGATCGCCGTGGTGCACCTGGGAAAGATCGTGGAGCTGGCCGACACGATGGAGATCATCGGCCACGCCCTGCACCCCTACACCCGGGCGCTGCTCTCGGCCATCCCCATGCCCGACCCGGACCGGGAGCGGCACAAGAAGCTGACGGTCTACGATCCGTCGGTCCATGACTACCAAGCCGATCCGCCCTTCTGGCAGGAGGTGCGGCCCGGCCATTATCTGCTCGCCAACGCCGCGGAAGCCGAGCGCTGGCAGAAAGAGGCGGAAATTGACTGAATTTGCGATCATCAACGTCCCTGTGGCCACGGTGTGCGAAGCTCCCGCGCTCACGAAGGACGGGCGCACCCTGCGGTCCGACGAGGGGCTCTTCGGCCATGTGGTCCGGGTGCTCTCCGAGACCGACGGCTGGGCACACATCCTCTCCCATTACGGCTACGCGGGGTATGTGCGCGTGAACGAGCTGCTGCCGGCGGACGAGGCCGCGGCCCGCGCCTGGCTCGCATCCGGGCTCATGGTCGTGGACGCGGGCTGCCTCGACGTGGCGTCCGCGCCAACGGTCCACGGCGCGCCGATCGTCTCCCTGCCCGCCGGGACGCTGCTGCGGATCCTGCCGGGAGAGGCCGAGGAGGGCTACATCCCCGTCGCGCTCCCCGACGGGCGGACCGGCTTCGCCGCGGCCAACCGTTTTGAGGAAAAGCGCTTCGGCGAGGACTATCTCTGGCGGGATCCCGCGCCGATCCTGGAAAATCTGCGCCATGTCGCCGAGCGGCGCGAGACGGAAACCGGCGGCCGGGAGGACCTCGATTTCTCCGCGCTGCTCTCGCGCTGGTACGGCGGCAGCGAGGAGGCTTTCCGCCGCACGCTGGTATCCACGGCCCGGAAATACCTGGGCGTACAGTACCGCTGGGGCGGGCGCAGCAGCTTCGGGCTCGACTGCTCCGGACTGGTCGGCGTGAGCTACCTGCGCGCAGGCGTGAACATCTACCGGGACGCCTCGCTGGTGCGCGGCTACGCCCTGCGCCGGCTGACGCTGGACTGGGACGAGGGCGGCGCCTTCCGGCTCTCCAACATCACCGACGGCGCCCTGCGGCCCGGCGACGCCCTGTATTTCAAGGGCCACGTGGCCATGTACATCGGGGACGGGCGCTATATCCACTCCACCGGCCGCGTCGGGGATCTCGGCGTCGTGATCAACAGTCTCGTGCCCGGTGAACCGGATTTCCGCCCCGATCTGCCGGAACGGCTGTACGCCGCGGGCGGACTGCGGCGCCCCGGCGAATACTGATTTTTGATTTGTGAGGTCAGGTTATGAAAGTAGTTGATTTTCACTGCGATACCTTCAGCGGCTTCCGTCACGCCCTGCTCGACGACGGCGTACAGAAGGATCTCGCCCGAAACGACATGCATATTGATCTGGAAAAAATGCGCCGCGGCGACTATATGCTCCAGTGCTTTGCCGCCTTCGTCTTTCTGGGGGAAAAGCAGGACCCCACGGTCGTCGCCCTGGAGGTGATGGACCAGTTCTTCCGGGCCATGGAGAAGTACCCCGACCAGATCGCCCAGGTCAAGACCTGGGCCGACATCGAGCGCAACCGCATCGAGGAAAAGATCAGCGCCCTGCTGACCATCGAGGAATCGGGCTCCTGCCACGGCGAGCCGGAGCTGCTGCGGATGTTCTACCGGCTGGGCGCGCGGATCATGAGCCTGACCTGGAATTTTGAAAACGAGATCGCCTGGCCCAACCGGATCGACATGCGGACCGGCGAGTGTTCTCCCGAGACCGAACACGGTCTGAAGGACAAGGCTTACGCGTTCATCGACGAGATGGAGCGTCTGGGCATGATCGTGGACGTGTCCCACCTGTCCGACGCGGGGTTCTGGGACGTGGCCCGCGTCGCGAAGCGCCCCTTCATCGCCACCCATTCCAACGCCCGGGCCGTCTGCGGCCATGTCCGCAACCTGACCGACGAGATGCTGCGCGCCATCGCGGACAAGGGCGGGCTCACCGGCATCAACTACTGCCCGGAATTCATCGACCCGAATCCGGACCCGAAGGCCCGGCGCAGCACCGTGGCCCTGATGGCCAGGCATATCGACCACATCCGCAGCGTGGGCGGCATCGATATGATCGCCCTGGGCTCGGACTTTGACGGCATCGAACCCCCGCTGGAGATGTACGACTGCTCCTGCCTGCCCATGCTGGAGCATGAGCTCCACCGCGGCGGCTTTTCCGACGACGAGATCGAAAAGATCTTCCACGGCAACGCCCTGCGGCTGCTCAAGGAATTTCTGCCCGCCGGGGAGGCCTACTGATATGACCCATCCGAAGCTGACGCTGGAAAAGCGCATCGAGGCCGAGCTCAAGAGCTACGACGGCCACATGTCCGTATACGCGGACGATCTGCGCGGCAACGTGATCGCCATCGACGCCGACGAGAAGTTCGAGACCGCCAGCACGATCAAGACCTACATCCTCGCTTGTCTTTTCGACCGGATCGGCAAGGGAAAGGCCAGTCTCACCGACGAGCTGGTCTACCGGAAGGACGAATTCGTCGAGGGCAGCGGCGTGTTCCGTGACCTGGCCTTCGGCACGGCCATGCCGGTGTTCAACGTGGCAACGCTGATGATCATCGTCAGCGACAACATCGCCACCAACATGATGATCGACTATCTGGGCCAGGATACGATCAACGAGTGCATCCAGGCCCTCGGCTGCCGGGACACCGTGCTCCACAATCCCATCCACTTCGACCGCTACCGTCAGCTGGGCACCACCACGCCCCGGGACTACGGCAGCATGTTCGCGCGCATGGCCCGCGGAGAGCTCATCAGCCCCGAGGCCGACCGGCAGATGCTCGCCATCTTCCGCCGCCAGCATTACAATTCCATGCTCACCCGTGATCTCCCGCCCTGGTTCCTCGACAGCGAGGACACCGGCGAGGAGGAGCTGATCTATGTCGCCTCCAAAAGCGGGAGCATGGACGCCTGCCGCAGCGACGGCGGGCTTGTGCACACCCCCTACGGCGACTACACCGTGGTGCTGATGAACAAGGATTTTTCCGACAGGCTCTACTACAACGACCACCCCGCCTATATCTACGGCGGTCGGGTCAGCCGGCTGCTGTTCGACCAGTATCTCGCCCTGGAGGGTCGCTTCCGCCTGTAAAAAAAGAGCTGCCGCAGGACGTCTGCGGCAGCTCTTTTTTACAGGAAATATGGGGCACCGTGACCGGGGTGGACCGGTTCTGCTCCATTGTTATACTAACTTTCAGGCAATTCGCTTTTTTGCGGGTCTTTTCTGTGCTGCAGAAAAGACCACGCAGGAGAAAAGACAGCCAGGGGGACACTGCAAATGTGTCCCCCTGGACCCCCCCTAAGACTTCAGGCACAGCGTTTTTAACTTGCTGCTGGATTGAATGGGTTCCAGCAACCCCGTCCGCGCCACCCCGCTTCGCTCCGGCGCTGCGTAGTGCGTGAGTTGACGATGTACGGGCCCTTAAAGAAGCGCCCGTACGGCAAGACGGTACGCCGGCAGTTTCCGAACCCGCGGCAGCGGGGTGAGAGTGCTAAGCTTAAACCAATTACCAACCAAGCGCCGCAGCGCAAGCGGGGTGGCGCGACCGGCGGCGCTGATACCTCTTGAGCGATAGACTTAAGAGGCATCCGTCTGCAGTCCTGCACCAAGCCTTTTCTTTCTCGCGTATCTTTCTTTTGGGCTTTTCAAAAGAAAGATACGCAAAGAAAAATGCGCATTACCTGGGTATCGTACCGACAATGGAGCTGGATGAGGCTGCCCCGATAGAAGGAAAAAGCGAATTGCCTGCAAATCAGTATTACATCCGGGAAAAAGCACCGACCCCCGGTCACGGAAAAAGCTCACGCCGGGGTGAGCAGCGCGCCCTTTGCGGGGACCGTGACGCCGAAGCAGTCGATGTCGGCGTCCGAGCGGTTCACCAGCGCCAGCAGGGCTTCCCCGCCGTCCGTGCGGCGGCAGCCGAGCACGTCCGCGCCGAAGGACACCGGCTCGCACGCGCCGCCCCGCAGAGCGTGGTGATCGGCATACATCTCCGTCAGCCCGCGCAGATACGCGCCGAGCTCGGCATCCTCCCGGCCCCAGGGGAAGCTGCCCCGGTTGTAGGGATCCGCTCCGCCGGTCATGCCGGCCTCGTCGCCGTAATAGATGCAGGGGACGCCGGGCAGGACGAACTGCAGAAAGAACGCCAGCTTCAGCAGGGATCTGTCCCCGCCGAGCACGGTCAGCGCACGCTCCCGGTCGTGACTGCCGATCAGATTCATCGCCGCGTACAGGTTTTCCCGCGGGTAGTGCTCCTGGATGGTCCAGAACCTGTCGGCGCACTGCTGTGCCGTCATGCTCCCCTGCAGGAAACCGAGCACCGCCTCCCGGAAGGGATAGTGCATCGTGGCGTCCAGCTCGTGGCCCAGGAAATATTCGCGCAGCCGGTCATAGCTGACCTTGTTGCTGGCGTCCTCCCAGACCTCTCCCATCAGCAGACTGTCGGGGTCCAGGGATTTCATGGCGGACCGGATCTCCCGGATCAGGCTGTCGGGCAGCTCGTCGGCCACGTCCAGCCGCCAGCCGGAGGCGCCCAGGCGCAGCCAGCGCCGGACGATGCCGTCCTCCCCGCAGAGGAATTCCCGGTAGGTCGGATCGTTCTCCTCCACATCGGGCAGCCCGGGGACGTCCCACCAGCACTCGTAGCCATGGGTGTACTGCTCGCCGAAACGGTACCAGGAGCGGTATTTTTCGCCCGTGCCGTAGTTGCCGCAGGCGTCAAAGTAAACACTGTCGGCGCCGGTGTGGTTGAACACCCCGTCGAGGATGATGCGGATCCCCTGCGCCCGGGCCGCCGCGCACAGGGAGCGAAAATCCTCCTCCGTGCCCAGCAGCGGGTCGATGCGGGTATAGTCCGCGGTGTCGTAGCGGTGGCTGCTGGCGGCCTCGAAGATCGGGTTCAGATACAGCGCCGTCACGCCCAGCGAGCGCAGGTAGGGCAGCTTTTCCTCGATGCCCCGCAGCGTGCCGCCCCAGAAGGGCCAGGAGGTGACGTCGTTGTTCTCGCCCCGGGGATAAAACGCCGGCGTGTCCCAGTCGCGGATCAAAAAACGGTGGGAGCCCTTTCGCTTTTCCGGTTCCTTCGGCACCCAGCCGCTCTCCCGGGCGAAGCGGTCGGGGAAGATCTGGTAGACCACCGCGTCCTTCCACCAGGCAGGGACCGGGGCATAGTCATAGACGGTGATCTGGAAATACGCGCTCTCCTCGTCTCCGGCACGGAAGGCGTACCAGAGGACGCAGGGCGTCTCCGGCGCGGTGATGCGAATCGTGAAGCGGCCGCCGCCGGCAGCCGTCATGGGCAGAAAGCGGTCCTCGCCGGTGAAGGTGTGGAGCCGCAGCGTCATCTCCCCCGCCGATTGACAGACCGCCGCGAGTTCGATTTCCGCGGAAACTTCCGCCGCCCCGAAGGGACGGCGGAAGCTTTCTTCTCTGGAGTTGTGGACGATCATTCAAACAAACCTCGATAAAGCTTACGGTATTCGATGGCAGAGGCATCCCAGCTGAAATCCTGGGCCATGGCCGCCCGCTGCAGGTTCTCCCAGGCCGCAGGGCTGTCGTTGTGCAGCCGGCAGGCTGCCTGTACGGTAAAGAGCAGCTCGTGGGCGTTGTAATTGTTGAACCCGAAGCCGGTGCCCTCCCCGGTCTCGGGGTTGTAGGGCATGACGCTGTCGGCCAGGCCGCCGGTACGGCGTACCACGGGGATCGTGCCGTAGCGCATGGAGATCATCTGGCTCAGCCCGCAGGGCTCGAACCTCGACGGCATCAGGAACAGGTCGGCACCGGCGTAGATGCGGCGGGACAGAGGCTCGGAGAAAAGGATCTGGGCGCTGAACCGGCCGGGATGTCTGTGGGCCAGATACCGGTAATAGTCCTCATAGCTGCGCTCGCCTGTGCCCAGGATCACGATCTGACATACGTCGAGCATTTCCTCGGCCACGGCGTTGAGCAGATCGAAGCCCTTCTGCTCGGTGAGGCGGCTCACCGCGGCGCACAGCGGCACCTCGGGATCCACCTCCAGCCCGACCTCCGCCTGCAGGGCGGTCTTGTTAGGCGTCTTGCCGATAGGGTCGTTGAAGTTGGCCGCCAGGGCGGGATCCGTGCTCGGGTTATAGGAGGCGGTGTCGATGCCGTTGAGTATGCCGGACAGGACGCCGCTGCGCTCGATGAACAGATCCTGCATGCCCTCGCCGAAATAGGGAGTGCAGATCTCTCTGGCATAGGTGGGGCTGACGGTCGTGACCCGGTCGGCGTAATGCACCGCGCCTGCCATGAAGTTGACGCAGTTGCCGTAGTCGCGCAGGAGCTGGTCCCGGGCGGCGGGGATGTCGTAGAGCCCCAGGACGTCGCCGAGGATGCGGGGATCGTACTGCCCCTGGAATTTCAGGTTGTGGATCGTGTAGACCGTTTTCATCTGGGCGTAGTCCGGCGCGTAGCGGTACATCTCCCGCAGGAACACCGGCGCCAGGGCTGTGTGCCAGTCGTTGCAGTGGAGCACGTCGGGGAAGAAGTCCGGCAGATACCGGCAGCACTCGCAGATCGCCTTGGAGAAAAAGGCCATGCGCTCGGCGTCGTCAAAATAGCCGTAGGGCTCGCCCCGCTTGAAGTAATACTCGTTGTCGAGGAAGTACCATGTCACGCCGCCGCGCTGGAGCTCGAACAGGCCGCAGTACTGGTTGCGCCAGCCCAGAGGCACGTAGAACGAGCAGATGAACCGCATCTGGTCCACATATTCCTGACCGATCTGCGCCAGCTTGGGCAGCACCACGCGGACCTCGATATCCGGGCAGGACACGGCGCCGGGCAGCGCTGCGGCCACGTCGCCCAGACCGCCGGTCTTGATGAAGGGGGATGCTTCGAAGGACGCGAAAAGGACGTTGAGTTTTTTCATATGACGCCGCCTTTCGGCAGGACGCAGGGGGCCTCGGGCGTCCCCTGGATACGGGTGCCCCCGGTGATCGTGACCGAGCGGTCGCAGACCACGTTTTCAAGACAGGCCCCGGCCTTGACGACGCTCTTTTCCATGAGCACGCAGTTTTTGATCACGGCTCCCTTTTCGATGCGCACGGAGCGGAAGATCACGCTGTTTTCCACCGTGCCCTCCACCACGCTGCCCGCGGCCATCAGGGAATTGCGCACGACCGCGCCTTTGGCATAGAGGGCGGGAGGCGTGTCGTGGATCTTGGTGCGGATCTGGCGTTCGGGATTGAAGAGCTCCCGGCGCACCGGCCGCTGCAGCAGCTCCATGCTCGACTGGAAGTAGTCCCGGATGCCGGCCAGATTGGCCACATAGCCGTCAAAGACGTAGCTGCCCACGGTGATGCTGTTCATGGCCAGCCGCAGGATCTCGATGAGATCCATCTGCCCGAGGTTTGCGAAATCCCGGGTCAGCCGCAGCAGCAGGGAGCGATTGATGATGAAGCTGTCGAGGAACAGGTAATCGCCCTGATCGCCGAGGGTGATGTCCGAGACGATGCCGTTCTCGGTCATGTTGAGATAGTAGCCCCGGCGGTGCTCGCCGGGCTTTGTTCTGCGGCAGAGCATGGTCACGCTGCGGCCGGCCAGATCGTGGCGGTCGAGCATGTCGGCATAGTCTATGTTGCACACCAGCGCGCCGCTGCTCACGAGCACATAGTCCGCGGCGGACTCAAAGAACCGCAGGTTCTGCTGGATATCCCGGAACAGGAACCGGCTATCCGATTCACGGAAGCCGTAGACGGTGCCGGGCATGATGTACAGGCCGCCGCTTTTCCGGTCGAGGTCCCACTCCTTGCCCGCGCCGATGTGGTCGATGATGGAGCGGTAACGGTAGGGAGTGATCATGCCCACGGTCTGGATGCGGGCGTTGACCATATTGCTCAGGGCGAAATCCATCAGACGGTAGCGGCCGCCGAAGGGGATGGATACGGAGGGCCGTTCCTCGGTGATGACGCCGAAGCCGCCGATGTCGAAGTTGGCGGTGATCAGTCCTATGGTATGGTACATGCGGGCACCTCCTTAAACTTCCATGACGGCGCTGTCGCCGACCACGGTGATCTTGTCCGGACCGCCGACCTTGGCGCCGGGGGCGATGGAGGCTTTCTCGTTGAGGATCGTGCGCTCCACCACCGCGCCCGCGCCGACGGTGGAGTCGGGCAGCAGGATGGAGTCGCGGACCACGGCGCCCTTTTCCACGGTGACGCCGGGAGAGAGGATCGAGTGGGTGACGCTGCCGTGGATCTCGCAGCCGTTGCAGATCATCGCGTCGTCCACGTCGCCTTCCCCGCACAGGAAGCTGGCGGGGTGCTCGTTGATGTTGGACAGGATGTGCATCTTGCTGTCCATGAGCTTGAACTCCGCGTCGGGGTTGAGCAGCTCCATCTGGGTGGAGTAGTAACTGGGGATCGTCCCCACGTCCATCCAGTAGCCGTCGTAGATGTAGGCAAAGAGGCTTTTGCCGCCCTGAAGCAGCATGGGGATGATGTTTTTGCCGAAGTCTTTTTCGCTCGCGGTGTCCTCGTGGTCGGTCAGCAGCGCTTCGCGCAGGGTCTTCCAGGTAAAGATGTAGATGCCCATGGACGCCAGATTGCTGTCGGGCTCCTTCGGCTTTTCGGAGAATCGGGTGATGTGCATCTCATCGTCCACGCTCATGATGCCGAAGCGGCTGGCCTCCTCCCAGGGCACGGTCTTGACCGCGACGGTGAGATCGGACCGGTTGCGCTTGTGGAAGTCGAGCATCAGCGTGTAGTCCATCTGATAGAGATGGTCGCCGGAGATGATCAGAACGTATTCGGGATTGTACTCGTCGATGAAGTCGATATTGTGGTAGATAGCGTCGGCCGTGCCCTCATACCACTCGCCGCCGGTCTGGGTGGCGTAAGGGGGCAGGATGTGCACGCCGCCCCAGGCGGCGTCCAGGTCCCAGGCCGCGCCGGTGCCCAAATAGCGGTTGAGCAGCGTGGGCTTGTACTGGATCAGCACACCGACAGTGTCGATCCCGGAGTTGACGCAGTTGGACAGGGAGAAGTCGATCATGCGGTACTTTCCCCCGAAAGAAACGGCCGGTTTCGCTATTTTTTCCGTGAGAACGCCAAGCCGGCTGCCCTGGCCGCCGGCCAGAAGCATGGCAACGCATTCCTTTTGTCGCATGGACATAACCTCCTATGACTGTTGTCTCTTGTGGAAAGCGCAGATGGTGTCCGCGGCGCAGTCCCGTACGGCCGGCCGGCGGCCGTACACAGTCAATTATAGCATATTATTTGTAATATGCAACAAGAGAGTTGCCTTCGCGCCGCGCGGATTTGTGATCAAACACAACAAGCGCGCGGTGAGAAAGATACCGTAACCGGGGAGGTGCTTTTGTCTTTGACCGGGGTTTATTTCATTCAGCTCCATTGTCGGTGGTTGCCCGACGTAATGCGCTTTTATCCGTGACCGGGGCAGCTCCATCCAGCTCCATTGTCGGTGGTTATCTCAGGTAATGCGCCTTTTTCTTTGTGTATCTTTCTTTTGAAAAGCCCAAAAGAAAGATACGCGAGAAAGAAAAGGCTCGGTGCAGGACTGCAGGCGGAAGCCTCTTAACATGATAACTCAACAGGTATGAGCGCCGCCGGCCGCGCCACCGCGTCCTCGCAAGCTTCGTATCGTTCGCTTCCTCGCAGGCTCGAAAGCTCATTCACTCCGCTGCTCGTCCTTCCAAAAACACAGCCTT